>JAQXBV010000028.1 GCA_029252195.1 Yoonia sp.
TCGCCCCCTCAACGTTTTATGCGCATCTGGCCGTGGAGAATGACCCGGATAAAGCGTCGGATCGCGCCAAGCGTGACGCAGAATTGCGCCCTGAGATGAAGCGTGTCTGGGAAGATAACACAGCAGAGCCTCTGATCCATACGGACCCTACGAACGCTGACACGGACGGCGACGGAATGAACGATCTCCCAGATAGCAATCCTGTGTTTGCCGAAAATACGCTTGCCACGGATGGTGCCCCAGCACCGTTTACATTTGGCGAAACGCTGGTCGAAAACAACTTCGACTATGCCCTTAATAAGGACGCGTCGGATCACTTGGAAATTCAGGTGATGAACCCGACTGCGGCCGATCTGACTGGCTTTAGCATCTATTACACGATCAAGGATTTGGATGCAGGCACAACAGAGGCTTATCTTAAGCCTCTCGACGGATTCACCGTCCCTGCTGGCGGCGACATGCGCATCCACCTCGATACAGGCGAAGAAGCGGGCCACTTCCGCGACAACCCCAATGGCAGTTACGCAACCAGCCAAGCCGCGAAACTCTTGACTGTGACGCTCAAGGCGGATGGCTACGCGCTGTTGACCACAGAAATTAACAAAGATGCAGGCGGTGCCGAAGCAGCCGATTGATCACTGAAATTACCACTCACGAGAATGGCCGTCGCAGGGAAACTTGCGGCGGCCTCTTATTTTGGCTCTGACAGAACGCGCAGCAGCGGTTGTGAGTGTGAAACGCTGCCAAGATCCGTTTCGGCCAAAGAAACCGCGCTTGTAGGATCAGGTGCCTGCACAAGCCAATTGAACAAGTGAGTCAATTCCTAGGTCACAGCAAAACTCAAGTCACGCAGAGGGTTTACGCACGTTTTTTACCGGAGCATTTGTCAGAAGCAGCTGATATTCTGAACTTCGGGATGGTGGGGTAAAACAACGGGTTGGTTCAGTGAACCAGCAAACACTTCTCAAAATTTGGGAAAACACTATGTAAGTATGGTGGGTGATGAGAGGCTCGAACTCCCGACATCTTCCGTGTAAAGGAAGCGCTCTACCAACTGAGCTAATCACCCGATGGCCGTCGTTTAGAACACCTTCGCGGGCAGTGCAAGCGTCATTCGAGAACTTTTTGCACGCCGCCTTTCAAATGGTAAATTGTGCCCTGCCCGCCATGAATGGAAGACGGCCTCAGCGCAGCCGGACCAACCACCAATTCGCGCAACACAAGGCTTGTGACGCCGTGGGTCACAAGCACTGCAGGCCCTTTTAAATCAGCCAAAAACGCGGCTGCACGGCGTTTGACGCCAGCCAGCCCCTCACCCCCAGGAGCGGCCTCATATTGCGCCATATAGGGGTCGGGGACATCCTCCATCGGCAATTCATCGCGCAGCCGGCCAGACCATTCTCCAACCGTAATTTCCGCCAATCTGGGGTCGGTTAAGATAAAATCGGCGACGCGGCACAAAGCGATTCCTGCGGTTTGCACGGCGCGGCCCTGCGGAGAACAGATGAATTGAAAGCCCGCCAGATCAAGACCTTGCAGAATGACACCTTGGCAGGCCGCTTCGGCCTCACCCTGTGCTGTCAGGGGCGAATTGAGCGCACCCTGCATCCGGCCTTCGGCGTTCCATTCGGTTTGACCGTGGCGTAAAATATAGAGTTCGGGATGCATTAGCTGTAACAGACGAAATCAATCATCAGAATCGTCGTCGTCCGTATGATCCGACGGATCCGCACCCAAACCCGCACCATCTTTCATTGTGCGCAGCTTCAGCGTCAAGACTTTGGCGCCTTCTCCCAAATCTTTGGATTTGACAACACGCAATTTGCCCATCGGCGGCAGGTTCAATTCCTCGCCATTGGATAGCGCCTCGGCCAGCACAGCCAAAGCCGCCTCAATAGCAGGTTTGGCGTCACGCTTTTTCACGTCGGTACGACTGACGGCGCGATCCAGAAACTCGGCTTTTTTGAGCATTTCGCCCTGAGGCACCGTAACGGCGGCCCCCACAATCTTGGTCTCAGGCGCCACAACGTTTAGGGGCGTGATCACGGGAGCGGGCACAACCGTATTCAGCTTAACCGTTTTCGAACTCGGTTTTGATGTATTGGACATGTCCAGCCTCCTGATTTCGCTGGGACCATCTTAGGAGGCAGTTAGGGATTTGCACATAAGCTATTACGAAAAAGAATGAATTGTTGCGCAAATGGGGCCATGGACGGAACAAATAATGCGCCCGCATCCAATCGCGCATCTCAGGTCTGCATAGCACATAGTCTGTTAGGTCATTGTCCGGCGTGATCGCACAACAAATGCTAATCGCCACGGCCAGGACCTCAAACAGGCCCAAAAAAACCGTATCCCAAGATATTACATCTTTGGATACACCGAAACGCGTCAACCGTAAAAAATCAGAGGCGCGATATGGATCACAGCCTTGTTTTGAATGCGGCGAGCGGCTCTTGACCGGCGGCGGCATGGCGTGGCTCAGAGTGGTCGTCAAAAATGACGCATTCGGGGACGAACACTTACAAACCAGCGCGTTGATCATCCTTCGCGACGCTGCAACTTGCCAAACAGTGAAGCCCGCCCTTGCAGACAGTTCGCGCTGCCCGTTTGTTTTGGCCCGACCATCATCAACCTGCTGGCCAGCGATCCGCCGTTGCCGTCTTGGGCCCTGGCAAAGAGGCAACGCCTATTTTTCGCCCGCCCCAATTTCTTCACCAAAGCCCGACAGATCAAGTATCTTTTCATTTTAATAACTTAGGCTCTGTTGACGGCGGGGGGCCACATCTTATTCTGGCGGGTTTTTGACCCTCGCCAGTATTGATTTGACTGGCGCTATGGAAACGCTTGGCTCATTTCTTTTAAAATCAGCAAAAGCACTGGGAACATGTGATAACGTTTTCATCGCGCCGCCGCCCGACGCCTAAGCTGCCGCTTTTGTCGTCTCATTGATGGCCGCAGGACAGGGCGACCAAGGCAGTTTTTCAATTTTTATTGCGTAAGTCATCTCGGATTGGCATGAGCGACTGAGATGGAAGCCTTGCATTAACGGTGTCTTGCAGGCAGAGGGATCGTGTAGCGGTGAGCGCCAGAAAAACTGACGTTCACCGCCCTTCTTAAGACTTAATGGGCCGTGGCACCCTGCCCGCCGACACCTTTTGCCTGCAATGCAGCGGCGGCGGCTTCTTCTGCCGCCTCGTCCCATTCGATCGGCTCTGGCTTGCGCACAAGCGCGTGGTGCAACACTTCCGAGACATGCTTCACGGGAATGATCATCAGTCCCGCCTTCACATTGTCGGGGATCTCCGGCAGATCCTTTTCGTTGTCGACAGGGATCAGAACAGTCTTGATCCCACCTCGCAGCGCAGCCAGCAGCTTTTCTTTCAAACCACCAATCGGCATCGCGTTGCCACGTAATGACACCTCGCCCGTCATCGCAATATCTTTACGCACGGGAATATTCGTGAGCACAGACACAATCGACGTGACCATCGCCAGACCAGCACTTGGGCCGTCCTTTGGGGTCGCGCCATCAGGCACGTGCACGTGAATATCGATGACATCAAACTTGGTCGGTTTCACGCCAATCTCAGGGGCAATCGAGCGGACGTAAGACGAGGCCGCATCAATCGATTCCTTCATCACATCACCGAGTTTCCCCGTCGTCTTCATCCGCCCTTTGCCGGGCAAACGCAGCGCCTCGATGTTCAAAAGTTCACCACCCACAGAGGTCCATGCAAGGCCCGTGACAACGCCGACCTGATCTTCTTCTTCAGCAAGGCCGAACTTATACTTCTTGACGCCCAAGAAATCGTTTAGGTTTTCGGCAGTGACTTCAATCACTTCCGCCTCTTTCTTCACGATTTTGGTGACAGCCTTGCGGGCAATCTTTGCCAATTCACGCTCTAAGTTCCGCACACCAGCCTCGCGGGTATAGACCCGCACCATCGACAAAAGAGCATCCGCAGACACGCTAAATTCTTTGGCTTTGAGGCCGTGGTTTTTCATCACTTTGGGCAGCAAATGTTGCCGCGCGATTTCGCACTTTTCATCCTCGGTGTAACCCGACAATGAAATGATCTCCATGCGGTCCAAAAGTGGGCCAGGCATGTTGTAAGAGTTCGCCGTCGTCAGGAACATCACGTTCGAGAGGTCATATTCGACCTCCAGATAGTGATCCACGAATGTGGAGTTCTGCTCCGGATCAAGCACCTCCAACATCGCCGAGGCAGGGTCGCCACGGAAATCCTGCCCCATCTTGTCGATTTCATCGAGCAAGATCAGCGGATTGGTTGTCTTTGCCTTTTTCAGCGCCTGAATAATCTTGCCGGGCATCGAGCCGATATAGGTCCGACGGTGGCCGCGGATTTCGCTCTCATCGCGCACGCCGCCAAGCGAGATGCGGATGAATTCGCGCCCCGTCGCCTTGGCAACCGACTTGCCCAGCGAGGTTTTACCCACGCCTGGAGGGCCGACCAGACACATGATCGGGCCTTTCAACTTGGCAGAGCGCTGCTGCACGGCCAGATACTCGACAATCCGCTCTTTGACCCTCTCAAGGCCATAGTGGTCGTTATCAAGCACCGCTTGGGCCGCATTCAAATCCTTTTTGGTACGCGATTTCACGCCCCAAGGCACGCCCAGAATCCAGTCAAGATAGTTGCGCACCACGGTCGCTTCTGCGGACATCGGCGACATGTTCTTGAGCTTCTTAAGCTCCGCATCCACCTTTTCACGGGCTTCTTTGGACAATTTGGTCTCGGCAATCCGCGCCTCAAGCTCAGCGACCTCGTTCTGGCCTTCCTCGCCGTCGCCCAACTCCTTCTGAATGGCCTTCATCTGCTCATTCAAATAGTATTCGCGCTGGGTGCGCTCCATCTGGGTCTTCACACGGGTCTTGATCTTTTTCTCGACCTGCAACACCGACATTTCGCCCTGCATTAGGCCATAAACCTTTTCCAGACGCTCGGACACAGAAAGGGTCTCAAGCAAACCCTGCTTTTGGTTCACTTCAATGCCCAAATGTCCGGCCACCAAATCGGCAAGCTTCGCAGGCTCCGTGGTGTCACCCACAGCCGCCATCGCCTCTTCGGGGATGTTCTTTTTGATCTTCGCATAACGCTCGAATTCAGCCGCGACATTGCGCACAAGCGCCTCTGTCTCGTCGTCATTGCCGGGCACTTCGTAAAGATACTCGGCGGCGGCTTCAAAGTAATTCGGGTTTTCGACAAATTCGGTAATGCGCACGCGGTCGCGGCCCTCGACAAGCACCTTTACAGTGCCGTCGGGCAGCTTCAAAAGCTGCAAGACATTGGCCAAAACGCCCGTCTTGTAAATCCCTTCGCGCGCAGGATCGTCCTCGCTTGGGTCGATCTGGCTGGACAGCAGAATCTGCTTGTCGTCTGCCATCACCTCTTCGAGGGCGCGCACAGATTTTTCGCGGCCAACAAAAAGCGGCACAATCATATGGGGGAAGACCACAATATCACGCAGCGGCAATACGGGGTAGGATGAACTCAGTGGTTCTTTCATGCTCTTTCCTTATATAGCAAACCAACCAAGCCCCGCATCGCGGCAACGTAGTTGATCCCTTGGACTTTTTAACATGGGGTGTCTTTCCCCCAATTCAACAGCCCAACGATTTTGTGACACCATGCCCGCCAAGACGCGCCGCTGCAAGTATGATCGCAGAGCAATCTTACGATCTGGCAAAGGAATACCCCGAGATTTGCCGAAAAATTGAAGTGACCCATAGCCATCAAACTTTCACCAAAGTTGCGGGCCAGAAGAATGTGCTTAACGCAAAAGAGGTTTTTGCATGTTCCGCCGCATTTATCGCCAGCGCCGCCACGCCTATATAGCCACCGTCTTGATCGCCCTTGGCCTCTTCCTGAAAGCCCAACCCGTTGCCCCTGACGCTTTGGGTCTCCTCTTTTTTAACTCGGATTGGGCGACATGCGCGCTTTTTGCTCCGAAAAATCCGCCGAGGAGCTTTGGGAGAAGATGGTTATAGATGACGAAGGTTTGGAGCTCTCGATAGTCGATGAAATCACCCCCACCGATGATCCGAACGTCAGACAGCTGCGCATAAAAATCGGCAACGGCCTGTTTGCGATCCGCAGTGAAGAGATCATCCGTTCGGAAAAACCATTCTAACATTCTTACAAATTCGAAGGCATGGGCAGTGCGCGCAACAAGGCCCGCACCTCTGGGATTTTCACGCTCGCGTTCAAGCCTCGCGCCAAGGGCGGCTGTGACGTCTATGCCTCGGAGACCCGCGCATTGCTCCCGTGGTTCCTTTTTTTGGTCAAACGATACACAAGGTAGCTATGTCGATCATATATCGGCCATCGACAAAGGCCGCCGTGATTGGTCGTGGGAAGGGTAGAACCGCCGGAAAATCCTTAGGAATGCCTAAAGCGGATCGATATCACCCTGCGCACGCCCCGCATGGAACTCCGCTTCCCATACCCTAAACGTGCCTGCCGCAATCGCGTCCCGCATGCCCTGCATAATATCTTGGAAATAATGCAGGTTATGCCACGTCAGCAGCATCCCCGAGATCATCTCTTGGGCGCGGAACACATGGTGCAGATAGGCGCGCGAATAGTTGGAACAGGCCGGACAGCTGCAATTCTCGTCCAGCGGCCTTGGATCATCGGCATGACGTGCGTTCTTGATATTCAAGACGCCGCGCCGGGTGAAAATCTGCCCCGTGCGCCCCGAACGGCTTGGCAAAACGCAATCCATCATATCAATGCCGCGCTTCACGGCGCCGACGATATCATCCGGCTTGCCCACGCCCATCAGGTAGCGGGGCTTGTCCACGGGCAACTGGTCAGGGGCGAAATCAAGCACGCCAAACATGGCCTCCTGCCCCTCGCCCACAGCCAGACCGCCCACCGCGTAGCCATCAAATTCAATCTCGCGGAGCGCCTTGGCACTTTCCTCGCGCATATCCTGCTCAAGGCCGCCTTGCTGGATGCCAAAAAGCGCATGCCCCGGACGATCACCAAAGGCATCCTTGGAGCGCTGCGCCCACCGCATCGACAGGCGCATAGAGTCCTCAATGCGCGCACGATCCGCAGGCAGCGCGGGGCATTCGTCAAAGCACATCACAATGTCAGAGCCCAAGAGCTTCTGAATTTCCATCGACCGCTCAGGCGTCAATTCATGCTTTGATCCGTCAATGTGGCTCTTAAAGGTGACGCCCTTTTCGGACATTTTGCGCAAGTCCGCGAGGCTCATCACCTGAAACCCGCCACTATCAGTCAGGATCGGCTTGTCCCAATTCATGAACTTGTGCAGACCGCCAAGTCGCGCAATCCGCTCTGCCGTCGGGCGCAGCATCAGGTGATAGGTGTTGCCCAGCAGAATATCTGCACCCGTTGCCGCCACGCTTTCGGGCATCATCGCCTTGACCGTGGCCGCCGTGCCGACTGGCATAAAGGCAGGCGTGCGTATGTCGCCACGTGGAGTGGAAATCACGCCAGTACGGGCCTTGCCGTCCGTGGCCTTCAGATCAAATGTAATACGCTGTTCCATTCCGCACTCTTGCCGCAACTTGGTCAAAAGGAAAAGGGGCATCGTGACGAAATCAAACGGCTGGCCTTTGTCAGCAGGCTGTCAATGCAAGACATATGGCCGCACGGTAACCTTGCCTGCGCGATCCGCGACGGTCCAAGCCTTGTCCAAACAGCCAGCCCCTTGCTGCGGTATGTGTCGGGCGGCGCGCTTGCGGCGGCGCGACTTGAGCGCACGCTGGACCTGTTGGAAAGGGAGACACACCCGCGCTGGAGGGCCGTTCAACGCCTCTGTCGCAGCGGTCCTTGCGCCAAAAATTGCCTCGACGTCACGCCGTTCTTTGGCGGTTAGGCCCTGCATCACCATCGGCCTCAACAACAAAGATTCCGTCAAACAGCCATTCGCGATGACAACCTCATGCCGGTCGCAAGCAAAATGCACCCACGTGATATGCCGCTTTCCCGCCATATGGCGCACGCCACTCAAAGAGGTCAGGGCCTTCGCGGCAACAAGGGCCTCATCGTCGAAGTCCATCGCCAGCTGTCCGGCCCCGCCTACCAAGATCCGGTGATTGGGCGACACAATCAGATCCCGGGACGGCACCCCTTGACGGATTGATCCCGCCGCGATGAGCATGGGTTTTGCGCTCCGTTCGACACCGTCTAGCGGGCATTCGTGAAAATGGATCCAACGGATCGGCTGCAACCCGTGATCCAGCGTCATGACCATATCTCCAACCTTGAGGGTCTCGACAGAGACCTCCCCACATTGGGTCGCGATCAAAGTACCCAAGGCAAAACATACAATCGTCGCATTCTGCATATTGGAAGCTCCACGATTGAGGCCCGCCGCATCGGAGGTATTCAAACTCAACAGTGAAATCGACTGGATCGCCAACCCGTCAAGGGGATTGGCGGGATATTCCGAGATGAAGACATCGCCATTGGCCGCTTGGATCACCAGCACGGGCACCGACATTGTCGATCCATCACCCAAAAGAATGTTGGCATTGTAAAGCGAGGTACTGTCCAGCGCAGTGCTCACCGTGCCGCCGCCTACGTCATAGCGCAAATAGTCGCCCGTCGCATATTCGTTGTCATAGATGACATTGTCGTCGTCGACATCGACCTCGGAAACCGCCGTGATGACAAGATCATCATAGGTCCCCAAAACATACCCAGGCTGTTCGTTGGTCTGATTACCCTCAAAGGTATCCATATCGGCAAAATTGCCCGCATAGAACATCTGAACTGTGCTTGTCGTTGACATGGTTGCTCCGAAAGACTGGGGATTCCTGCAGGACACACTCGCGTTTTGTTATGAGAGTTCAGTTAAGCCCCTAGAAGAAATTGCAAGCAAATTAGTTCAACTTCGCCCTGTCGTACCGCCGCTCTATGCAAGACGGGCCTTCAGATCGCATGCCGGCCGTTCTCTCCAGCGCTGCACCCAAACGCACACTCAAGTGACCGCACTACCCTTCGAACGCCTTTGACGCGTTAACCGCGATCAACACGAAAATGAGCGCCCCGCCCGCAGCGACCATACCAAGGGTCTCCGTATTAGACGTCTGTCTGGGCTGGGAGATCGGTTCGATCGGACCGCCCGAACAGGCGGTCAAAGAGGCAATAAGACCGGTGGCAATAACGGCATTCTTCATGATTTTTTCGTATCCAACCGGAAGCAAAATGAGAAAGTTGAGACGCCAAAAGGTGACAGGGTTATGTCGGGCCAAAGTAAGCCACGACCCGCCACGAAAATCAGAGACGTACGAAAGCGAGATATGCGCGCCCCTTCTGCCCATCAGCAGCTCTGGATCAGGATCGCGGCACAAGCTCTGCCGTGCTCAGACAGGCTTGTCTATCAAAATGTCGCGGGCTCCTCGTGAAGCAGGACTACGGCGCAAGCCCCCTTTGCAGCGCTGACAAGCTGACCTACAAATCCCTATGATCCGAAACCGCACCTTCCTCATCGCCATGGGCGTTTTCGCAAGCTATGTGCTCGCGTTTGAACTTCTGAGCTTTTCGCTGCCCCTGCTTGCGCTCGAATTTTTTGGGACAGGCACGGGTCAGGCCCTGATCAAAGGTGCGGGGTTCATCCCCAATATCCTCTTTGCGATCTTTATCGGGGTGATCAATGACCGCATTCGCAAGGCTGCCGGTTTTCGCGTCTATACAGCAGTCCTCGCCGCCTGCACCGCCCTGTTGTGGCTTGCTATGATCAGCGGGCACCTTTCCGTGGGCGGAATGGCAGTCTTTATGATCGTTTTCAACGCCACGGGCTACGCGCTTGGGAACATGCAACTTACGCTCATCCGCCTTGTTGTGCCTGAACGGCAGCTCGCTGACGCCACGGCCCTGACCAGCGGCGTGCATTCCACCATCAGCACAGTTGCCCCCGCCTTGGGCGGCCTCGCCATCCTTTGGCTCGGCCATACCAATCTGACGGGTCTGGTTACAGCCCTATTGGGGCTTTGCGCATTCGCGGCCTTCGCCGTACGCCCGCCCGAAGCCTCCCCTGCACCAGCACCATTCTGGGCCGCCCTCAAAGCAGGCTGGCACGCCTTTGCCACCAACCGTGATTTGGTCATGATGACAATCGCAGTCATCCTCACCAATGCCGCCGCTGGGGCCGCCGATGTGGGCCTTGTGCTGAAACTCAAAACCGCGTTGTCCCTCGACAGCTTCACCCTCGGCCTCGTGCTCGCTGCCGCTGGCCTCGGCGCCGTACTGACCGCCAGTGTCGCAGCGCCCATCCGGCGCAAGATCGGCCCGCGCATGGCCTTCTATTGGCCCATCCTGATTCTCGCCGCGATTTATCTGGGCATGATGGCCAGCACATCTGTCATCCTACTTGCAGGGCTCAGCTTCCTCGAAGGCGCGGTGTCCTCCTTTTACAATATCAGCATATGGTCCTACCGGCAGGAATCCGTTAGCGCCGCGCACATGGGGCGGGTCGCGGGGATCACGGGGGCGATTTTCAAATTGGGCCTGCCGTCCATGATCCTGCTATCGGGCCTGCTCGCTGATACAGGCACACTCTGGGCCACATTCAGCCTCGCCGCCTTGGTCAGTGTCTCTGCTGCGCTCTTCCTTTCTCTCAGTGCAAAATGGGGTTTGCCACGCCGAATCCAATGAATTTTCGGTGCACGGACTGCGCA
The DNA here is from genome assembly GCA_029252195.1 of Yoonia sp. Lineage (GTDB taxonomy): Bacteria > Pseudomonadota > Alphaproteobacteria > Rhodobacterales > Rhodobacteraceae > Yoonia. Next base: position 10,682 of record JAQXBV010000028.1, read on the forward strand.
TGTCACGCGTCACCCTTTACGACCCCCTCGCTAAACCCTATATGAACACTCAGGAATAGCAGGACAGACCACATGACAGACGCAAGCATCCCCGTCGAAGGCACGCCGTTGATCACACCATCAAGCACAGATCACCCCCTTTACGAGCCGATCGTAGAGGCATGCCGCTCTGTCTATGACCCTGAAATTCCAGTGAATATCTATGATCTTGGCCTCATCTATACGATTGATATTTCCCCAGATAACGCGGTCAACATTACGATGACCTTGACCGCACCCGGTTGTCCGGTTGCAGGCGAAATGCCCGGATGGGTCGCAGACGCAGTCGAGCCCTTGCCAGGTGTCAAACACGTCGACGTAGCCATGACCTTCGAGCCACAGTGGGGCATGGAGATGATGTCCGACGAGGCCCGCCTCGAACTTGGCTTTATGTAAGTATTTCAAAGTCCTGCCAAAGGGCTTGGCATGCAGCACACGCGCCCCTATCTTTAAAGGGCAAGGAGACTTCTCATGTTCGGCATCCCCGGAAAACAAGCGGTTTCGATCACCGACAAAGCCGCTGCACAAATCGCAAAACTCATGGCCAAAGACGGCTCTGAGGGCCTGCGCATCGGCGTGAAAAAAGGCGGCTGTGCGGGCATGGAATACACCATGGAATATGTCAGCGAAATCAACCCGCTCGACGAGATTGTCGAGACATCCGGCGCGCGCGTGATGATCGCACCCATGGCGCAGATGTTCCTCTTTGGCACAGAAATCGACTATGAGACCAGCCTGCTGGAGTCAGGCTTCAAGTTTCGTAACCCCAACGTCGTCGATGCATGCGGCTGCGGCGAGTCGATCAAATTCGACGATGCGCTCACCGCCCCGAAGTAAGCGGCTCTCAATAAAACCAGCACGACAAGACTTGGCCAACCCTGCCTATTTCTTCTGCAAATGGACGTAGGTTTCGTCGTAGCGTTTCTTCAAATGGACCCAAGCCTCGATCGTTTCGCCCGATCCGATCGGCGCAACATTGGCATCATGGTTGGGGTTGAAAAACAGCGGGACCGAGATCCGCTCGGCCCTGGGGCCGATCACGCGGTGCGGTGTCGCTTTGATCTGACCAGATGTCCACATCTCCAGCATCTCGCCAAAATTGATGACAAACTCGCCCGGTGGGGCCGAGAGCGGGATCCAGCCGCCGCCGCGCTTGCGCACTTCCAAACCCGGCGACCCATCAGTCGCAAGCAACGTCAAACATCCATAATCAGTATGGGTTGCAATCCCGAAATCTTTCTCGGTGGCCCATGACGGGCGCTCAGGATAATAATTGCCACGCAAAAGTGCCATCGGACGGGTGAATTTATCACGGAAATAATCGCCGTCCTCACCAACAGACACAGCAATCGCACAAAGCAAATCGAGCGCAAACGAGGTGCTTTGTGTGTAATAGGCCTGCAAAATATCGGCAAAGCCTGCGGGCTGGTCCGGCCAGACATTTGGCGCATAAAAGGACAGGTTCTCATCCGCAATCGGATCATCCTGCACGAGGGTAAAGCCGCAATCAAACACCTGTTTATAATCAGGATTGGCATTCGGATCGACCTGCTCGGCCCCAGCCGCCCCCCAGCCCCGGTTTGATCCGGTCTGCGCCATATCAAACGCCGCTTTTGCAGCGGCGGGCAGATGAAAGAACGCGGCATAGGCATCAATCACGGCCTGCACCGACGCAGGTGATATCGGCGTATTATAAACGGTCATGAATCCCACGCCCGTCGCTGCCTCTGCCGCCATGGCCATCGCATCTGCATCGCCAGCCAAAAGCTTGGCCGCATTAATCCGTGGTATCATCTGTTCACCTCACAAGTTGGACGGTAAATGCGCGGCACACGCACAGAATGCAACCCCACAGCCATTTTCCATGTCCCCAAAAACTCCCGCCGGAGGCTCTGTGCTCAAAACCAAAAGGCCCCGCTTGTTTACCAAACGGGGCCTCTCGACATGCTCTCATATCGCGCGCGCAAGCGCGCCTTTACTTCACGATCAATTCAGGGCCCATGAACAGGGTCGGCAAATAGGTCGAGATAATGGGAATGTAAGTGATCATAATCAGGAACACGAACAACACTGCAAGGAACGGCAGCGCAGCACGCACGACGGCCATCATCGGCATGCCTGCAACTCCAGAGGTCACAAACAGGTTCAGGCCGACTGGAGGGGTGATCATACCGATCTCCATGTTCACGACCATAATGATCCCGAGGTGGATCGGGTCAATGCCCAGCGAAATTGCAATCGGAAACACCAAGGGGGCAACGATCACGATCAGGCCCGATGGCTCCATAAACTGACCACCGATCAGCAGGATCACGTTCACGACAACCAAGAACATAACGGGACCCATCCCCGCGCCAAGCATGGCTTCGGCGATATGCTGCGGAATCTGTTCGTCAGTGAGAACATGCTTCAGGATCAACGCGTTCGCGATGATAAACATCAACGTGATCGTCAGCTTTGCCCCTTCAAACAAGGTCTTGCGGGTATCGACATGAAAGAATCCTGTGACCAGCACCCAAGGCTTCTTGAGCAAGTTCGAGGCCTTTTTTCCGTCTTTGGCAGCCAATGGGCCCATGTCCCGGTAAATGAACGTGGCGACAATGTAGGCGTAAACAGCAGCCACCGCGGCGGCTTCTGTCGGCGTAAACACCCCCGGTTTCCATGTCATGGCACCGTCCATGATCCATGGGTGGCCGTAAATGCCGCCCATGATGATCACAATCAACAGCAGGCCCCAAAGCGCATCGCGGAAACTGCTGAAAATCTCACCCCAGCCGAGCCATTCGCCTTTTGGCATGTTCTTGATGCGGGCCATGATATAGATCGTGACCATCAACATCACACCCGCCAGAATACCGGGAATAACGCCTGCAAGGAACATGCGCCCCACGGAAACATCCGTAGCCGAGGCATAGACCACCATCACGATAGACGGCGGGATCAGAATGCCCAAGGTGCCTGCGTTACAGATCACGCCTGCGGCAAATTCTTTGGTATAGCCCGCTTGCGTCATCGCCGCGATCACGATGGATCCAATCGCCACAACCGTCGCAGGGCTGGACCCTGACAAGGCCGCGAAGATCATACAAGCCAACACGCCCGCAATCGCCAAGCCACCTTGCAGGTGACCCACACAGGCGATCGCAAAGCGAATGATCCGCTTGGCCACGCCGCCCGTGGACATGAAGCTCGACGCCAAAACGAAGAACGGGATCGCAAGCAGTGTGTAATGCCCCGCCATCGCCTGATAGAGCGACTGTGCAATGGATTCCAGAGAGGTTTCCGACATCACCAGCAAGAACACCATGGACGACAGCCCAAGCGAGACCGCAATCGGCACGCCGATCAGGAGCAAACTCATGATCATGATAAAGAGAGTAAGGACTTCCATGGCTTATGCCCCTTTATTCAAGGCCGCAGCCTCTTTGACGGCCTCTTCGGCCTCGTGACTGACGATCAGACTTGCGGCTTTGCCGATCCAGACGCGGTAGACCGCCTGGCAAATCCGGAACAGCATCAACGCAGCGGCAACCGGCAAAATCGTATAGGGAACCATGCGTGGCAATTTGCTGTAGCTCTCACCGTAGTTGATCATATCTTCCAAAAACCGCAGACCCGAGAGCATCGGAATTTGATCCGTCTCGAAAAAGCTGCGGCCTCGGGCGGCATAATCCAGCCCTGTGGGGAACCAGCGGCCAGTTGTCGGCGGCAGGTCCGCAAACGGAGCCCAGTAATCCCAAGACCCCTTCAGGATCAGCACACCGTAAAGGATACAGACCGCACCAGCGATCAATGCCAGAACTTTTTGCACGGGCGGCGAGAACATATTCGTGACCGCATCAACACCAAGGTGCGCGGTCACTTTGAATCCGTAGGACAGGCCAAATAGCACCAGCCATGCGAACATGACCAAGACGACTTCAAGGCTCCAGATGATCGAGTTGTTGAAGGCATAGCGCATGATCACATTTGTGAACGTGAGCAATGTCATCATGCCCAAAAGGGCGGCGATGGCTGTTTCTTCAAAGGTGTCGACGAAACGGCCCACTGGCCCCGTCGCTTGATAACTGCCGCTCATGCGTTGTCTCCCCCAACATGCATCTACAAAAAACGCGGCCCAAGTCGTGCTCGGGCCGCGCAAATAGTGTCAAGACTTACAGAGAGTCGTTGATCGCCTGTGCGGCGTCGATGTTCTCTTGGCCAACTTCTTCTGCAAACTGCGTCCAAACCGGCTTCATCACATCAACCCAAACCTGACGCTGCTCTGGTGTCAGCTCAACAATTGTGCCGCCAGCGTCCAGAATGGACTGACGGGCTGCAAGGTCAACGTCGCCAACGGCTGCGTTACGCTCGACAGTGACTTCGTTGAGGATTGTCAGGAACTGGTCACGGACCGCAGGATCAAGGCTGTCGAGGAAATCTGTTGATGCAACAACAAGATAGTCGATGATGCCGTGGTTTGTTTCTGTGGTGCCGTCTTGGACTTCAAAGAACTTCTGGCCATAGATGTTGGACCATGTGTTCTCTTGACCCTCCACAACACCCTGCTGCAGTGCACCGTAAACTTCGGAGAACGCCATTGCTTGTGGCGACGCACCAAGTGCTTCCATCTGGGCAACCAGCACGTCAGACGGCTGCACGCGGAACTTAAGGCCGTTTGCATCTGTTGGCGCGACCAGTGACTTGTTGGCAGAAATCTGCTTCATGCCATTGTGCCAGAACTCAAGACCCTGAAGGCCACGGCGCTGCATGCTGTCTTTCATCGCTTGGCCAGCTTCAGACGACTGGAACGCGTCAACTGCTGCGATGTTCTTGAACATGAATGGAAGGTCGAACAAGCGGTAAGACTTGGTGATCGATTCAAACAAGGACAAGGAAGGCGCGGCAAGCTGAACGTCGCCCTGCAAAAGCGCTTCGATAACCTGCTCGTCTTTGTACAGTGTCGAGTTCGGGAACACTTCCATGCACATCGTGCCGTTCATTTCGGCGTTGATACGGTCCATCAACATCTGCGCAGCAATCCCCTTTGGGTGCTTGTCAGTGTTAGTCACGTGGCTGAACTTGACAACCACTTCGCCGTCGTCACAGCCGCCTTCTGCATATGCAGCATTTGCAGCAACGGACATCGCGGCCAGAATGGCCACTTTCTTCAAAAACTTCATGTGAGTTCCTCCCAGAACGTATGTCTTCGCCCCTCCCTTGGGGCGGATGCCAACATAAAGCGTGCTAAACGCCACAGTAGCAAGCGGAGTTTTGCCGGTTGAACTGCAGGAGTTAAAATATTGTAAATGAATGATTTTTAGAGTTTCGGCAAATAACGCCAAAGAGTTTGTGCGGAAAACCACACATGCGTTAAGGCTAACTGTGCGATATTTCACACACCCTTATGCAGGCCTAAAATCCTCTGCGCGCAAGCCATGTCGCGCGAGCTTGTCATAAAACGTCTTGCGCGGAAGTTGCAAATCTTGCGCCGTATCCCCTGCCCGCCCGTCGTGACGCTGCAACGCGGCAATCAGCAAGGACCGCTCGACTTGCGCCATTTGCTCGGCCAAGCCCCGCCCCTTATCCTCAACCTCATCCCCCAGACCCATGGCAAAGCGCATCGCCGCATTCATCAAGGCCCGCGCATTACCTGGCCAGTCTTGCGCCATCAGCCCTGCAATGACCTGCGCGCCAATCTCTGGCTGTGGCAAGTTGGCCTGTTCGCAGGCCTGCGCCACATAGTGATGAAACAACACCGGAATGTCCTCGCTGCGTTCACGCAAGGGCGGAATGCGCACGGACATGACCTCGAAATGATAGAAAAGGTCCTCATGAAAACGGCCCGCCGCAACATCTTCTTCAAGGTCTTTGGTCGCGCCTGCCAAAAGCCGCAGATTCAAGCCTTCTTCGATCTTTGCCAAAAGGGCCACTTGCACGTCGACGGGTAAACGACTGACCTCATCAAGATAGAGCGTACCGCCCTCGGCGGCCTGTATGACGCTGTCCAGCCCTGCAAGATCAAGCAGCCCCGCCGCTTGTTTAACAAAGGGACGGGTGGCAGTCTCGGAAAGCAAATGGATCACTTCGGCGACCTTGGACGTACCTGATCCGCGCTCGCCCGTGATCAGGGCATCGGTGCCTGCGCGGGCAATCTGGCGCAGACGGGCGCGCAGCTCGCGGACCAAGGCAGAGTTGCCAAAAAGCATCCGCTCGGCCGCATCCCCTTTCTCGACCACGCGGGCCAAGCGGCGGTTTTCCAGTACCAGCGCACGGGCCTTTGCCGCGCGCGTGATGACCGCCAAAAACGGCTTCGGGCCGCAAGGCTTCTCAAGAAAATCATAGGCGCCTTTGCTCATCGCCTTCACAGCCATCGGAATGTCGCCCTCTCCCGTCAGCAAAATGACCGGCAGATCAGGATCGACGGCATGGGCATGATCAAGCAGGTAAAACCCGTCACGGCCCGGCATGCGAATATCAGTCACAACCACACCGTCGAAATCTTGGGTCAGCCAGTCCTTTGCCGCCACAAAAGACCCGGCCAAAACAGGCTCCAGCCCAGCAAACTCCAGCGTCTGCCCTAAGGCCTCGCGGATCGCGGGATCGTCGTCGACGAGCAAAACACGGGTTGTCACGCGGGTCTCTCCTGCGCAGAAGGGATCAATTCGACGGTGAATATAGCACCGCCTTCCGCGAGATTGCGACCTCGAATTGCGCCGCCAAAGCTTTGCACAAGCCCATAAGAAATACTCAGGCCAAGCCCCATCCCCTCGGCAGCACCCACGGCCTTGGTCGAATAAAACGGATCAAAAATCTTTTCCGGCTCTTTGATCCCCGGCCCTGTATCTCGCACAGAAATTGTCGTTTTTTCAGTGCCTTGCACCACGTCTATGGTCAATACTTTTGGATCCGAGGCAGCCATAGCATCTATCGCATTGGCCGCCAGATTGAGCACAACCTGCTGCAAACGAACCTCGCCACCGCGCACGATCACATCACTCGGGCGCATCCATTCAACCGCAACACCCGCCTCGGCAATCTTTGGCCCCAAAAGCTCGAGCACCGCATCCACCACCTTGCCAATATCCACGTTTGTGAAAGGCTCGACCTCTTGGCGGGAAAAGGCACGCAGGTTGCGAATGATGCGGCCCATCCGATGCGCAAGCTCGGAAATACGGCCGAGGTTCTGCGCTGCCACATCCGTATTGCCGCGCTCCAGAAACCCGACCCCGTTTTCGGCAAACGACTGGATCGCCATAAGCGGCTGGTTAAGTTCATGACTGATCCCCGCCGACATCTGGCCCAAGGCCGACAGCTTTCCAGCCTGCACCAGATCGGCCTGCGCTTTGGTCAATTGGGCCTCTGCGGCGCGGCGCTCGGCCACTTCGCGGCGCAAATCCGTGTTCGCCTCCAGCAATTGTGCCGTACGGCTTTTGACGCGGGTTTCAAGTTTGGCATTGGCCTCTGACAAGGTGCGCCTGCGCTGCGTGGCCAAAAACAGGATCGCGCCAAAGGCAAGGCAAAGCGCGCCCACCGCCGCCGCTTGCAAGAACGCCAACTGGCGGGCAGGCGCAGTGTCGATCATGATCTCGCCGCGCATCGCGATGACAGGCAGCTCTTGGGTCAGATGCAGCGCCTGTCGCGGCAAATAGCGCCCGCCGTCGACGTGCCAGACATCAAATTCGCGCACCTGACGTGCGTCGTAGCCCACAAAGGACCCTTCCAGCACCGAGGACAAAACCATTTCCGAGCGCGACGCGACAAAAACAACGCCGTCCGCATCCGTGAAAAACAAAACCGCCGCACCAGCGCGCCAGACAACCTCGACCGCCTCGACGCCTGCGGCCACCAGTACGGCCCCGATCACAGGCCCGTTTTCGGCAAAGACAGGGGCCGCGAAAACAAACATGCGCTCGCCCGACCCCGCCCGCAGCATATGGTCCACACCCAAGGCGCCATCAAGGGCACGCTCAAAATGCGCACGGCCCTGCAATGACGCACGGTCCGCCCCCAAAGTGGCGGCCAATATCTGGCCTGACGCATCCAAGAGCGCAATTTCCAACGCCCCCGTTTTATCCGCAATGCGTTGTAAGACGGGCTCAACTGCTGTGGGATCATCTAATTTGTGCAAGACGTCCAGCACAAGCGGATGGTCGGCTGTCAACACGGCCAACTCGCGAAACCGCGCGAGTTCGCCCACCAAACTGTCTGCAGCCAAAGCCAGATCCGACTCGGCCCGCTTATCCAGTTGCGCAAGGCCCGCGCCGAAACCGTAAAACCAGACGCCCATGACCAATACGGCGATGCTCACCAGATAGGCGATAATTCCGATCAAACTGTTCCGGTAGGTGGCTGTCATGGGGGTAAGTTTAGCTGCGACATCTTGCATTGACCAGCGAGGCTCGCCAAAGATTGCGCCATGGACCATTTCGCGCAAAACCCCAAAGACCCCGTCTTCGTGCAAGACCCCTACCCGTTTTACGAGCGGTGCCGCACCGCTGGTGACCTGTTCTTTTGGGACGATTATCTAATGGCCTGTACGGTCAGCTATGCGGCCACTCAAGCTGCGCTGCGCGACAAACGCATGGGCCGCGAATGCCCGCCCGAATTTGCGCCAACCATTCCAGAGGCGCTCGCCCCATTTTACGCCATCGAGTCAAACTCGATGCTTGAGCTGGAACCACCGCGCCACACCCGCTTGCGCAGTCTTGTGCTGCGCGCCTTCACCAGCCGCACGATTGCCGCCCTCGCGCCCGATATCGCGGACCTGTGCAACAACGCCATCGACGCTTTCCCGTCCGCGCCCTTTGATCTGCTGACCGCCTATGCGCAGCCTGTGCCAGTGCGCATTATCTCCCGCCTCTTGAGCGTTCCCGAATCCAATAGCGACGATCTTTTGCGCTGGTCCAACGCCATGGTCGCCATGTATCAGGCCCGCCGCACGCCCCAGATCGAGGCCGATGCCGTCGCCGCAACAAAGGCCTTTAGCGCCTATATTCGTGATTACATCGGACACAAACGTAAAAATCCAGGCAATGACCTCATTTCAACTCTTATTGCGGCCAATGAAGCGGGCGATAAGCTGACCGAAGACGAGCTCATAACCACCTGTATTTTGCTCCTCAATGCAGGTCACGAGGCCACCGTGCACACCCTTGGCAATGGCGTGAAGACCCTGCTGGAAATCGGGCACAGGACCATCTCGCCTTTGGTCGTCGAAGAGGTCATTCGCCACGACCCGCCGCTGCATATGTTCACCCGCTATGTCTATGAGGATATGGAGTTTTACGGCCACGCTCTCAAGCGCGGGGACCAGATCGGCTGTCTTCTCGCAGCCGCCAATCGCGACCCTGCGGCCTATGCCAACCCGACGCGGTTCGACCCAGCGCGCGACGGGCCGAAGAACGCCAGTTTCGGCGGCGGCATCCACTTTTGCGTGGGCGCCCCTCTGGCGCGACTGGAGCTGCAAATCGCACTTGAAACGCTCTTCACCCGCCGCCCAGACTTGCGCCTCTCAACGCCGCCAAAATACGCCGACGTTTACCATTTCCACGGGTTAGAGCGGCTCATGGTGCAGGTCTAAATCGCCAAATCTAAATCGGTAATGCAATCGTCGATTTGATCTCTTCCATCGAGAGCAAAGCCGTCACGTTGAACACCTTCACTTCTGAAATCAGCGCCTGATAGAACGTGTCATAAGCCTGCGCATTCTGCACCCGCACCTTGAGGATATAGTCGATATCCCCCGCCAATCGGTGCGCCTCTTGCACTTCGGCCCGCGCCATCAAGGCTGCCAAAAACCGCTCTTGCCAGTCTTTGTCATGCTCGGACGTGCGGATCAGCACAAAGAAGCAAGCCTCAAATCCGAGTGCATCGGCATCCAGCATCACTGTCTGTTGGCCAATGATCCCCGCCTCGCGCATTTTGCGAATCCGGTTCCATACAGGCGTCTTACTTGACCCCACGACGCGCGCGATTTCGTCCAAAGATTGCGCCGCATCGGCCTGCATCGCCCGTAAAATCTTCCGATCCATCTCGTCTATCCGCACCGACATTCTATTTTCCCCGTTCCTTTGGAAGAATCATACTGATTTGCACAGCTAGCCAAACATATGTCCTTACCTAACCCCGATAGCCTGCCAAATCCAGAACATATGTTCTATATTGAGGTAAGAATTTAGAGGAGACGGACTATGAAGCACTTTCCAATCTTTCTTGCGGTCGAAAACAAGCGCATCGTTTTGTCAGGCGGCGGCGACGCGGCCCTTGCGAAATTGCGCCTTTTGATGAAGACGGAAGCCAAGATCTGTGTCTTCACCGAAAACGCCGCCCCCGAAATCCATTTCTGGGCTGCCGACGGCAAGCTGACCCTCACCCAACGCGCCCTGACGCCAGGCGACGTGACAGGCGCGGTCCTTTTCTATGCCGCCGATGAGGACGCTGTTGAGGACGCCCGCACCGCCGCCATCGCCGAAACCGAGGGCGCGCTCGTGAACATCGTTGATAACCTCGCCGACAGCGCCTTCATCACCCCCGCCATCGTTGACCGCGACCCTGTGACCGTAGCCATCGGCACCGAAGGCGCCGCCCCCGTCCTCGCCCGCGCCATCAAGGCTGATCTGGAAGAGGCTCTGCCCGCCGCGCTCGGCATTCTTGCGAAAACCGGCAAGTCCTTCCGCCACGCCGTTGACGTGCTGCCCATGGGCTCAAAACGCCGCGCCTTCTGGTCGGAATTCTATTTCAGCGCAGGCCCCGCAGCATTGGACGCCCACGGCGAAGCGGGTATCCATCCCGGCCTCGAAGCACTCCTCGACAAACACATCATGACCGCCCCCAAGGCTGGCCATGTCGATTTCGTAGGTTCCGGCACGGGCGACGCGGAGCTCCTGACGCTGAAGGCCCGCAAGGCCATCGACAAGGCTGACGTCATCATCCACGACGACCGCGTGACGGTTGAGGTTCTGGAATTGGCCCGCCGCGAGGCCACCATCATCGACGCAGGGTCCGACGACGCGGCAGCCTTGGTGATCGCCCATGTTGCTACAGGAGCGCATGTCGTGCGCCTCAAGCATGGCGACGGCCGCGTCAACGCCGAGGCAGCAACCATTCTCGCGGCGGGCGTATCGACTGCCTTTATCGCAGGCATTTGCGCGCCAGATGCGGCACAAATCATTCCATTCCCAGTCCAGACGCGCAATTTCGCATCCCCATTTCTCGCTTCGGAGGCCATCTGATGTCCCGTACTTTTACACCCAAGGTCATCACGGCTAACGCCCTTCTTGAAGGCGACGCGATCTGGTTTACCGAAGACGACACATGGACCCGCAACATCGCAGAGGCCGAGTTGATCACCGATGAGGCCCACGGCGACCTCCGCTTGCTTGAAGCGAAAGCGGACCAAGGCATCGTGGTTGGCGTCTACCTCGCGGAGGCAAAGCCGACAGACAAAGGCCCCGCGCCGACCCACTTTCGCGAGGCCTTCCGGACCCGCGGTCCATCCAACTACGCACACGGCAAGCAAGAGGTTTAATCATGTATGTTTACAATGACTTCGACGAGGGCTTTGTCCGCGAGCGCGTCGCCCAATTTCGCGCCCAAGTCGAACGCCGCATCGACGGTTCGCTGACCGAGGACGAGTTCAAACCCTTTCGCCTGATGAACGGTCTTTACCTGCAATTACACGCCTACATGCTACGCGTCGCTGTCCCTTACGGCACACTCAATTCCGCGCAAATGACCCAGCTTGCCCACCTCGCCGACACCTATGACAAGGGCTACGGCCACTTCACCACACGCCAGAACATCCAGTACAACTGGCCCGAACTCCGCGATGTGCCTGACATGCTGTCAGACCTCGCTGACGTCGGCATGCACGCGATCCAGACCTCTGGTAACACGATCCGCAACGTGACCGCCGATCATTTCGCAGGCGCTGCAAAAGACGAGGTCGAAGATCCGCGCCCCATCGCCGAACTCTTGCGCCAATGGTCCACCGATCACCCCGAATTCCAAGGTCTGCCGCGCAAATTCAAGATCGCCGTGACAGGATGTGAAGCCGACCGCGCCGTGATCCGCGCCCATGACATCGGTATCCAAGTTGTGCGCAACAAAGCTGGCGAAATCGGTTACAAAGTTATCGTTGGCGGCGGTCTTGGCCGCACACCGATGATTGGCAAGGTGCTCAATGACTTCGTCTCAAAGGCCGATTTGCTACCCTATTGCGAGGCCATTGTGAGCGTCTATAACCTGCTAGGTCGGCGCGATAACAAATATAAAGCACGCATCAAAATCACGCTGCACGAGAACGGGATTGAGAAAATCCAAGACTTAGTGAATGCACGTTTCGAACAGATTCAGCCCGTTTTTGCCGGTGTTGATCCCCAATGCCTTGCAGAAATCGAACATGCATTTGCTCCGCCCCTGTTCAAGACAGCCTCAACAGACGGCTATGAGGCCGCACGCCTCGCAAACCCCGCCTTCCGTTCTTGGACCGACACAAACCTCGCTGACCACCGCGCGGACGACTATGCCATTGTGTCGATCTCGATCAAAAAGCAAGGCGCCACTCCGGGCGACGCGACCTCCGAGCAAATGCGCGTCATGGCGGACCTTGCAGCCAAATACGGCCACGACGAGTTGCGCATCAGCCACGAGCAAAACGTGATCCTGCCGCATGTCCACAAGTCCGACCTTCACGCAATCTACACCGCCCTGCGCGACGTAGACCTAGCCACTGCAAACATCGGCCTGATCAGCGACATCATCGCCTGCCCCGGCATGGATTATTGCGCGCTGGCCACCGCCCGCTCGATCCCCGTCGCCCAAGAGATTGCCACCCGTTTCGATGAACTCAAACTGGAGCATGAAATCGGGGCCCTCAAGATCAAAATCTCGGGCTGCATCAATGCCTGCGGCCACCACCATGTCGGCCACATCGGCATTCTGGGGCTGGATCGCGCTGGCGTCGAGAACTACCAGATCACCCTTGGAGGCGACGGCACAGAGACAACAACAATCGGCGAGCGCGCAGGCCCCGGCTTTGGCGCCGACGAAATTGTGCCCGCCATTGAGCGGCTCGTTCTGGGTTATCTTGATCTGCGAATGTGTAAGGAAGAAACTTTCCTGCATGCGTATCGCCGCCTTGGCGCGGCGCCATTCAAAGACATTCTCTACCCAGAAAAGGCGCAGAAAAATGCCGCGTAAAGAACTCGCCGAACGCCGCAACCTGTTGCACCGCAAATCTGACGCGCAAACCATTCTGCGCCACGCCCTTGATGACCTGCACATCGGCCCCGTGGCCGTTGTTTCCAGCTTTGGCGCGGAAAGCGTCGTGTTGTTGCACATGGTCTCAGAGATCGACAAAAATGCGCCTGTGGTTTTTATCGACACCGAAATGCTCTTCGATGAAACCCTGAAATATCAAAAGGATGTTGCGATCAAGCTTGAGCTCACGGATATCCGCGTTATCACGCCAAACCGTGACGCGATGCTGAAAAACGACGTGGACGGTCTGCTGCATCAAGCCGATACCGACGCCTGCTGCCACCTGCGCAAGGTCAAGCCACTCGAAGATGCTTTGGCGGAGTTTGGTGGCTGGATCACAGGCCGCAAGCGGTTCCAATCTGGCAGCCGCGCGGATATTCCGCACTTTGAGAAAGACGCCCGCAAGATCAAGATCAACCCGCTGGCGACATGGAGCCGCGACGATATTGCCGCCTATATCACCAAGCACAAGCTGCCGCGTCACCCGCTTGTCGCGAAGGGCTATCCGTCCATCGGCTGCATGCCCTGCACGACCCGCGTGAGCGCGCATGAAGACCCGCGCGCGGGGCGTTGGCAAGGTCAGGACAAAACCGAATGCGGCATTCATTTTCAGGACGGCAAGATCGTCAAACAAGGAGTCGCCGCATGAGCGTGATTGTCACCGATAAAGGGTTTGCCGCCGACGATTGGGCGCATGGATTCCGGGCCGCCGACACCAGCCCGGCCAACGATTGCGCCTGCGCGGTTGATCTGTCCTCGGACACAGCACCTGATGCGCTGGATAAACACGTCAGCGCACCGATGATCCGTATCGACTTCCCAAGTTCAGCCGACGGGCGCGGCTTTACCCTTGCCGCGGTGCTACGCCGTGCAGGGTTCACGGGACGGTTGCGCGCGCGCGGCCATGTGCTCGCAGATCAATACGCGATGGCGCGGCGGTCCGGCTTTGACGAGGTCGAAATCGACGCCACCCTTGCCGCCCGCCAACACGAGGCCCAATGGCTTGCCCGTGCAAACTGGCAATCGCACAACTATCAGGCGAGACTTCGCGGCTAAGGCTTCCCCTGATCCAGATCAATGATTAAACGGAGGGCGGCCCCTATCAGGGTCGCCGATGGAATTATGACAGAGCAAAAACCAGTGAATATCGAAACCGCCGCCAAAGTACCCGCCCTGCCCGATGCGCAGACCGTGACCGCCGTGTCCCATTACACCAACACCCTGTTCAGCTTTCGGGTGACACGTCCTGCGTCGTTGCGGTTTCGTTCGGGCGAGTTTGTCATGATCGGCCTGATGGGCGACCCTGACCCCAAAACAGGCAAACAGCGCCCCCTGCTGCGTGCCTATTCCATTGCATCTCCGTCGTGGGACGAGGAATTGGAATTCTACTCGATCAAGGTCCAAGACGGCCCGCTGACGTCGAAATTGCAACACCTCAAGGTCGGCGACGAGATCATTCTTAAGCCAAAGCCCGTTGGCACCCTCGTGCACGACGCGCTTTTGCCGGGAAAGCGGCTCTATTTCTTCTCGACGGGCACAGGTTTTGCACCATTCGCGTCCTTGCTGCGCGAGCCCGACACTTACGAGAAATACGACGAGGTGATCATCACACATACTTGTCGCGATGTGGCAGATCTGACTTACGGGCGCGACTTGATCGAAAACCTCAAACACGACGAGATGATGATCGAACTTTTGGGAGCAGAGAACCTCGCCAAGATCCGCTACTACCCGACCACAACGCGCGAGCAGTCACCCAAGATGGGTCGCATCACGGCACTGATCGAGAACGGGGAGCTTTTCGCCGATCTCGGCGTGCCTGCGCTCAACCCAGAAACCGACCGTGCCATGGTCTGTGGCAGCCTTGCCTTCAACCTCGACATCAAGGCGTTGATGGAGAAAGCGGGCCTGCATGAGGGTGCCAACTCCGAGCCGGGCCAGTTTGTGATCGAGAAAGCTTTCGTCGGTTAAACGACCGACACCGCAAAGAAAAAGGGCCGCGCCAGTGATGACGCGGCCCTTTGTTTGTGCAAGGTAGCGCGGGCTTACATGCCCAGTGCTTCTTTCAAACGTGTCAGAGTTGCGTCCAGCAAAGCTGGGTTCTCTTTGACCGCATCGACAGCGCCGGTCAGAACTGTCTTTTGAACAGCAGACAGCTCGGAGTTGTTGATCATCTCAGCAACTTTATCAGCGTCAAAGCCTTCAGGTGTCAGCAATGCGGCCATGTCTTCAGCGGCTGGTGCCTCTACGGAAGCTTCGGCAGTAGCAGCTTCGGCGGCAGCGGCTTCAGCAGCAGCAGCTTCAGCAGCAGCGGCAGCTTCGGCAGCGGCGGCTTCAGCGGCAGCAGCTTCGGCAGCAGCAGCTTCAGCGGCGGCAGCTTCCGCAGCAGCGGCTTCAGCTTCAGCTTCAGCGCCTGTCAGCGCTGCAATCGCCGCCGATGGGCCTTTGCCATTTGCAGCATATTGATACCCGAAAAAGCCGAGAATCGCCGCAACGATAAGAATAATGATCGCTCTCATTGGTCATGTCCCTCCAATTTAGTCTCATGACGGCCCCCAGTGAGCCTTGCGGCTCATATGTCAGAACCCTGCATCAAGGGGAAGCGGCGTTTTACGGGGAAATTCGCGCCATAATAGACTTTTTTGCGGGTTGTATGCCTCGGCTGTGAAGTTTACCTTAGGCTTCGCACCCTTAGAACGACAAAAGGATAAAGATCATAGGACGCAGACCTCATAACGCGCCGCCACAGCGCGACACCGGCCCCCGCATCAACGAACGTATTCGCGGGTCAGATATCCGCCTGATCGGGGCTGACGGCGAGAACGTAGGCGTGGTCACGCCAGACCGAGCCATGGAAATGGCAGAGGAAGCGGGGCTCGACCTCGTAGAGATTTCGCCAAATGCGAACCCGCCAGTCTGTAAAATCATGGACTATGGCAAATTCAAATATGAGACTCAGAAGAAAGAGGCTGAGGCTCGTAAGAAACAAAAGATCATCGAGATCAAAGAGATCAAGTTCCGCCCCAACACCGATAACAACGACTATGAGGTGAAGATGCGGAGCGTGTTCAAGTTCTTGGAGAACGGCGACAAGGTGAAGATCACTCTGCGTTTCCGTGGCCGCGAAATGGCACACCAGGAATTGGGACGTGCGCTGCTAGAGCGTGTGGCCGAGGACACCAAAGAGGCCGGCAAGGTCGAGAACTTCCCGAAAATGGAGGGCCGCCAAATGGTCATGCTGATCGGCACGCTTCCGAAGTAAGCATGACGATGAACGTGAACAAAGGCCCTGCATATGCGGGGCCTTTGTGCATTTGGACGGGTTTACGCTTTAAACGCTCACCCCGAACAGATGGCCGACCCCTGCGGTGATTGCCATAGCGGCGGCGCCCCAAAACAAGACGCGGGCCGTCGCACGCGGCTTTGGTGCACCCCCGACATGGGCGCCCAGCGCGCCCAGACCCGCAAGGCAGATCAGGGTCGAAATCACGACCGCTGGAATAATATTGTCGGCTGGCGCCAAAATCGCGGCCGCAAGGGGCAATGCGGCCGCTGCCGTAAACGTCAGGCCCGACGCAAAGGCGGCTTGCAGCGGATTGGCCGTATGCACCTCTGACAAGCCAAGCTCGTCGCGCACATGTGCGCCCAGCGCATCCTTGACCGTCAGTTCGCGCGCAACCAGCGCCGCCGTCTCCGCCGAAAGCCCGCGCGCCTCATAGATCGACGCAAGTTCAGCTTCTTCCGCTTCCGGCGTGTCAATCAGCGCCTGCTTTTCGCGGGCGATGTCAGCGCGCTCGACATCGGATTGTGAACTGACCGAAACATATTCGCCCGCCGCGATCGACATCGCCCCTGCCGCAAGGCCCGCAGCCCCCGCCACCAAGATGGCTGAAAGGCTGGGGTCAGCGGCCGCAACACCGACGATCAAGGAGGACACCGACACAATCCCGTCGTTCGCCCCCAAAACGGCGGCGCGCAGCCAGCCAGCACGGTTGATGTAATGAATTTCTTCATGGGCGGATTCGTAAGATTGGCTCATTGGGGGTTCCGTAATGATTGGGGAAGTGTGTAACCAAGTTGGATCGCCGCGTGAAAGCCGCGCGCTTGGCCTGCAATGGGTGATGTGAATTTCAACGTGCAAGCAGTCCGCTCGGCGATCTTTTGAACGATTGAGAGGCCAAGACCACTGCCGTGGCCTGAATGATCGCCCCGCACAAAGCGCCCCGACAAGCCAGTGAGGGTTTCAGGGGGAACAGCGGCACAATCATTTTTGACGTGTAACCAGCCATCTTCGGTCACGGTCACTTGCACGAGATCATCACTGCCGTGTCGCAACGCGTTTTCGATCAGATTGCGGGCAACAATCGCAATGGCATCTGGCTCCACTTCGGACAGCACTTGGGGCTTTGCCGCAACGCTCGCCAAAGACCTTCAAGCCGCAGGGCAAGCGGTCCATATGGCCCCACTGTCGGCCTTTGCCCCGCACAGCTATACGGCTGCGCAGCGGATCATCGTGATGACCGCAACCTGGGGCGACGGCACCGCGCCGACCACCGCAAACGGCGCTTTGGCCCGCCTTGCTGCGGCAAAGCCCACAGTGCCGCTTGCGGTGCTCGGGTTCGGCGACCGCAGCTTTCCAGCGTTTTGTGCCTATGCCAAAGACTTTGAGGCCGCCGCCCTCGCAAATTGCTGGTCGCTTCTGCTGCCCTTGGGCGAAGTTGACCGCCAATCCGATCAGGATTTTGCCCGTTGGGGGCGTGCACTGGGTGCCGCACTCGACTTGCCACTCACACTCGCCCACCGCCCCGTGGCGCCGCAATCCCTTCCCATGACACTGGTGTCACGACGCGCATACGGCGAGGCGGTGCAGGCACCTGCCGCGATTTTGCACTTTGCTGTGCCACAGGCGGGCCTTTGGCAGCGATTGACAGGGCGCGGTTTCGGAAAGTTTCAGGCCGGAGACCTGCTTGGGATCGCGCCTGAGGGGTCAACTATTCCGCGCTTTTATTCGCTGGCATCTTGCAGTGCGGACGGCTTTGTCGAAATTGCGATCCGCAAACATCAGGGCGGTTTGTGTTCGGGGCAACTCATTAACTTGCAAGTGGGTCAATCCGTGCAAGCCTTTGTGCGCCCCAACCCCGTCTTCAGAGCAGACCGCACCCGCGCGCCGCTTATTCTGATCGGTGCAGGCACGGGGATCGGGCCTCTGGCGGGGTTCATCCGCGCGCAGGGCGACCGCCGCCCGTCCACCTCTGGTTCGGCGCGCGCCACCCTGATACGGATCTGTTCTACGGTGAAGAGTTGGATCAATGGGCCGATGACGGACAGCTTGCTGGACTGCGCACGGCCTTTTCTCGCAGCGGTGAGCGGCATTACGTGCAGGATGCTTTGCGCCAAGACGCCCAGTCCGTGCAAGACCTCATCGCAAGCGGGGCCAAGATCATGGTCTG
Source organism: Yoonia sp. (assembly GCA_029252195.1). Lineage (GTDB taxonomy): Bacteria > Pseudomonadota > Alphaproteobacteria > Rhodobacterales > Rhodobacteraceae > Yoonia. The sequence continues at coordinate 29,413 of JAQXBV010000028.1, forward strand.
TGGCGGGCGCGACATGAGTGACGGGGTGCGCGCGGCCTTGGCTGACATCCTCTCGCCACTCCGCCTATCCGTCACAAGCCTCAAGTCAGAAGGCCGTTATGTCGAAGATGTCTATTGATACCAACCAGACGCTGCTAGCAGGGTCCACGATGGGCACCCGCTGGTCTGTCATAATTGACGGATCCGACGCCCAAGAAACGCCCGCCCTGCAAGCCGCCTTGTAACACGCCGTGCAGGACGTCGATACGCAGATGTCGACATGGCCTGATGCCAGCGACCTGATGCGCTTGAATGCGGCACCAGTGGGCGATTGGGTCAACCTGCCCCACCACCTGATCCATGTGTTGAAAACCGGCCTTGCCCTGAGCGAGGCGACACAGGGGGCCTTTGAAATGAACGTCGGTAGTGCCGTGCGGGCCTGGGGCTTTGGCGAGGGAGACATCGACCTGACGGCCATCCGCGCAGCAAGCAGCGCAAGCCGCATTTGCGCAACCGACGGGCTGACGCTGGACGAGGACAATTTGCGCGCCAAAAAGACCGCCCCGCTCGCGCTAGACCACTCGGGGATCGCGAAAGGCTACGGTGTTGACAGGCTCGCGGCGATTGCGGGCGGTTTCGGGATCAGCCACGCGCTTTGCGCCATTGATGGCGAGGTCCGGGCTGTTGGCACACAAGCGAACGGCGCCCCATGGGCCGTCGCGATCGAGACACCCGATGCGCCTGATCGCGCGCCCCTTTCGGTGACCACTCTGGAAGATTGCGCGATTGCCACATCGGGGGACTACAGGCACTTCGTCGAGGTCAAAGGCCATAGGCTCAGTCATACCATCGACCCGCGCCGCGGCGCACCGCTTGTGACCGCCCCCGCATCCGTCACTGTCATCTTGAAGTCCTGCGAGCAGGCAGATGCCATGGCTACAGCCCTCATGGTGATGGGACAGGACGCAGGGTTGTCTTTTGCCCGCGCCAACGGAATTAGCGCCCTGTTTGTGATGCGCGAGGGCCAAGGTTTTCAATCCTTCGGCTCAGGCGTCTTCGTGGCATAAGCTTGTCGGGCCGCACTAAACAACCACCATCAGGGCGCGGCGCCGACCCAAGCCTGTAAAAGCCGCATTCGTCTGCGCAGCAAGCCTGTTGCCTTCGATACAGATGATCCGCAGGTCTGGCGCGCGCCGCGCAGATGCAAGTCGAAAGCCTCGCGCTCTGTTTCAAGCTGTCACGCAGCGGCGTGGCAAACTTGCCCCCCCGATGGCGAGAAGTACTGTCATCAAGGCATTCTTCGCAGATCACCACGCAGCACCTGTGTGACTTGCGCCATGATACTCACTGCGATTTCCGCAGGATGCCGCCCCCCTAGCGGCAGGCCAACCGGACCATGCACGCGCCTGATCTGGTCGGCCTCAAATCCGGCCGCCGCAAGGCGCTCAACACGCTTGGCATGGGTCCGCACAGAGCCCAGCGCACCGATATAGAACACATCCGACCGCAGGGCCGCCATGAGCGCGGGATCATCTATCTTTGGGTCATGGCTCAGCGCCACCACGCAGGTCCGCGCATCAAGCGCAATCTCGTCCAGTGCCTCATCGGGCCAGTCCTGCCTCATCTGGGTATCAGGAAACCGCGCCGCGCTGGCAAAGCCGCTGCGCGGATCAACCACGATGGGCAGGTAACTGCAGTCACGCGCTATCCGCACCAAAGGCTGCGAGATATGCACCGCCCCCACGATAACCATGCGCAGGCTGGGGTTCCGAACTGCCACAAAGGTCCGCCCGTCCGCCTCGACACCAGAGCGGTCATCCCTGAACCTTTCGGGGTAATCCGCCACGCCCGCCAAATGCCGCGCCGCACCCGTGAGGTCCGCGACATAGGCAACAGGCGCGCGCGACGCCTGTGCGGCATTCATCGCGCGCAGCATCGCGATAGGGATCACTTCCACCAAAACACGGATACGCCCGCCGCAAGCCAGCCCCACGGCAAAGGCGTCATCGTCGCTCACGCCGTAATCAAGCAACCGCGCCTCGCCTGTCGCGATCACCTCCATGGCCGCGACCACGACGGCCGCTTCGACACAGCCGCCCGAAACAGAGCCTTCCATCTCGCCCTGCGCGTCAATGACCATCTGGCTGCCGACAGGGCGCGGCGCTGATCCCCATGTCTCGACAACTGTGGCGATGGCCAACTTGAGGCCCGCCTCATGCCACGCCAGCGCAATCTCAAGCGCGTCTCTCATGTCGCTACGATCTCCGTGTGAAAGCCAGTGCTCTATTCCTCCAGCGCAGCGCAAATCGCGAATGTTCCCGTGCTGCCCCCTTTGCCATTACCTACAGGAGCCCCGCGACAATGCCGACCCTAAACTTGCACATGTTAGCGCACACAAGACATTGCCCCTGCACTTCGCCGCGCCTAACGTATGCGCAAATACAAAGGATATCGCTATGAGCAACGCATCACATGACACCAAGGGCTTCGGCCCTGACCTGAACGCTTTTGATTGGAAAGACCCGTTCCGCCTTGAGGACCAGCTGTCTGAAGACGAGCGCATGCTGCGGGATGCAGCCAATACCTATGCCCAAAGCGAACTGCAGCCGGGGGTGACACGCGCCTACCGCGACGAGGTCACTGCGCCCGAAATTTTCAAAAGCATGGGCGATGCGGGGCTGTTGGGGCTGACGATCCCAGAGGAATACGGCGGGCTTGGCACGACATATGTGACCTACGGGCTGGTTGCCCGCGAGATCGAGCGGGTGGATTCGGGCTATCGGTCGATGATGTCGGTGCAATCCTCCTTGGTGATGTATCCGATCCACGCCTACGGCTCGGAAGAACAGCGCAAGAAATACCTGCCCGGTCTTGCTGCGGGCACGCTGATCGGCTGCTTTGGCCTGACAGAGCCTGACGCGGGCTCCGATCCGGGCGGGATGAAAACCGTGGCCAAGAAAACCGCGACAGGTTACCGCCTTTCTGGCTCCAAGATGTGGATCTCCAACGCGCCGATTGCCGACGTTTTTGTCGTCTGGGCCAAATCCGAAGCCCACGGCGGCAAAATTCGCGGCTTTATCCTTGAGAAAGGCATGACAGGCCTGTCTGCACCAAAAATCGGCGGCAAGCTGTCCCTGCGCGCCTCCATCACAGGCGAGATTGTGATGAAGGATGTCGAGGTCTCCGAGGATGCCCTACTCCCCAACGTCGAAGGCCTCAAAGGGCCGTTCGGCTGCCTGAACCGCGCGCGCTATGGCATCTCATGGGGGGTGATGGGCGCGGCAGAGGCGTGCTGGCACGCGGCCCTGCAATACGGGCTGGACCGCAAGCAATTCGGCAAACCGCTGGCGCAAACCCAGTTGTTCCAAAAGAAACTCGCAGATATGCAAACCGAAATCACGCTGGGGCTGCAAGGCTCGCTGCAAGTTGGGCGGCTGATGGACGCTGGCAAAGCTGCGCCCGAAATGATCTCGATGATGAAGCGCAACAACTGCGGCAAGGCACTCGATGTGGCGCGGATGTCGCGCGATATGCACGGTGGCAACGGGATTTCCGAGGATTTCCAGATTATGCGGCATATGGTAAACCTTGAAACCGTGAACACCTATGAGGGCACCCATGATGTGCACGCCCTGATCCTCGGGCGCGCCCAAACGGGTCTGCAAGCTTTCTTCTGACGTGCAATTTCCTCAAAACGGGCGGGCCATTTACCCATTTTTGACACAATGGCCTGTCAGTTAAACTCAAAGAGTAACCGGCATTTACCGGATCGGAGAACAGTGATGAAAGATATGCGCCTGAGTTTTGAGGCTGAAATGACGGGGCTTGAGCCGGACGACTGGCTTGCCCGTCTGGAAGAGATTGCCGATGATCTGGGCTATTTTGAACCTTTGGGTAAAGGCCACTGCGCGGCATTTCTGGACGCGGGAACAAACTTGCTCGTGACATTCGAGAGCATCGAGCCGATTCAAAAGTTCAACGAGGCGGCAGAGCCGCGCGGCTTTCACTACGCCAAACACGAAGGCTGGTCGCACCTCGCGATCATCAGCGAAGGTGATAGCTGGTATCGCGACCCTGCAATCTACCGCTATTTCGACCGCCTGATCGACGACGGCTTTTTCGAAGATTTCGACAATGTGCTCTTTCACGGGGTGCATGGCGGTGGTTACGCCGCCGCGGCCTATAGTGTCGCAGCCCCCGGATGCACGGTGCTCGCGATCCGGCCTCAAGCCACACTTGATCCGCGCATTGCCGGCTGGGACACCCGCTACACCGCCCAGCGCCGTCTAAACTTTACCGACCGCTACGGCTACGCGCCTGATATGATCGACGCGGTCAACCACGCCTATATCGCCTTCGATCCGCTGCAACGCTTTGACGCGATCCATGCGGCGATGTTTACGCGGGCGAATGTGACGCCACTGCGGTGCACAGGTTTGGGTAATCGGCCCGACGCCGCACTTAATGCGATGGGCGTGCATCACGACCTGATCGTGCATGCGATGGACAAATCACTGACCGAAGAAGAATTCTATGATGCGATGCGCGCTCGCCGTGAATACGGCCCCTATTTGCGCACGCTTTACGCACAGATGATCAAAACCGGCCATCCTGTCATGGCCGCGAATGTCTGCGCTTATGTGCTGCGCCGCGAGGATGATGTGTTCTTTGCTAAAAAGCTCCAAGAGCTTAAGAACGAAGGTCATGCCCCCAGCAAACCTCTGAAACATTCAGCAGCCTGACATAACTGACAACACGAAAAAGCCGCGCTGACCCGAAGTCAACGCGGCTTTTTCTGTTCATAAACCAAAACTTAGATGTACATCTTATCGCGATAAGCGTGACGCACGATGTCTTCGCGCGCGATCCCGATATCGGCCAGTTCGCGGTCTGTCTTGTTGTTCAAGACTGCAACGATGCGTGTGCGACCATTGGCTTCTGCGGCTTGGACAAAGAATGCACTGATTGCTTTCACGGCTTTGGAAAAGACGCCGCGCACGGGTGCAACGAAATGTGTGTCTGTGATGTATGCCATGTTATTTACCTCAATCCGGGAGTGATCCCCAGCCTGTGGCAGATAGCGTGAACGCCGCGCCGCAGAAACCTATTTCTCTGCATTGCGGCATTGCGTGCTACGCATAGCGGTTAGGAGTCGCGCCGCGCGTCCATGACTTCGCGCAGTGCGACCAACAATCGCGCGCCGAAATAGCCCAGCCCGCCACCAAGGATCACCCAAAACGTCATCCCGCTGTGTAGCAATGCACTCGCAACCCCCGCCCCGAGCATCGCCACGATAAACGCAACCAAACGCGTTTCGGAGGCCTCAAGCGTGATGTGTTTCTCCATCTGTTTGACCAATGGGCGAGCCACCGGGCCTTCCAGATATGGCGTCGCGAAGCCAGCGGCAATGGCAACCAAAAATCCAAGCATTGTCTGTCTCCAAGTTTAAAATGCGCCAATTGCAGTATCAGATGCCAAGAAGACCTGTGCAAGGACGCTTATTCCGTGTCTAGTCAGCGGCGCGACAAACGTGTAATCGGGCAGCATGACAATGAAGAATACAACATCTTTGACGATCCGCCAACCGGACGACTGGCATTTGCACCTGCGCGACGGGGCAATGTTGCAGGCCGTTCTGCCTGAAACCGCCCGCCACTTTGGCCGCGCGATCATCATGCCCAATCTGGTGCCGCCCGTCGTGACTGCAGCCCAAGCTGCGGCCTACCGCGACCGGATCATGGCCGCCCTGCCCGCTGGCTCCGCGTTCAAACCGCTCATGACACTGTACCTCACCGAGGCCACCGATCCCGAGGATGTCGCCGCTGCACATGCCGCAGGCGTTGCGACGGCGGTGAAGCTTTATCCCGCGGGCGCCACTACAAATTCCGCTTCTGGCGTGCGCGACTTTGAAAAAGTGCGCCCTGTGCTTGAGAAAATGGCCGAGATCGGCATGCCGCTTTGTGTACATGGTGAGGTCACCAATTCCGATGTCGACATTTTCGACCGTGAGGCCGTGTTTATCGACAAGGTGCTCAAGCCCTTGCGCAAGCGCGTGCCTGACCTGCGCATCATCATGGAGCATGTGACAACCCAAGACGCGGTCGACTATGTGCGCGACACCCATAAGAACCTTGCCGCCACGATCACAACGCATCACCTGATCATCAACCGCAACCATATCCTCGCGGGTGGGATCAAGCCGCATTACTATTGCCTGCCAGTGGCCAAACGCGAAATCCACCGCGTGGCCCTCGTCCAGGCAGCAGTATCAGGAGACAAACGGTTCTTCCTTGGCACCGATAGCGCGCCCCATACCGACCCCAACAAGCTGATGGCTTGCGGCTGTGCGGGCTGCTTTACGGCGCCAAACACCATGTCCTGCCTTGCCGAAGTCTTTGATGCGGCGGGCGCGTTGCAAAAACTGGAGGCCTTCACCTCACTGAATGGCCCCCGCTTTTATGGGTTGGAGCCAAATGAAGCGACGATCACCCTGACCAAGGGCGATCCCGTCACTTACCCTGCCAAGATTGACACCGCCGACGGTCCCGTCACTGTGTTTGATCCCGGATTCGACCTGTATTGGTCCGTCAAAGTTAACTAAACGAAAGCGCCCGACATGATCCCTTCGACCTATCCGACCAAAGACGAAATCGCACGGCTGACCGCAGGGATGCTCTTGGAAATCGGCGCAATCACTTTCAACGCAATAGAGCCGTTCACACATGCCTCTGGCAAACAGGCGCCCACTTATGTGGACTGCCGCAAGCTGATCTCCTTTCCGCGCATCCGCTCCACCTTGATGGATTTCCTGACCATCACGATCATGCGCGAAGCAGGTTTCGAGGCCTTCGACAATATCGCAGGCGGCGAAACCGCTGGCATCCCGTTCGCGGCCCTCGTGGCCGAGCGGATGGCGCTCCCCATGACCTATGTGCGCAAGAAACCCAAAGGCTACGGCCGCAATGCCCGCATCGAAGGGGTCATGAACGAAGGGCAGCGCGTGCTATTGGTTGAAGACCTGACCACCGATGGCGGCTCCAAGCTGTCATTCGTGGACGCGATCCGCGAAACCGGGGCAACATGTGCGGCGACTGCCGTCATCTTCTATTACGGTATCTTTGAAGGCGTTGAAAAAACGCTCTCCGACCACGGTGTGCAACTCTTGCACCTGTGCACGTGGTGGGACGTCCTTGAAGAGGCCAAGGCGCGCAAGGCCTACGATTCTGCAACCTTGGAGGAAGTCGAATCTTACTTGCGCGATCCGGCTGGTTGGTCGGCTGCACGCGCAAAGTAACTTTGCGGCGAAAAATATAAATGATGTGGCAAGGTTAACCCTAAAGCCACATCATCTAGCGACTTCTTAGCCACGCGCCCCCAAATCTGCTAGGCTCGAAGTTATCCACAAAACATACAATTTGCGCGGACCCGTCTCGTTTTGTAAGAGACTCCGAGCAAGTTTTGGTCGATCCGGGGTGAAGCAATGAACGAAGTCACAACATTTAATGCAACGGGCGTGGCAGAGGCGTCTATCGACACCATGCCGCATTCCATCGAGGCTGAACAACAGCTTCTGGGCGCAATCCTGACTAACAACGATATTTTTGACCGCATTGCATCGATCGTCGGGCCAAAGCAATTTTACGACCCCGTGCACGCCCGTATTTTCGAGACCGCGGCGACTCGTATCGCAAAAAACGCACTGGCCTCTCCTGTGACGCTTAAGACATTCCTTGAAGACGACGAGGGTCTGAAGGAACTGGGCGGTCCCGCCTATCTCGCCCGTCTTGCGGGGGCTGCGATTTCGGCCTTTGCGGCGCGCGACTATGCCCAGATGATCTATGATCTTTCGACGCGACGCGAACTTATTCAAGTGGGCCGCAGCATCGCCGATAAAGCCGCGAAAATGGACGTGCTGTCCGAGCCGCGCGAGCAAATCGTCGAGGCCGAGCAAGAGCTTTACCGGCTGGCCGAGCAAGGCTCTTCCGAGACCGGATTTCAATCCTTCCTCAAGGCCGTGACCGAGGCCGTCAACGTGACCAACGCCGCCTACCAGCGCGACGGTGGGCTGTCTGGTATCTCCACTGGGCTTGTCGATCTCGACAAAAAGCTGGGCGGTCTGCACAAATCCGACCTTCTGATCCTCGCGGGCCGCCCGTCGATGGGGAAAACCTCGCTTGCGACCAACATCGCCTATAACGTCGCTAAGGCCTACCGCAAGGGCACCCTGACTGACGGGACCGAGGGTGCCGTGAACGGTGGCGTCGTGGGCTTTTACTCGCTTGAGATGTCCGCCGAGCAGCTTGCCGCGCGTATTCTGTCCGAGGCCTCCGAGGTCAACTCGCACCAGATCCGCTCTGGCGATATGACCGAGGCCGAGTTCCGCCGTTTTGTCGAGGCGGCCAAGACGCTGGAATCCTGCCCGCTGTTTATTGACGACACGCCTGCCCTGCCGATTTCCCAACTCGCCGCCCGCGCCCGTCGCCTGAAACGGTCCCACGGGCTTGACGTGCTGGTCGTCGACTACCTCCAGCTTGTGCGTGGCACAGGCCGCTCCGAGAACCGTGTGAACGAAATCTCCGAGATCACCATGGGCCTCAAGGCGATTGCCAAGGAACTGCAAATCCCTGTGATTGCCCTGTCCCAGCTCTCGCGTCAGGTTGAAAACCGCGAAGACAAGCGGCCGCAGCTCTCCGACCTGCGTGAATCGGGCTCGATCGAGCAAGACGCCGACGTCGTGATGTTCGTGTACCGCGAGGAATACTACAAAGAGCGCGAGAAGCCCGGCGATCACGAGCACGACAAAATGGCCGCGTGGCAGGATGAAATGGAACGGCTGCACGGGAAGGCCGAGGTCGTGATCGGCAAGCAGCGCCACGGCCCTATCGGCACCGTTGGCCTGTCGTTCGAGGGTCAATTCACCCGCTTTGGCAATCTCGCGCAACCGTGGCAGGGTACGCCATCCGAAGAATACTAGGGCGCGCGGCGTTGAAACCAGATTGCCCTCTTGTCGCAACGGCTTTGGCCTGACAAAAGAACGCCATGAGTACTGGACATATTACAATCGACCTCGACGCCATTATCGCAAACTGGCGTGCGCTGGACAAAATGACCAAATCCGAGACCGCCGCAGTCGTGAAGGCTGACGGTTACGGACTTGGTGCGGGCCGCATCGCCAAGGCATTGGCCAAGGCGGGTGCGCGCAAATTCTTCGTCGCCGTCGCCGAAGAAGGGGCTGCCGTGCGTCAGGCGTTGGGCGAAGGGCCACAGATCAACATCCTGTCAGGGCACATGCGCGGCGACACTGATATGATCGGCGATCTTGACCTGACACCGATGCTCAACTCCATCGACCAGATCTCGCGGCATTTCGAGGCCCTGCCCGGCCACCCATTTGGCATTCAACTTGATACAGGGATGAACCGTCTGGGCATGGAATGGGACGAATGGGGTGCCATCGCGGAAATCGCACTGGCCCAACGCCCGACGCTTGTGATGAGCCATCTCGCCTGCGCCGACGAGCCGGACCATCCGATGAACGCCTTCCAGTTGGACGTGTTTCACCAAATGACCGACGGGATCAGCACGCCGCGCTCGCTTGCCGCGACGGGTGGCATTCTTCTAGGCAAAGACTACCATTTCGATCTGACCCGCCCGGGTATCGGGCTTTACGGCGGGCAACCCTTTGCCAAGGCCAAGAACGTCGTACAAATGGACCTGCCCGTGATCCAGATCCGCAACCTGAACGCAGGCGAAGTCGTGGGATACGGCAACGCTTGGCAGGCCGAGCGGCCCAGCAAAATCGCGACCGTTGCCGCTGGCTATGCCGATGGCTTGCTCAGATCGATGTCCGACAAGGCCACTTTCTATTATGGCGACGAGCCCTGCCCGCTTGTGGGCCGTGTCTCGATGGATCTGATCACCGTCGATGTGACGGATCTATCCGAGGAACCACATGCGCTTACATTGCTTGGCCCCCGTCAAACGGTCGATCAATTGGCGCAAGCGGCAGGCACCATCGGCTATGAGATCCTGACCTCCTTGGGCAACCGTTACACACGGCGCTCCAAAGGCGGTTAAGCCGCTATTCGGCGACGCACTGGCGCACAAACTGACAGCGGAGTAATCCAAGATGCGCAAAATTCTGATCGGTGCAAATCTCGCGCTTCTCGTAGGCTTCCCAATTGCATGGTTCGCGCCCCTGATGCGTGCGGGCCTGCTGCCGCTGTTTTCGCTGTCCGAAATCAGCGTCGTGTCGGGATTGCAAAGCCTTTGGGGCTCTGATGTCATTTTGGCACTTCTGGTGACGATTTTCGCGCTTTTTGCGCCTTACCTCAAAACCATCGGACTGACGCTCATTCACTTTGAGCTGCTCAGCGACAAGCTCCTGCCTGTGCTGGCTTGGTTGGGGAAACTGGCGATGGCTGACGTGTTTCTCATTGCGCTTTATATCGTCGTGGCAAAAGGGGTCGGGATCGGCAAACTCGAAACCGCATGGGGTCTGTACATTTTTACCGCCTGCATTCTTGCCTCCATTGCCATTTCAGCGCTCACCCCACGGTTTTTTCCGCGTAAAAATATACCCGCGGCAAGCGCCTGACATTTCCCCATTGCCAGACAATGGTTAATGGGGCAAAACGTGAACATGGCAAAACAAAACATCTTTACCTGTAACGAATGCGGCGCCTCCCACACCAAATGGTCGGGGCAATGCGATGCGTGCAACGCGTGGAACTCGATCCAAGAGGATAAACCGCTTGGCACGGGCCCTGCGAAAAAATCCTTGGGCGGGATGCGCGGCAAGCGCGTGATCCTGACCGATCTGGCCTCCAAAGAGCCGCCCCCGCCGCGCACGATGTCGGGTGTCGACGAGCTTGACCGCGTGCTGGGCGGAGGGTTGGTCAAGGCCTCTGCCCTGCTTGTGGGTGGCGATCCGGGGATCGGAAAGTCGACGCTGCTGCTGCAGGCGGCTGCCCGTTTCGCGCGCAACGGCCTGAAGGTGATCTATATCTCTGGCGAGGAATCTGCGGGCCAGATCCAAATGCGGGCCGAAAGGCTCGGCTTAACCAAGAGCCCTGTGCGCCTCGCCTCCGAGACGAATTTGCGCGACATTCTGACGACCCTTGAGGCGGAAAAGCCGGATCTCGCTATTATCGATTCGATCCAGACCATGTGGGCGGATAATGTTGACAGCGCACCGGGATCGGTGAGCCAAGTCCGCGCGTCGGCCCACGAGTTGACCACCTTTGCCAAGACCAACGGTATCTCAGTGATCATGGTCGGGCATGTGACCAAAGACGGCTCGATCGCGGGGCCGCGCGTCGTTGAACATATGGTCGATACGGTGCTCTATTTCGAGGGCGAGCGCGGGCACCAGTTCCGCATCTTGCGGTCAGTCAAAAACCGCTTTGGTCCGGCGGATGAGATCGGCGTGTTCGAAATGACGGGCAAGGGCCTGGCCGAGGTCAAAAACCCCTCTGCGCTGTTCCTGTCTGATCGCGGAAAACCTGCCCCCGGTTCAGTCGTCTTTGCCGGGATCGAGGGCACCCGCCCGATGCTATGCGAAATTCAGGCGCTGGTCGCCCCCTCCCCTCATAGCCAGCCCAAACGGTCCGTCGTGGGGCTGGATGGCGGCAGGCTTGGTATGATCCTCGCCGTGCTAGAATCGCGCTGCGGAGTCCCGTTCACGGGGCTTGATGTCTATCTCAATGTCGCAGGCGGCATGAAGATCAATGACCCTGCCGCTGATCTCGCGGTCGCGGCCGCATTGGTTTCTGCGCGCGAAGATGCCGCTTTGCCCCATGATGCGGTGATTTTTGGCGAAATAAGTCTCTCAGGCGCGCTCCGTCCTGTCGTTCAGACCGAAAATAGATTGAAAGAAGCGCAAAAACTTGGTTTTACGTCCGCAATCACACCGCAACAGACCAAAAAGGTCGCGGTGGCGGGGCTGAGCTTGCGATATACGCAAGACTTGGCCACGTTTGTGGCTGAAACATTCGGGGATCGTGGCCCCGAAAAGTAAAAAGTGAGAGACGTGCATGGAAGGTTTCACAATCATCGACGGAGTCGTGGCCGCCGTGATCGTCGTGTCGGCACTGCTGGCCTATAGCCGTGGCTTCGTGCGCGAGGCGATGGCGATTGCAGGGTGGATCGGGGCAACAATCCTTGCCTTTATCTTTGCGGACTCTGTGCAGCCGATTATGCGTAGCCTGCCTGTCATCGGTGACTTTATCGGCGATAGCTGTGAGCTGTCGATTATCGCCTCCTTTGCTGCGGTCTTCGCGATTGCGCTGGTGGTCGTGTCGATCTTTACGCCGCTGTTTTCCAGCCTTGTGCAGCGCTCGGCGCTGGGTGGCTTGGATCAGGGGTTCGGCTTCCTCTTTGGGGTGCTGCGCGGTATCTTGCTCGTTGCTGTTGCTTTCTTTGTTTATCAAACCGTGCTGTCCACCCAAAAGGTCGATATGGTTGAGAACAGCCGCTCGGCAAAAGTCTTTAGCCGCCTGACTGGCCAAATCGAAGAGCGCGACCCGGAAGCGGCATTGGGCTGGATCACAACCCAATACGAGCAATTGGTCGGCACTTGTGGTGCGGCTGCGCAATAAGCGGAAGATGGGTTAAAACCCATCCTACGTTATTGTTCTGTTACAACAGGTCTTTCGCTGGGTGACACTTGGCGCAAGACCCCTTAAGAGGGGTGCAAATGACACCCCTCGGATTCGGAGCTGCCTGCGTTGTCCCATCAGATGCCCCCTGCCCATCCTTTTGACGATGATAAACTGCGGGAGGAGTGTGGCGTGTTCGGCGTTGTCGGCGTTACCGATGCCGCAAACTTTGTCGCACTCGGCCTTCATGCCCTGCAACACCGTGGACAAGAGGCTGGTGGGATCGTCACCCATGACCCCGTGAACGGGTTCAACCAGCAACGGCGCATGGGCCTTGTGCGCGACAACTTCACCTCACCAGCGATGATTGCCTCACTGCCGGGCACCATCGGCATGGGCCATGTGCGTTATTCAACGGCAGGCTCCAAGGGCCAGACCGCCCTGCGCGATGTGCAGCCGTTCTTTGGTGAGTTCTCAATGGGTGGTGCGGCCATTGCCCACAATGGCAACCTGACCAATGCCGATGCCCTGCGCCGTGAACTTATTGACCGAGGGTCGATCTTCCAGTCCTCCTCTGATTCCGAGTGCATCATCCACCTGATGGCCCGCTCCATGGGCCAGAACATTCCCGACCGTATGGAAGAGGCCCTGCGCAAGGTCGAAGGCGCTTTCTCGATCGTGGCCATGACCCGCACCAAACTAATTGGTTGCCGCGATCCTTTGGGCGTGCGCCCGCTTGTGCTTGGCAAGATCGGTGAGGGCTATGCTTTGGCCTCGGAGACCTGCGCGCTCGACATTATCGGCGCCGAATTTGTCCGCGAAATCGCACCGGGTGAGATGGTTGTCATCAACGCAGAGGGTGTCTCCAGCCACTTCCCGTTCCGCCCTGCAAAATCGCGGTTCTGCATCTTCGAGAACGTCTATTTCTCGCGCCCCGACAGTATTTTGGGCGGCAAGTCCGTCTATGAAATCCGCGAGAACATCGGCCGCGAACTGGCCAAAGAGGCCCCCGTCGAGGCCGATCTCGTCTGCCCTGTGCCTGACAGCGGCACGCCTGCGGCCATCGGCTATTCGCTTGAATCCGGTATCCCCTACGCCATGGGCATCATCCGCAACCAATATATGGGGCGGACCTTCATCGAGCCCACGGAATCGATCCGCAACATGGGTGTGCGCCTGAAACTCAACGTGAACCGCGCCCTGATCAAAGGCAAACGCGTGATCCTTGTGGACGACAGCGTTGTGCGTGGCACCACCAGCCGCAAGATCAAAGAGATGATCCTTGATGCAGGCGCCGCCGAGGTCCACTTCCGCATCGCATCGCCGCCCACCGCTTGGCCCTGCTTTTACGGCGTAGACACGCCAGAGCGTGAAAAACTCCTCGCCGCGACCATGACCGAGGAAGAAATGCGCGCCAATATCGGTGTCGACAGCCTCAAGTTCATCTCGCTCGATGGCCTTTACCGCGCGTCTGGCGAGCCAAACGGTCGCAATGCCAAATCCCCAGCCTTCTGCGATGCATGTTTCTCTGGCGAATATCCGGTGAAGCCTTCCGATATGATCGCAAAAGGGTTCAAACCCAACGCCACCGTCGAGTAATCCGATGAAAACAGCACTTATCACGGGCGCATCGCGCGGTTTGGGCGCGGCTTTGGCCGTCGCTTTGGCCCCGACGCACCACATCATCGCTGTGGGCAAAACCACGGGCGCATTGGAAGAGATCGACGACCAGATCAAGGCGGCAGGCGGCCAAGGAACCCTTGCCCCCATGGACATCACCGTCGATGCGGCGATGCAGCAGCTTTGCCGGTCCATTTTTGATCGCTGGGGCGGTCTGGATCTGTGGATTCACACTGCAATTCATGCGGCCCCCTTGGCCCCTGCCGGTCATATCGGCACCAAGGACCTTGCGAAGTCCATCACAATCAACATCGAGGCCACGGCGCGCCTGATCGGCTATGTCGGCCCGCTTTTGGGGCAAAACGGCCACGCGGTATTTATGGATGATCCACGCGGCGGCGCGCAGTTCTTTGGCGCGTATGGTGCGACAAAGGCCGCACAAATCGCCCTCGCCCGCTCTTGGGCTGCCGAGTCCGCCAAAACAGGGCCGCACGTCCATATCCTCACCCCAAACCCGATGCCGACGGCCACGCGCGCGCGCTTCTTCCCCGGAGAAGACCGCAGCCCGCTGGCCTCACCCACCTCGGAGGCCGCGCGACTGCTCGGCCTGCTCTCGCTCTAAGGAAACCCCATGACTGCGACGATCACAGACCTTCTCGATACGGCGCATAAATCGGCGGCAACTCTGACAAAACCGGCCCAAATCGAGGCGGCCTGCATCGAGCTCGCCGCCGCATTCGAGGCGAGGATGCAGCACCACTTCAAGCGCGGGCCATTCTACAAAAAACTGCATAAGCTGTTGATTGAAAGCGGTAATCCTGCACTGGCAACCCGCGTGCACGCCTATGCCACCGCCGTCAGCGTGATCAAACACGGGCCAGGTGCCAGCTACCGCGAGCTGAAATCCATCCCCGACCTGCCTTTCGATATCCGCTTCCCTGCGGCCGAGCCTCATACGCTTGTTGACGTTGCCAGTGGTGACTTCTTTGCGTCGCTTGCAGAGACATTGGAACAGGCGCATCAGTTTCTAGAGACCCGCAACACCGACTAGCAATGAGATACTTTAACCCTCTCTCATGCGCGCGCGACAAGACGGCCTCAAAGGCCAGATCCCCAACACATGTGATGAGTTCGCAGTTCTTCAAAACCTGCGCTGCGCTATTTTTGCTCTCAACAACGGCCATGGCGGACGACGAAATCAATTGGACGCAAGGCGCGTGGGGTCACCTCTCACAATACATCGGCACCTATAATTATGCCGCCGTGCTGGGAGACCCAGCCGTCGCTCAGGCCCTCTCCGCGCGGCTTGGCAATGACCTGCCGCGTCTGTCAAGCCAGCTTCAAACAGCCGCACCAATCGGTTTCGTGGATGATTGTTTGGTTCTGTCTGGCAATGCGGACCACAAAGCGTTTCAAAATTCTGCCTATGTGCATGTTTGTATCTATAATGGCCACGTCGACGTTGTACTCACGGACGGGCCAAAGATAAAAGTCTATTCCGAATATTCAACCTATATGCATCTGTCTCGCACGCTGCGGGCATGGATCGGCCAATACCAAGCAAGTGACCACTTTGTGACTCTTCCCGATGGCGTCAGCCTGCAATAGCCAGACGCAGTCCAGATAGGGATCCCCGCGCTTTCCGCCCCGTCCTTGATAAAGGTAGTGGCGCGACATGGCGCAAACGGTCGAGCCGCCAAAAATTGCGCGCCGCGGCAGCCTTAAACAGCAGTCTTGTTTTTCTGGGAACAAATACGCAAATCCTGTTCAACTCTGCCTGCCAGCCCCCCAAATAGATCAGGCTTTGCTTGCCCCAACCGCCTGTCCGCATTAGGGGTATTATAACAGCAAAAGGCGGCCACATGCGCATTCTCATTACCAACGACGACGGCATTAATGCACCTGGCCTCAAGACGTTGCACGCCATCGCCACCGAGATCGCGGGACCCGACGGCGAGGTCTGGACCGTCGCCCCCGCCTTTGAGCAATCAGGTGTCGGCCATTGCATCAGCTACACCCACCCGACGATGATCGCGCAACTGGGCGAGCGGCGGTTTTCCGCCGAGGGCTCGCCCGCCGACTGTGTGCTTGCGGGGCTTTATCATGTGATGAAAGACGCCCGCCCCGATCTGGTTTTATCAGGGATCAACCGCGGCAATAACGCCGCCGAGAACACGCTCTATTCGGGCACGATTGGTGCGGCGATTGAGGCCGCGATACAGGGCGTCCCTGCCGTCGCGCTCAGCCAGTATTTCGGCCCTGACAACAAAGACCTCGACGATCCGTTTGAGGCTGCACTGGTGCATGCCCCACGCATGCTGCACGCGCTCTTGGCACAAGGCATCTGGCAACAGGACGCGGATTATTCGATCTTCTACAACATCAACTTCCCGCCCGTCCCAGCAGCCGCCGTCAAGGGTACCAAGGTCGTGAACCAAGGCCGCCGCAAAGGCGTGAACTTTTCCGTGCAAGCTGATACCTCGCCCACGGGCCGCAACTTCCTCTGGGTACGCGGTGGCCCGCAGCATGGTGCGACCGCGCAGGGCACTGATGCACAGGCGAACCTTGACGGCTATACCTCTATCACTCCAATGCGCGCGGACTTGACTGCCCATGATACTTTGAACGATCTCAAAGGGTTAGAGACGTGAGCGCTTCTGCCGAAATCAAGATGCAATTTCTCTACGCCCTGCGCTCGAAAGGCGTGACCGACACCCGCGTTCTCAACGCCATGGAGCGCGTCGACCGTGCGGCTTTTGTCAAAGGGATCTTTTCCGAGCGCGCTTACGAAGACATGCCCTTGCCGATCTCTTGCGGCCAGACCATCAGCCAGCCTTCAATCGTCGGCATCATGACCCAAGCGCTGAATGTTCAGCCGCGCGACAAGGTGCTGGAGATCGGCACAGGCTCCGGCTATCAGGCTGCGATCCTGTCCCAGCTTGCGCGGCGGGTTTATACGGTTGACCGCTACAAGCGGCTCGTGGCCGAAGCCCAAACGATATTTTCCGCACATGACATCACAAATATCACCGCCTTCACCGCAGACGGAAGCTATGGCTATCCCGAACAGGCGCCCTTTGACCGGATTCTGCTGACTGCCGCCTCCGAGGACCCGCCCGGGCCATTGATGGCACAATTGCGCGTGGGTGGGATCATGGTTTTGCCCGTCGGACAATCGGACGCGGTGCAGAGTTTGATCCGCGTCACCCGCACCGAAAACGGCTATGATTACGAAGAGTTGCGCGCTGTGCGCTTTGTGCCCTTGCTTGAAGGGCTCGGCACGGATTAGAACTACTGCAAAGGCGAGCACCCATAAGAACAAGGGCCGCCGCGGTATGAGGAGACGAGTAGAATGAGCATGAAACACCTGTTGATCACGGGCGCGGCGATCGGGCTTTTGACAGCCTGCGACAAGCCGTTTGATTTGGATATGCGCGACGTGGCCAAGGGCTTCGACACCAGCCAAGCGGTCGCCGACATGCCCGCGCGCCCGCGCCCTGACGATCGCGGTGTGATCTCTTATCCCAATTACCAAGTGGTCGTCGCCAAGAAAGACGACACGATCACACAGATCGCGAACCGCCTTGGGGTGAATGCCGCAGAGCTGGCGACGCACAACGGGATCGGCGCGGATATGAAACTGCGCCGCGACGAATTGATCGCGTTGCCAAAGCGGGTGGCCGAGCCTTCTCCCGCAACAGGTGCTGCGCAAACAGGTCCGATCCAACCTGCGGCCGCACCGCTTGATGTCGCTGCGATTGCCACGACGGCGCTTGACCGTGTAGGGCCACAGACACCTATGACCAATGCGCCCATGGCGACCTTCCCGACCCGTGTCGGCTCCGAGCCGATCCAGCATAAGGTTGCGCGCGGTGAAACCGTCTTTACGATCGCCCGTCTTTATAACGTCCCTGTCAAAGCCATCACCGAATGGAACGGCCTCGGATCCGACCTCGCTGTGCGCGAAGGGCAGTTCCTGCTTGTGCCCCAAACAGGCGAAAGCGCACCGGCGCAGACACCCGTCACGGCTGTCGCACCTGCGCCTGCTCCCGCACCGGCCCAACCCGCACCAGGCACGGGCAGCACAACACCCGTGCCGCCAAGTGCGGTCAAGCCACTCCCCGACGAAAAACCCTCCGCACCTGTGCCCGCAGCTTCGGTGCCGAAGGCCCCTGATTTGGGCACGCCTACCCCCGCCGCACAACCTGCCGCAGCGTCGAGCGCGACCTTCGTCTACCCTGTGCAAGGCGCGATCATCCGCGCCTATGCACCAGGCCGTAATGAGGGGATCGACATCGGCGCACCCGCAGGTGCCACCGTCAAGGCCGCAGGCAGCGGCTCTGTTGCTGCCGTCACGACCGACACAAGCGGTGCCGCGATTGTGGTGATCAAGCACGACGGTGGGCTGCTGACCGTCTATACCAATCTAGAGGGTGTCACCGTCGCCAAAGGTGCTTCGGTCAGCAAAGGTCAGTCACTTGGCAAAGTGCGCGCAGGTGATCCGAGCTTCTTGCACTTCGAAGTGCGGCGCGGGCTGTCTTCCGTCGATCCGGCAGATTTTCTGCCATAAGCAGAGGTCGCGGGGACGTCAGGTAAGCTGTACGCCCCTGCGACCTGCCAGATCAGTGAAATACTGCCACGCAACGCGGCCCGACCGGCTGCCGCGAGTGGCCTGCCACTCGATGGCCTCTGCACGCAAGGTAGCGTCGTCAATCGCGACACCATGGGCGTCGCAATACCCACGGATCATCGCCAAATACTGATCCTGATCACAGGCATAGAACCCCAGCCAAAGACCAAAGCGGTCCGACAAAGACACCTTTTCTTCAACCGCTTCCCCCGCTGAAATCGCCGTCGAGCGCTCGTTTTCGATCATGTCGCGGGGCATCAGATGGCGGCGGTTTGAGGTTGCGTAAAGCACGACATTCTCGGGCCGCCCTTCGATCCCGCCGTCCAAAACCGCCTTCAACGATTTATAATGGGCGTCGTCGTGGCCAAAAGACAGGTCATCACAGAACATAATAAACCGCTCAGGCCGATTGCGGAGGATCTCCAGACAACGGCCAATCGTCGGCAAGTCTTCCCGCTGGACTTCAACGATCTTCAGGTCCTCATGTGATGCATGAACTGCACCGTGTATCGCCTTGACAAGGCTTGATTTTCCCATGCCGCGTGCGCCCCATAAAAGAGCGTTATTGGCGGATAGGCCTTTGGCAAATTGCAAGGTATTGGCCATCAGCGTGTCACGCGAGCGATCAACGCCGACCAGCAGATCAACCGCGACGCGGTTGACACGGGCCACAGGGACCAGCCTGTCAGGGTTCGCGTGCCAGACGAAAGCAGAGGCTGCGGCAAAGTCTGGGGCCGCAGCAGGGGCTGGGCTCATCCGCTCCAGCGCCGCTGCAATCCTCTCCAACTCGGTCATGCCTTTGGGTCCTCGTCGTCGTCAAGATCACCATGGATATCATCGTCCCACAACCCTTCGGCGCGCAACTTTGCTTCGCGCTGACGCTCTACGCGGGCGACAAGCTGGATCGAGATTTCATACAGGCCGTAAACCACAGTGAACAAGATCACCTGCGAGATCACATCAGGCGGGGTCGCCAAAGCGGCCACGATCAGGATGCCCACAACCGCAAACTTGCGCGTGCCGCGCAGCCCCTTGGCCGAAACCAGCCCTGCCTTACCCATCAGCGTGAGCAAGACAGGCAATTGGAAACACAGGCCGAATGCCACAATGAATTTGATCGTCAGCGAAAGATACGCCTTAGCCGAGCCTTGAAAAATGATCCCCGCAGCAACGGCCGTCGCATCTTGGTCCGAGGTCAGCACATTTTCCTGCTGGAACCCGAGAAAGAAGTTAAACGCGAGTGGCGTGATGACAGAATAGGCAAAAGCCGCGCCAATGAAAAACATGATGGGCGAGGCCAGAAGGAACGGCAAAAAGGCGCCCTTCTCGTTTTTATACAGACCCGGCGCAACAAAGCGCCACATCTGATAGCTGATAATCGGAAAGCCTAAAACGAGGCCGCCCAAAAGCGAGATCGAAATCGCGACAAAGAAGCCTTCTTCAAGCGCGATGAACTGCAAATCGCAAGACTGCCCACGGTCATTAAGCGCGTTGCACAGCGGTTCGGTCAGGAAGTTAAAGACCGGATTCCACACCATGAAACAGATGATCATGCCCACGATAAAGGCGAGGACCGAATAGATAAGGCGCGAGCGTAACTCTGTGAGATGCTCCATCAACGGGGCGGAGCTATCTTCCAATTCGTCATGCGCGCTCATGCGTCACCCTTTGGCTTTGCGGCAGCTTTTTTCGCGGCGGGTTTCTTTGCAACCGGCTTTGGCGCCTCTGCGGGCTTGGCGGCCTCTGCGGCGGCGGCAGCTTCACGCTCTTTACGCGCAGTTGCAGCCTTGGCCATCGCTTCAGAGGCTTGCGCCTTGGCCTTCATCCGTTCTTCGGTCAGCTCGCGGGTCGCGGGGCCGACGGTCATGCCTGTGGCCTCGCGGATCTTGTCGACGCCGAATTTCTGCGGGTTGGCTGCGGCCTTCAACGTCTTGGAGATATCCTTCACGCCGCTTTCATCAGCCGCCGATTCCATCGCACGGCTAAACTCGCGGGCCATGCCGCGCGCCTTACCGGTGAATTCGCCCATCGTGCGAAACATTCCGGGCAAGTCTTTGGGCCCGATCACAATCAGGGCCACAATGGCGACCAGCACCATTTCGCTCCAGCCTAGGCCAAACATCAGCGTATTCCCTCAGGGTTCGGGGTTGGATCAGGCTTTGTCTTTTTCGTCAGCAGGCGTGACGTCTTTGGTGGCCGTCACGCTGTCTTCCAGCTCGGCCTTGCCGTCGTCCACACCTTTTTTGAAGGCAGTGATGCCCTTGCCGACTTCACCCATCAACGACGAAATCTTGCCGCGGCCAAACAAGACCAAGACAACAACCGCAATTAACAGAAGACCGGGCAAACCAATGTTATTGAGCATTTCTATTCTCCTTATCACCGACCATCAGTGGCGGCGTGTTAAACTCTTGCCCCACAAATACGGCCAGAACAGCGCCGATGGAAGGCGCAAAAACACCTATTTTGATAGGCAAATGCGCTTTCTTATGACATAAAACTGTCAGTTGTCAGAAAATTGACAAAACATTCTGTCATGCAAAGGAATCACCTATGCGCCGCGCCGACCGTTTGATGGCCCTGATTCAGCATTTACGCGACGGTGCGTTGCATAAAGCCGCCGATCTGGCAGCCGCCACCGATGTCTCGCTGCGCACGATTTACCGCGATATGGACACGCTCGCGGCGTCCGGTGTGCCGATTGAGGGCGAACGCGGGATCGGCTACCGCGTGACTGCCGCGATCACGCTGCCGCCCTTGAACCTGACGATGACAGAGGTCGAGGCGCTCCATATCGGCCTGCTGGCGGTCGGGCAGAACGGCGACGCGGAGCTGTCCACTGCGGCTCGCACACTGTCGGCCAAGCTCGACGCCGTCATGCCCGAGGACCGCATCCGCGCACCCTCAGGGTATGGCTTTGCCATCTATCCTTTTGCCGACGCCGCCCGTGGGTTCCAATATCTGCCGATGATCCGTCAGGCGATCCGCGCCCGCCAAAAACTCAAATTGACCATGAACGAGACCGACCACACCGTGCGGCCATTACAGCTTGATTATTGGGGGCGGCTTTGGACCTGCGTGGTCTGGAACGAAAAGGCGCGCGACTTCGCAGAATTGCGCGTCGATCAAATCACGCACCTCAAAACCCTGCCCAGCCTTTTTGTCGATGAAGCGGGCAAATCGTTGGCGGACTTCAACCGGCGCTAGTTTTCCATGTCCCGTCAAACTCCCGCCGGAGGCTCAACGCACGAGCCAATCGGCAGGGTCGATCAAAGGGCGGAAATAAGCGATCATCCGCCCCTCGTCGGGCCCCGTCCCTTCCCAAGGGGCGACGCCGTGGATCAGGTGGCGATGCAAAAACACCGCCTCGCCGACGACCGTAGGGACTTCGATCCGTGCACATCGGGCAAAAACATCGCGACGGGCGGCTTGATAGACGTCAGTGATATCCACATCGCCATAGTCTTGCGGAGCAATCCCCGCAAAGGCCGCCTCAAAGGCCGCCTGCATGATCACATGACTGCCTTCCCAGACCACAAGCGGGCTTGCCAAGGCCTCGTTGAGCGACACACCGATGATAAACCCGTGCGGCTCGCGCAGGTGGCGGCGCTTCTTCGGGCCTTCAGGTAACAACCCGTCCATATGGGCGGCGTCCCGCTTGAGACGAAACAGATGCGCCGCTTCGCTCTCGTCGGCATCACGCTTGGGATAGTGCGGATAAATGATCGACACCTGCGCCTTGTGCCATGTCGGGGCCATCTGCGCATAAGGCCACGCGACGTCGGCAATCGATCCGTCAGGTGCATTGGGCAGAACATCGACGCCCACAAACCACGTCTTGCCATGCCGTCGCTCTGAAGTATCCAGCGCGAGCGCTGCATGCCGCGCGCTCTGAGCCCAGCGCGCTACCGCAGGATTATATCCTCGGACCTCATAGCCAGTTTTTACCAACCAAGCGCCTTTCTCAACATATTGAGTGCGACCAAAATCAAGAAAAAGCCGAACATCCGTTTCAGCGGTTTAGGGTCCATCCGGTGGGCCAGAGCAGCACCCCAAGGGGCGGTGATAAGTGTCATCGCAATGACCAGACCAAAAGCGATCAGATTGACCGCACCCATAGAATACGGCGGGGCAACGGCCATATCAACAGTCAAAAAGCCGAGCACAGAGGGGACTGCGATGATCACGCCAAATCCCGCCGCTGTGGCCACGGCGCGGTGAATAGGCACATTGTAGAGCGACATCGTCGGCACCCCAAAAGAGCCGCCCCCGATGCCCATCAGTACCGAGAGGAATCCCAAAACCGGCGACAGGATCACGCGCGCAGGCCCTGTGGGCATCGCTTCTGCTACCCGCCAATGAGATTTCCCGAAGGCCATATAGAGGCCTACGATGACAGCCAGTATGCCAAAAATCATCTGAAGCGCTGCAGAGCGCAGCGAGGACGCAATGAAGAAACCGATCACGGCCCCGATGGCGATACCCGGCGCCCAACCGCGCAAAATCTCCCAATCGACCGCGCCCTTTTTGTTATGCGCCAACACAGAGCGCACCGAGGTCACGATAATCGTGGCGAGCGACGTGCCCAAGCACATCTGCATCAACTGCGGGCTATCATAGCCAAGCGCCTGAAACGCATAGAAGAATGCAGGTACGAGGATGATCCCGCCGCCCACGCCCAAAAGGCCGGCAAGCACGCCAGCAAAGGCCCCGATCACCAAGAGCATCGCGCCCATGGCCAAAATCAAACTCATATCCATCACGCCGCCACCTCTATTACATATGACAATGCCTGTAGCACCGTCGCTTCATTGGCACCATCACGATGCGCGTTCTCCGACAAATAGCGCCGCCACATCCGCGCGCCGATCTTACCTTGAAACAGGCCCAACATGTGGCGCGTGATCTGGTGCAAACGGCCGCCATTGGCGACGTGATTTGCGATATAGGGGATCATCAGATGCACAATCTCATGGGCCGAGCGTGTCTCGCCATCCCCAAAGACCAAGCGATCCGCGTCCAGCAGCACCTCCGCAGGGCTATGATAGGCAGCCCGCCCGATCATCACGCCGTCAAGACCGCCCTCCAAAAAGCGCAGGGTTTCGTCCAAGGTGGTCACGCCCCCGTTCACCGAAAGATGTAGATGCGGGAGCATGCCCTTCATCTCATGCACCAACAGGTAATCAAGCGGCGGCACGTCGCGGTTTTCTTTCGGTGAAAGCCCCTTTAACCAAGCTTTGCGTGCATGGATCGTAAAGCGGTCACAGCCAGCCGCACTCACCCTCGCGATGAAATCGGGCAAAATCTCGGATGGCTCCTGGTCATCCACACCGATGCGGCACTTGACGGTCACAGGCACATCGACCACAGCCCGCATCGCGGCCACGCAGTCGGCCACCAGCGGGGCGTTCTCCATCAGAACAGCACCAAACGCGCCAGACTGCACACGGTCTGAGGGGCAACCACAATTGAGATTGATCTCGTCATAGCCATAGTCGGCGCCAATCTTCGCAGCCTCAGCCAATTGCGCCGGATCAGAGCCGCCCAATTGCAAAGCCACGGGATGCTCTGCTGCATCAAACCCCAAGAGCCGGTCGCGATCGCCATGGATCACCGCAGGTGCCGTGACCATCTCTGTATAGAGCATGGCATGACGCGACATTTGCCTGTGGAAAAAGCGGCAATGGCGGTCCGTCCAATCCATCATTGGCGCCACGCTCAGGCGGGCCGCGCGGGTCACAGTCTCACGGGTTGGATGGTCGGTCATTGGCTGCGCCTTTTGGGCAAATGTCAAAAGTCTACTTCAAGCACCCTCTTAGGGCAGATCAGTCTCGCCGTAAACTCGACGCGCGCGCAAAGATTAAGTGACCGAACCTGCAACCGATGTTAGGAAGCAAGTCGACACCTCTGAGAGTTTTCGCTCTCACATAGTGGGCCTGTCGCGCTTTCGTGCTGCCCCAAGTAACCGCTCACGTGCCTCGATGCCGTCCTGTCCCTTGACGTGCGCAGGCTCCGCGAACTCTACTTTTACAGAGATTGTTGCATCAGAATTGAACTCAGGAGCCATTCCTCTCGCTATTTTCAATCCTAAGGGGGTTTTGCCGAGTTTGCTTGCGCCTATGCCAATACTTCCAGCGCTAAAGGTGCCGCCTCCTGCCATGCCTTTTAGGTTCAAAATTACCCAGCAAGATGTCTACAAATCTAGAGGCTATTCAACTTACTGGCAGTAAATGAATGGCAAAGGCAACGGCACCAGTCTTTCATCCGAAAATCAACCGTAAGCTGCGTCTTGGCCTGCGTCTGCCTCGACCACCCCCACAACCCGTGTTAGCAACCAACTCAACTTTTCTAACATCTTCAGCATTCGCATAGACGGAGACATGACCATGAAGCGACTGGACGGAAAATCTGCACTGATCACTGGCGCCGCACGCGGCATCGGGCGCGGCTTTGCCGAGGCCTATATTGCCGAAGGGGCCACCGTCGCGATTGCCGACATCAACTTTGACGCAGCCGAGGCCACTGCGCGCGAGATTGGCGCGGGCGCCTATGCCGTCCAGATCGACGTGAGCCGCCAAGAAAGCATCGACGCGGCCATTGACGCCGTTGTGGCCCATGCAGGCAAGCTCGACATTCTGATCAATAACGCGGCCCTCTTTGATGCGGCGCGCACCGTCGACATTACGCGCGCCTCATACGACAAACTCTATGCGGTCAACGTAGCAGGCACGCTTTTCACCATGCAAGCCGCCGCCCGCCAGATGGTCAAACAGGGCCACGGCGGCAAGATCATCAATATGGCCTCCCAAGCAGGACGGCGCGGCGAAGCGCTCGTCGCGGTCTATTGCTCGACAAAGGCGGCGGTGATCTCGCTCACACAGTCCGCAGGGCTTGATCTGATCAAAGACGGGATCAACGTGAACGCCATCGCACCGGGTGTGGTGGACGGCGATCACTGGGTGCATGTGGATTCGATGTTTGCGAAACTTGAAGGCAAGCCGCTTGGCCAGAAAAAGGCCGAAGTCGAGGCCGGCGTGCCTGCTGGCCGCTTTGCAGTGCCCGCCGACTTGACTGGCATGGCGGTTTTCCTCGCCTCCAAAGAGGCCGATTACATTGTCTCGCAAACCTACAACGTCGATGGTGGACAGTGGATGAGCTAGGCCCGCCTGCCCTGCGCCTGATAGGACGCGGGGCTAGGTCGCCTTTTGCTTTTTGCGAAAATCGCTTGCGAGATCTTTGAAGAGCGCACCGAAGGTCGGGAACCAAAACGGATCCGCATCATAGGTGAGACCCAGCTTTTGCACATCATAGGGCATCATGCAGCGGCGCGACGCCTTGGTGGCAAGCTCGCCTTGCAGGTAGTGATCGACAGCGTCAAAAGCTACCGGATCAAGCGACAAGCGGGCCGCAATCCGCCGTGCCATTTCAATCGTGACAATGGGCGCAGGTTTCTTGCAGCCCGTCAGGATAGGCTGCGTCTGGTACTCGGCGCGCAGGAAATCCGAAATCGGGACCGCGCCTGCCTCTTGCGCCTCAAGTGCGGCAAAACTGGCCTCAAAGCGACCGAGACAGTTAAAATCAACGCCCCCCTGCATGGCCATGACGATGAGTTTCATATCAGGCAGCGTATCAATCAAATCAGAAAGCGGGTCCGCGCCCAGAAACGTGCGGTTGCCGCCCGCGCCCGGCATCTCGATCGTCGCAAGCCCGTCGATATTAAAGCGCGGGCAAAACAGATCGGCCTGCGCCTGCTCTTGCGCCCATGTGCGCACGATCAGGTCGCAATCACCTGCATCATCCCCCGTCTCCGACAGATAAACGGCGCTGTCAGGGCCATACAGCTTGCTGAAAACCTCTGAGATCTTCTTCAACCACGCATCGCCGACAAATGCGATTTTTGGAGAATTACGCATCTTGGACGGCCCTCTTCATCTGTTTTTCGAGCAACATCATCAGATTTTTCGCGTTCACTACCCAATCAAGATCGAACGGATATTTGAGGCCCAGCGTCTCGACGTCGTAGGGGGTAAAAGCGCGATTGCCCAAAGGAAGCGCCAGACGCCCGATCTGATAGGCATCCAGATCATGATCGTAATAGGCCCCAAGGTCGAGCTTTGCGACCAGCCGCACAAAGAGCTCCGCAATCACGGGCGGTGCGGGGTGGGCAACGGCAAAGGCCACAGGAAAGTTCTGGTAATTCTCGGCGATGAAATCCGAAATCTTGATTGTGTCCTGCTCGGAGGCGGCCAGCACCCGAAGACTTTCGTCCAGACGGGCCTGTGTATCGGTCTGCAACTCACCACGGAAAAACCGCTTGGTCATATCCTCAAAAGAAGTGGCCTTTGCGGCCTCAACCAAATCGGCCTCGCCGAAAAACGTATTTTGCCCATTGATCGAAAACATCTCGAATGAGGTCAACCCGTTCAGCCAGATCATCGGGATCATCACGAACTTGTCGCCGTAATCCGCTTTCATATTTTCGACGGAATGGCGCAGCAAATCTTCGGCGGCATTGATCCCCACAATGAAATCAGCCTCATGTGCCCGCTCTCGAAAACTCGCCTCGTCGTAGTTGCCCCAATAGGCGCAGCAGTAACCATTATTCCGTAAAGGCACAGGTTTCCCATGACGCAGATAACTTATGATTTTCGCCCTGTGTGCGCGGATGACGCCGCCGTATTGTCCCAAATGCGCGCTGACTTCTTCCAGACCCAAGTTGACGCGGGTCTGCTCGATATTCCGCTCGACAATGACGGTGCCATTGCCCGCACAACGGCCGCGATCATGCGCGGCGGGCGGTCCCATTGTCTGCTGGCAGTCGGGCCTGACGGGATTGCGGCCTATATCTATTTTGTGATCCGCACTGTGCCCGGCATGACCAAAACCGCAATTGGCTCTGTTGAAGAGGTCTATGTCGCCCCGTCAGGCCAGCGCCAACGCCTAGCCTATCACCTCGTCAAGCGCGCCGTGGCACAGATGCGCGCGTTAAAGGCCGAGCGCATCCAAGCCCGCGTGATCGCCACCAACGGCCCAGCTGTGCAGTTCTGGGACAAGCAAGGCTTTGCCGAGAATGTCCGTATCCTCGAATTTCCAGTGGATGAGGCTTAAACCATGACTTTGCGCGACAGACTGTTCGCCTCCTTCGAGGCTTACGCTGCCCTGCCCGCGGTTTGGGTCAACGACGAGACCTATACTTACGCCGACCTTCACGCCAAGGCCGCGCATTTTGCACTGGCCCTCGATGCGAAAATCAGCGCGACCGATGTGGTTGGCATCTACGCCCAGCATGATCTTGACAGTATCGTTGGCATCATCGGCACGATCCTGTCAGGGCGCAGATATCTGCCGCTCAACCCCAACTTCCCCATCGCACGGCACACTGCCATTTGCGCACAAGAGCCACCCGCCGCGATCATCTGCTCGCCCCGCCACGAGAAACGGGCGCGTATCTTGATGGAGGAGCTTTCCAGCGACCAAATCCTGCTCAATGGCGATGGCGATGTGCTGGCCAACGGCGGACAATCGGGCACCTTTGCGCGACCGCAATCGCGCGACCCGAGCACCGTCTATTCGATGTTCACCTCTGGCACGACGGGCACGCCAAAAGGCGTGCGCATCCTTGAGAGCAACCTGCTGGCCTATCTCGACGGCATCGCCCCCATCGCCAATATCGGGCCACATGATCGGGCCACGCATTTCTTCGAGCTGTCCTTTGACCTTTCTGTGCACGATATCTTTGTGACCCTCACGTCGGGCGCGCAACTCACCATGTTGCCCGGAAAGATGAAGCTCGCGATTGCCGATTTCGTGGCAGAGCGCGACATCACCCATTGGTTCTCTGTGCCGTCACTGGCCAGCTTTTGCCAACGGATCGGGCAATTGACGCCAGATACTTTCGCGCCGCTCAGAACCGCGCTCTTTTGCGGCGAGGCGCTACCTGTGGCTTTGGCCGAGGCCTTCTCACGATCTGCCTCAGCGGCAAAAATCTGGAACCTTTACGGCCCCACCGAGGCAACAATCGCCGTTACAGTCAAAGAGTTCACAGGCGTTGCTGATATGGACGGCGAGGTCGTGGTGCCTTTAGGTGGCCCCATCGGCACACAGGTCTGCACCATTGAAGGTGACGGCAACGAGGGGCAATTGCAGCTTGGCGGCAGTCAAGTCACGCGGGCTACATCGACAACCCGACCCAGACCAACAAGGCCTTCTTTACTGCGCCCGACGGCAACCGGACGTATCGCACGGGCGATCTGGTCGTGCGCAGCGCGGCGCATGGCTATCTCTTCCGCGGACGGATCGACGATCAGGTCAAGATCAACGGATTTCGGATCGAATTGATGGAGGTCGACAAGGTCTTGCGCGAAGTCAGCGGATGCCCGGAGGTCGCAGCCATCGCTTGGCCGCCCGCACATCAGGGGCAAGCCGATCACATCATCGCCTTCTTGGTCGCGCCCCTAACGCCTGTGAAAGAGCTACTCGCGCTCTGTCGCCTGCACCTGCCTGGCTATATGATCCCGCGCGAATTTATCGTGCTCGACCAGATGCCAGTCTCGGCCAGCGGCAAGATTGACCGCAAGGCCCTTGCCGCCATGCATAGCCCCAAGGCCTAGCTGGCCATCCGGCCCATATAGGCGACCATTTTCTCAACAGTGTCGAAATTCTCAAGGGTTACATCATCCCCGGGGATGCCGCGGCCTGCCTGCTCTTCCAGATAGGAAATGATCGTCGTCAGCGCGAAACTGTCGATATAGCCCTCGGAGTAAAGCGGCGTGTCCGCGTCGAATTCGTCGTCCGACATGCCCGTGGTCTCAACGATAAAGGCGGTCAGGTTGTCTTGGAGTTCAGAAGCCATCAGTCAATCTCAATTAACGCGGTCCCCCTGCGGGCCGCAATTCGCAATAACTCAACAGGCCAGGGCACAAAAGTCTAGGGACTAATCGCAAACCCTTGGCCAAAGTCTTAGGACTGCAACAAAAAACGCAGAGAATGCATTGCGGTGCGGGCAGATCGGTATAACGTGAGAAACAGATATAACCTAAGGAGACGACGCTTATGACGGACGCCCACCCTACCCCAGCCTTCGACCCGTCCAAAGACCCAGACAGCTTTCGGGCCGCGTTAGGGAGTTTCGTCACTGGGGTCACGGTCGTGACAACCGATAGCCCCGACGGGCCTGTCGCCATTGTCGCCAATAGCTTTTCATCTGTCTCGCTTGATCCGCCGCTTGTGCTTTGGTCGCCAGCCAAAGGATCACACCGCTTCGAGCATTTCCACGGATCGCGGCGCTTTGCGGTGCATATTCTGGCCGCCGACCAGCTTGATATCTGCAAAATGATCCTCGAGTCCAAAACCGCGATCAAAAAGGTGCCAACCCATCTGTCGCATTGCGGCATGCCGATCATCGAAGGGGCGCTTGCGTCCTTTGAATGCAACCTTGAAGCAACCCATGACGCGGGCGATCACGCGATCATTGTCGGGCTGGTGACCAAAGCGCACCACAACGGCGGCGCGCCTTTGGTGTTCCATGGCGGCAAATACGGCGCGTTTAACGAGGCCTAAGAGCCGATTAGCTCTGACAGCGGACGCCGTGCACGCGGCGTCTGCCCCCCTATTGGCACCCCAAGCCGCAAAACCTGCACAAGTTTGCGCTCTGGCCCGATTGCGAAATGTTTGGTGATTTGCCGAGCCGCCTGCACATCGTCACTCAAAGCAGCCATCGGCCAAGCAGCCATCCCCAATTGTGCCGCCTCCAGACAAAGCCGCAGATAGGCCCGCCCAGATGCAATCGGCGTTTCCGCTGCAGGCCGATTGAAACAAGCCAGCACCGGGGCCGTCAGGGTCACATCAGCCTCCGCCGTCAGCGCAGCGGTGCGTCCCAGCATGTCCAATATCCGCCATATCGGGCCAAACCCAAGCCGGACCTTGCGCGCGACCTTCGGGTCCATGCGCATGGCGGCCAACGACAAGCCATCATAGCCGGAGCGCGGATGATCCGCGTCGAGCCGCATCCAGCCCAACAGCTCGGCGCGGAACGCAGGATCACGCAGAATTCTCAAGCTTGCGGCGTCATTCAGCTGGGCCAGCCAGCGGCGGGCGGGCTCATCGACCACAAGCACCATATTTTTCCGCGCCCAGCCCAATAGCCGCACCGGCTCTGCCCCGAAGGGCCCGCGCCAAGTGAAGCGATGCGCAAGCTGACGGCCAAGCGGATCGGCAACAGCGCCCCGCGACAGCGCAATACGCGCGCCCATGCGGTGCCCCGCCCAATGATGACTTTCCGCGTCGGCCCAGAGGTCCGAGACCTGCGCGGCAAAGCCCAGCGCGCTCAGGGCGATCACCGTCGCCTCGACCGCCGCACCGCTGGACAGGCCCACGCTTTCGCCCGACGGGTCGGCGGCAGGCAAGATCACATCATTGCGGACCGCGACCTCGATCACGTCGCCACGCAACCGCCATCGGCTTGGCTGGGCATTGTGGATCGACGGGGCGAGATTGGCGCGCGAGACAACGGTCTCGAACTGTGACTGTGCTATCATTTGCCCTGCTCCGCTTGCGCCATCAGGGCGGCCATACGCTGCACGGCGCGCAGTTCGACTTGCGCGCGCGCCGAGGTGTGCAACGCAGGCATCGCCAAGGCCACCAAACACCGCGGCACCAACCCCGTATCCAGAATATGGGTCGCGCCATAACGGGTGACAAGGTGGTCCATATGATCCTCTGCCGCAGGCCCCAAGGCAGGACGTGCCGACTGTTGCAAGACTGGTGCGGCCGCAAAGATGCGGTCCAAGACGCGAGGGTCAAGCCCTGCCAAAGCGGCCTGATCGACGATCACGGCCCCGCTGACCAAAGGGTGCGATTGCAGGCCGCGCAGAAACGCGAGCGGATCGGTCCCCGTCGCTTGTGCCATATGCGCCATCAGGCTCTCGGTCTGGCCGCGAGCGCGGCCATCGCGGGCGACGGCGGCACAAGCCAAGACAAGCACCATCGCCATGATCACCGCAATGACCAAGACCGCACCGCTCACCTGCAACCCCGCCAGCATACTCAAAAACGCCCCCGTCGCGAAACTCGCGCCAAGCATGACCGCCAGCGCCGCATAGCTGCGCCTGTGGCCCTCGTGCGTGCGCGATAATCCCAACGCGATCCAGCACAGAACCAATACGCCAATCGCCGAAATCTGGACTGGCAACTGCAGGACAACCAGCAGAAAATCTGTCGCGGCCAGTGGCATGAGCAACAAAATCGTCAAGCCCAATCTGACAGCCATACGGTTCTCGGCCATACTCAGGCTGGCGGCATCGCGTGTGTAAATCAACCAACCTGACAAGCAAAACCCAAAGACCTGAAACGCGAGCAAGCCAATCAAACGGGGCGGATCAATGCTTGCGCCAACCCAAAACGCAGACAGCCCGAACACCGCCGCACCACCCCCGATCAGCACCTTGGCAAAAGGCGGAGCATGGCGGCGCAGCAACCCTTCCGTGATCAGCAGCGCCGCCAATGGCACCAAAGCCGCCGCAAGCAGCACCAAGAACCGAAAGCCTTGACCGCCTGTGACGACGATCAAAGCGCGGCCCGCAAAAAGCATCATGCCCACACGCAGCCCGAAAACCAGACGCCGCACCAGCGGGTCATCGGGGACACCTGCCTTGAGCGACACCTGCAAAATCACGAGCCCTGCAAGTGCCGCGAGCGACAGATAAAGGTCCGTCAGAATATTGGCTGCGGCGATCATTGACGCCCCCCCTGGAAAGGCCGCAAATCCCGCCAAGCTTTGCGCGAATCGGCCCAATAGACCACGGGCAAGACCACAAGGCGCAGCGCGACAAGCCCGCCCGCACCAAGCAAGGCCAAAAGCGCAGACTGCGGCACCGAGCGGCTCAAATATTGGCGCATTGCGGCAAGGTTCATCTGGCCCAACTGCAACAGATCATCGCCACGACCGTAGTCTAACATATTGGTGCAAAACGCATTATAATAGTCGGCCCGATGTTTGGGGGCGTCATCCCATGTCTTTTGCAGCGCCTCTGATCCGCCACCATAGGCCGCCTTGATCACAAAGTGCTCTTCATCAAAGGTTGCATCCGCGCCCACGCCAAACACCGCCCGGTGATCCGCCATGATCGCGCGTGCCAGCATCAAATGCGCAAGCTTGCGCGGAGCTGCCCGCGGTGCGGGCCAATCGGCTGCAAACGTGGTGTCGACCATACCCACGACCGCAGGCACTTGGGTTACGTTTGACACCCAAATGGGCCGAAACTGACGGCGGAGAAAGATCAGAAAGCAGGTCAGCCCGTAAAGCACCCAACTCAGATTGCGCTGCCGGTGTGCGGGGTCCACCATGACAAGCCCGAGATGCAACACCTCGACGGGCGCAGGTGCTGAATCGACCTGCATCGGGGCCAGCGCGTTAAACGCAACCGGTGCGCCGCTTGGGTCCAAGACAAGTGTGATGATCGTCTCCGACAGGCGGGTTCCGCCCTTTTCAAACACACCGTAAGTCAATGATCCGGCGGGCAAAGTCTTGGACGCCACAGCAAACAGCTGTTGCCGCAACGCAGCCAGATCCTCTGCTTCCATCCACAAGGCAGGGCGCTCCATGATGCACACGACAAAATCAGGGCCCGACGTGATCGTCAGGTCCAGATACTCGTGCCCCATTGCCTGAAATAGCGCCCGGATCACGCGCAGCCCCCCGTTTATGTCAAACGTATGAGGGCGCGCGCAAAGTAACTAGGCCTAGAGGTACCGGTTGACCAAATTCTCCAGCCGCTCCTGACGGCCAGAGCGTGGCGCAGGATTGATATTATTATTCAATACCTTAGACGCGATTTCATCCAAATCTGACGCCATCAGTCCTTTGCCTTCTGCAGTCTCCCATCCTGCATAGCGGTCATCGCGTGCCGCCTCCAACTTGCCGTCTTCCAGCATCGCCGCTGCGGCCTTGAGACCTGCCGCACAGGCATCCATGCCGCCCACATGCGCGAGGATCAAATCCTCTGCATCCAGCGACTGACGGCGCAATTTGGCATCAAAATTGGTGCCGCCCGTGATGAACCCACCTGCCCGCAGCACCTCGTAATAGGCCAAGGCCATTTCGGGCACGTTGTTGGGGAACTGGTCGGTATCCCAGCCAGATTGGTAGTCATTGCGGTTCATGTCGATCGAGCCAAAGATGCCCAATTCGCGCGCCATCGCCAGCTCGTGTTCAAACGAATGGCCTGCCAAAATTGCATGGCCCTGCTCGATGTTCATCTGCACTTCCCCCTCAAGACCGAACTCTTTGAGGAAGCCGTAGACCGTCGCCACATCGTAGTCATACTGATGTTTCATTGGCTCTTGCGGCTTGGGTTCAATCAGGATCGCGCCTTTGAAACCCATCTTATGCTTATAATCGACGACCATCTGGAGCATCCGCCCAGCTTGCTTGCGCTCGCGCCCCAAGTCGGTGTTCAAAAGCGTCTCATAGCCCTCACGTCCGCCCCAGAGCACATAGTTTTCACCGCCGAGCTTCATGGTGGCATCAATGCAGGTTTTGATCGTCGCGGCGGAGAAGGCAAAGACCTCGGGGTCAGGGTTTGTCGCAGCACCCGACATAAACCGACGGTGTGAGAACAGGTTCGCCGTGCCCCACAACAATTTCACGCCCGTCGCCGCTTGCTTTTCAGCAAAATAGTCGACGATTTCTTCAAGGTTCCGCGTATTTTCTGCAAAATCAGCGCCCTCAGGGCGCACATCGGCATCGTGGAAACAGTAGTATGGCACGTCCAAAATCTGGAACATCTCAAAGGCCGCATCGGCCTTCAGCTTGGCCGCTTCCATCGTGTCGCCGAACCAAGGGCGTTCGAATGTCTGGCCGCCAAACGGATCACCACCCGACCATGCGAACGAATGCCAATAGGCCGCAGCAAAGCGCAGATGGTCCTTCATCTTTTTGCCCATGACCACTTCTTCGGCGTCATAATGACGGAAGGCAAAATCATTCTCGGTCTGTGGCCCCTCATATTTGATCTGCGGGATACCTTTGAAAAAATCGGTCATGTCAGGTCCTTAATCGCGGCATAGCTCGCGCGGTATCTTGTGTGGGCGTCTCGGAAAGCGCCGGTTAAACTTGTGTCGGGCTCAATGACCCGCTCGATCTTCGGAATTGTTGCAATCTCGGCCCCCGCGCCATTTGCGGCCATCAGCGCCAAACGGGCAGCACCGAAGGCGCCACCAAAATCACCGGCAACGGGCAATTCAACAGGCATATCCAAAGCCGTGGCGATTGCCTTGACCCAATAGTCCGACTTCGTGCCGCCACCGACACCAATCAACCGATTGATCTGCGTGCCCGTCGATTTCAGCGCTTCAAAGTTGTCGACAAACGCGTGTGTGACCCCCTCCAACACCGCCCGCGTGAGTGCGGCGGTATCATCGCTGTGATCCAGATGCAGGAAGGCACCACGGACATTCGCATCATTATGCGGGGTCCGCTCGCCACCCAAATATGGCAGAAACAACGCGCGGCTGGGGGCCTGCAATTTCCCCAGACCCGATGTCAGGTCTTTCGGATCTTGCCCGACCGTTTTGGCAAACCAGTTCAGCGCATCAGCGGCGGCCAGGATGACCCCCATCTGGTGCCAAGTGTCTGGCAAAGCGTGGCAGAATGTATGCACGGCACTTGCCGCATCAGGTTGATAAGCATCTGACGCAGCGAAAAGCACACCCGAGGTGCCGAGCGAGACAAAGGCGTCGCCCGCCTTGACCACGCCCACGCCCACAGCACTTGCCGCGTTGTCGCCGCCACCGCCCGCGATCACCACGCCACGCCGCAAGCCCCAGCGGTTCGCAAGGTCATCACACAAGACGCCAGAGACTTGCGAGCCTTCGACCAATCGGGGCATCTGTTCACGGGTCAGTCCGCATTTGGTCAGCAATTCATCCGCCCAATCGCGCTTGGCACAATCAAGCCAACTTGTCCCCGCAGCGTCCGACATTTCGGCCACAGCCTCGCCGGTCAGCCAAAAGCGCAGATAGTCTTTGGGCAGTAAAACCTTGGCGATCCGGTCAAAAATCGCGGGCTCATTGTTGCGGACCCATGCCACCTTTGGGGCGGTAAATCCGGGAAAAACGATATTGCCCGTCAGCGCCCGAAACGCAGGATCGGCATCCATCTCGGCCGCCTCGGCAGCCGAACGGGTATCGTTCCACAGCATACATGGGCGCAAAACCTCGCCATGTGCATCGACCAGCGTCGCGCCATGCATGTGACCCGACAAGCCGATGCCCCGCACGGCGTCCAGCGACACCTTATCGCCCAATCCGCCCATCACTGTGTTAAAGGCCACCGCCCAATCGGCTGGCGCTTGCTCGGACCAAGCCGCATGGGGGCGCTGCACCGTCAAAGGGGCCGAGGCTTCGGCCACAATGTCTTGCGCGTCGTCGATAAGAATGGCCTTCAGGCCAGACGTGCCAAGGTCCAGCCCGATATACATTTAGGTGGCCTTCTTGGGGTTCTTGCCCAGAATGATCATCGAAAGGATATCGTCCTCGGTCACATCCGCGACGTTTTCGACGCCAACCATCTGACCGTTCTTCATCACCGCCGCGCGGTCGCAAAGCTGCATAACGTTTTGTATGTCATGCTCGATGAGGAAGATGCCAAGACCTTGCGCCTTCAGCTCTTGGATGAGTTCCGACACCATCTGGGTTTCATGCGGGCCAAGTGCTGCTGTCGGCTCGTCCATAATCAAGACTTTCGCGTTGAAATAGACCGCGCGGGCAATCGCCACCGACTGGCGCTGACCACCAGAAAGCGCCGA
Source organism: Yoonia sp. (assembly GCA_029252195.1). Classification (GTDB taxonomy): domain Bacteria; phylum Pseudomonadota; class Alphaproteobacteria; order Rhodobacterales; family Rhodobacteraceae; genus Yoonia. Next base: position 66,045 of record JAQXBV010000028.1, read on the forward strand.
GACAGGCTCGTTGAACTTACGGAAGTTGGGGTTCAGGCGGGCCATAATCTTGCGGGTCTCGGCCTCCATCTTGCCCTCGTCAACCATGCCAAAGCGGTTCACCAACTCGCGGCCCAGAAACAGGTTCGCCGTCGCGTTAAGGTTGTCGGCCAAGGCCAGAGTCTGGTAGATCGTTTCGATATTTTGCGCCCGCGCGTCGCGTGGGTTCTCGATATTGACCTTTTTGCCTTCGATGTAGATCTCGCCGCTATCTGCCTGATAGGCCCCCGACAAGCATTTGATCAGCGTTGATTTGCCCGCGCCGTTATGGCCCAAAAGGCCCACAACTTCGCCCGCGTGCAAATCAATCGACACATGGTCCACCGCCTTGATCCCGCCAAAGGCAATCGACATATCGCGCAACTCGACAAGTGGAGTTTTGTTTGTATCAGTCATAATCTTTGCCCCTTACTTGGTGCGTTTGCGGTAAAGGTTGTCAAGATAGACGGCCAGAACAAGGACCGATCCGACGACAATCTGCTGCACGGAGGTGTCGAAACCGATGAGCACCATGCCCGTCTGAAGGCTCTGCATAACGAGCGCCCCAAGGATTGCGCCGTAAATCGTGCCAACGCCCCCCGCCAGACTTGTGCCGCCAATCACGGCTGCGGCGATGACGTAAAGCTCGTCAAGCACACCCAGCGCGTTTGTGGCCGAGTTCAGACGTGCCGAGGCAACCACACCAGCGAGACCAGCCAAAGCGCCCATCAAAGCGAAAATCTTCAGCGTCATCCATTTGACATTGATCCCTGCCAAGGCAGCCGCCTCAGGGTTGCCGCCGATGGCAAACACATAGCGGCCAAAACGGGTCTTGGTCATCAGAATGGTCATCATGATGCCAACGCCCGCCAAGATCAGAACAGGGATTGCGAAACCGTGGCTGATAAACAGGCCACCTTCTGGGATCGTCAGACCATTGGCTTCGGTGTATTGCTTCACGATACCAATCGGCCAAGGGTAGGAGTTCACAAGAAGCACCGCCCCGATGACCATCGCCATCGCAGCCCCGCTCACAAATATCTCGGCCCACATCGGACGCAAGGCAAACTCGTGACGCAGGCGGTTACGACGACCAGAGACGGTCAGCCACAGGATGCCCAAGCAAGCCAGAATACCAACAATCCAGCTCCCAGTGGAGCCGACCGCCCCGTAAGGACCACCGCCAAGCAGTTGGAATGTGCTATCCACAGGTGAAATCGTCTTGCCGTTGTTGGCCAAAAACGCCGACCCGCGCCAGACAAGCAAACCGCCCAGCGTCACGATAAACGCAGGGATCCCGCGATAGGCAATCAGCCAGCCGTGGAACGCCCCGATTGTCGCGCCAAGGGTGATCCCCAAAATGACGGTGATGATCCAGATCGCGGGATTGCCGAGACCCAAATAGGCCGGCAAAATATCGACCTGCAAAATCCCCATGGTCATCCCTGTCACGCCCACAAGCGCGCCGACGGACAAATCAATATTGCGGGTGATGATGACCAGAACCATGCCCGTAGCCATGATCCCGATCGACGAGGTCTGAACCGACAGGTTCCACAGGTTACGAGCGGTCAGGAATGCACCAAAATCGTTGAAAATCACACCATAGTAGTGAAAGCCGAGCCAAATAAGCGCGAGCGCCCCGAACATGCCCAGCAAACGTGTATCAAGCTCGGTGGCACGCAGGAATTTGGCCACGGGAGACATATTCGTCTGGGTTGCGGGATTTGTGGTTTTGCTGTCTGTCATGTCCTCGTCCATTCATTGAGAGGCATACGCAATCGGCCGCGCGCATAGGCAAGCCATACGTATCAGGCGGCCTGTAAAGGCCGGATCAGGGGGAAATCAAAAAAAGGGGGGGTGGCAAGCGCCGGGACCAGCCCGGCGCTTGCCTAAGTCGGCTTATTCGCAGCCAGCAACGCCAGCGATTGCGCCTTCACAAGCCTGCTCTTTCGAGATGTGGCCCGCGTCGATTGCAACGTTCAGGTTGGCGCGTGTCAAAGGTGTTGGCGCAAGCAAGATTGCGTTCAACTCAATGCCTTTTTCGCCGCCAGAGAACTTGGTTGCACCTTCGATGCTGTCAAGCGCCGCGCCTGCTGCCAAAGCAGAAGCGATGTTGCCTGCTGCTGTGCCAAGCTGACGGGAGTCTTTCCAAACCGATACGGTCTGTGCGCCGCGTGCAACGCGGTTGATCGCAGCAAGGTCGCCGTCCTGACCGCCCACTGGGATCACAAGACCCTGTGCGGAGAGTGCAGCAACAACGCCGCCAGCCATGCCGTCGTTCTCGGACAGAACAGCATCAACCATGTTGTTGTTTGCTGTCAGGATCTGCTCCATGTTCTTTTGTGCGTTCTCGGGCTTCCACCCATCAGAGAATGCTTCACCAACGATTTTGATGTCGCCAGCAGTGACCGCATCACCGATCACAGACATCATACCTTCAAGAAGGAACGCTGCGTTCGGATCACCTGGGTCACCTTTGATGATGGCATAGTTGCCAGCTGGCACTTCAGCCATGACTGTTTCTGCGATGATCGCGCCAACACCGATGTTGTCGAATGTCAGATAGAATGTGCGGTCATCTTCGATCAGACGGTCGTAGCCAACAACAGGGATACCCTCGTTTGCGGCCGCGTCGATTGCTGGTGCAATCGCGTCTTTGTCCCACGCGTTGATGATCAAAGCGTTCACGCCCTGTGCCATCAGCGCTTCAACGTCTGTCAACTGCTTGGCAGATGAAGACTGCGCATCAGCGGACACATATGTGTCGCCGTTTGCTTCAATTGCTGCAACCATTGCAGCTTCGTCGATTTTCCAGCGCTCTTCCTGAAAGCTGGCCCAAGATACACCGATCTTCATGCCTTCAGCGACAGCAGCAGAGTTAAAACCAACAACCGCAATCGCTGCGGCAATAATAGACTTATGCATGTAATCCTCCCAAATATGCGTTCCTGCCAGATACAAGAACAAAGGCCATTGGGCCTCGTTTTCACAGCATGTATTATTTAATTCAGTTGTCAAAATAAAAATTTAAGGAAAACGCAAATTTTTTCACTTTCCGACTAGCCGAATGCCTATTTCTTCGCCAATCTGCAAAAACGCCACCAACCACTTCGCAGTCGCAGCATTTTTATTTCAGTGAGTGAATAAATGTACAATGACCCAATAAAACAAGGTGATCAGGTCAGTCAGCCTATGGGCTTCGGGCCGATTCTACCCGTTTTTGGGCGCGATACGATTCTACCCGTTTTTGGGCGCGATACAACGACTTTAAGGCAGCATGTTTTTGAATATGTCCGCGCGTCTGGGCGGGCGGCACGGGCGGATGTAACCCGCGCCTTGGGAATCAGTCCCGGCTCGGCCACGACATTGACCGCCGATCTGATCGCAGGCGGCATGTTACGCGAGGTTGAGGGGCTGCCCCGAGAACTAGGGCGCGGCAGGCCGCCCGTCGCACTTGAGGTCGTGCCAGACTGTAAGCATGTGATCGGAATCAAACTTTCGGACGAGATCCATACCGCCGTGCTCGCCGACTTTGCCGGCAATATTATCGCGGATGCTTCTTTCACGACGCCACATCCGCGCAAGGATCTGGCCGTTATTCTCGACGAGATGGACACGCTGATCGCGGCCCTGCTGGCCTCTGCGAGCAAAACCATTGCGCAGATCAGTGCCGTTGCGGTCGGACTTTCTGGCATTGTGGACCATATCACCGGCACAGTCGTCTGGTCGCCGTTCCTGACCACGCGCGACGTCGATCTGAGCGCGGGGTTTGCCGCACGGCACGACTGCCCGCTCTTTGTCGATAACGACGCGAATATGCTGACGCTGGCAGAGTTGTGGTTCGGGGTTGGGCGCGATTTGTCGAACTTTGCGGTCGTGACGATCGAGCACGGTGTCGGCATGGGGATTGTGCTCGACAACCGCCTGTTCCGCGGGTCGCGCGGGATGGGCCTTGAGCTTGGGCACACCAAAGTGCAACTCGACGGCGCGCTGTGTCGGTGCGGGCAACGCGGGTGCCTTGAGGCCTATCTGGCCGATTATGCCCTTGCGCGCGAAGCGGCCACGGCGCTTGACCGTGCGCCGTCTCTGACACAGAGCCAACACGGGCTGCTCGAATCCCTCTATGCGCAGGCCAAAGCGGGCAATAAAGCCGCGAGCACGATCTTTGAGCGCGCAGGGCGCTATCTCTCTGTCGGGCTGTCAAACGTCGTGCAACTCTTTGATCCGAAACTGATTATTCTGTCAGGGGAACGGATGCGCTATGATTACCTGTATGCGGAATCGGTGATGAAAGACATGCAAAGCCTGACCCTGTCAGATGGCCGCGCGCCCTGCCCTGTGGAAATCCACGGCTGGGGCGATCTTGTCTGGGCGCGGGGTGCCACAGCGCTTGCCCTATCTGAAATCACCACTGCCGCCCTGTCGGAGACCAAAGCATAATGCGCCGCTTTCTTTTGTGCCTCTTGGCCTCCCCCTGCTTTGCCGCGCCGCTTTTTGAAGACCACAGTGCCGCCTTGAACGGTCACAGTTACACGGGCGGCTGGGAGCATTTTGTCGGCGGCGGTGTTTCGGTCTTTGACTGCAACAACGATCAGCGCCCCGATATTTTCGCAGCTGGTGGGACCAGCCCCGCCGCACTTTGGCAAAACGCGGGTGACTTTCAGTTCACGGCCACAAATTTCCCCGAAAATTTGGGCACAACGGGGGCCTATCCGCTTGATATTGATGGTGACGGCAACCTTGATCTTTTTGTCATGCGTGTCGGTCCCAATAGGGTGTTGCAGGGCCATGGCGATTGCAGCTTCACCGATGTGACTGCCGCTTGGGACATTCCATCAGGGGACCACTGGACCACCAGCTTTAGCGCCTGGTGGGAGGGGGATCGTCCGACCATGGCTGTTGGCAACTATGTGGACCGCTTTGATCCCGATGGTCCGTTTGGCACATGCGATAGCAACAGCATCCTTGCGCCACAGGCACAAGGTTACGAAGAATTCGTTTTGGAGCCCGGGTTCTGTGCCCTGTCCATGCTGGCCGCTTATGACGCAACGGATACCTTGCGCCTGCGCATTTCCAACGACCGCCACTACTATATCAAAGCGGGCCAAGAGCAGATGTGGGACATCGCGACCAAGCGGTTTTTGACGCCCGAGGATGGCTGGCCCAAACTGATGCTCTGGGGCATGGGCATTGCCTCGCGCGATATCACGGGCGACGGACGCGACGAGATTGTGCTCACCTCCATGGGCGACCAATTGATGCAATTGGCCCAGAGTGACGGGTCTTATGCCGCAGCCCGTTTTGACATTGGCACCTATGCCCACCGCCCCCATACGGGCGAGGATGGCCGCCCCTCGACAGGCTGGCACGCCCAATTCGGCGATATTGATAATGACGGGCGCGATGATCTGTTCTTGGCCAAAGGCAATGTGGACCAGATGCCGGGGATGGCCATGGCTGACCCCAATAACCTGTTGATGCAAAACGCGGACGGCACCTTCACGGAAGCCGCCTCAGCGGCAGGGATCGCCACGACAGAGCGCTCGCGTGGCGCCGCCATGGCCGATTTCGACGGGGACGGCAGGCTTGATCTGTTGGTCGCCAACCGCCGCGCACCTATCGAGCTTTACCGAAACATCACCGCCCAGACCGGTCATTGGATCGCGCTGGATTTACAGATGGACGGCCCGAACACCCAAGCAGTTGGCGCCCGTGTGGCGGTCAATGGCAAGACCCAACAGTTTACTGTTGGGGGCGGTCACGCCAGCGGTCAGGCGGGGCCGCTCCATTTTGGACTGGGTGAGGCGACAGAGGCGCAGGTCCGCGTCACATGGCCTGACGGGCGGATTTCAGAGGTCATTTTGACTGCCGATACGACGCATCTCTTGCGCCCATAGCCGCCTCTGGCGGGCCTATTGTTGCTCGGAAGAGGTCACCGGTAGCCCGCTTGGCACCGTTTGCGGAATACCGAGCCGTCCTGTCATGGCGGTTGGGTCCGAGAGTGTCTCCAAGAACGCGACAAGGGTGGCAATGTCGCTCTCAGACAACTGCACCGCAGGCGTCGTAACTGCAGCCGCGATAGGCGCGAAATCCTCGACAAGATCGTTCACATCGAGCGTTGGCAGGGTGGCCTTACTGATATCATAGGTCCCAAGTGCCGTGATCGGGTCCGCATGGGCGGCCAAGAAGTCAGTAAGATCACTATAGGCCCCCGCGTGCCCGTATGGCCCCGTGTGCATCACATTACGCAAGGACGGCGTGCGGAAGGCGTAAAGGTCGCTCTCATGCCCCGTCACGCGAAACCGGCCCTCGTCGCGGGCGTTATCCTCAAAGGCGGCCGCCTTGCCGGGTCCAATTTGAGGCTGGCCCATGGCGTGAAAGCCTTGGTCGGTCAGGAACGGACCCGCGTGGCAGGTGCCACAGCCTGCCGCGCCATAGAATAAATCCATGCCTTGCGCGGCCTGCCCCTCAAGCGTCAGATCTCCGCGCAGCACCGCATCAAAAGGCGCCGTATCAGACCGCCACTCCCATGCCATAAACGCCGCAATCGCGTTGGAAATATCGGTAAAGGCAATCTCGGAGCGGTCAGGATAGACCGCTTGGAACGTCTCCGCATAAGCGGGAAAAGCCGCCACGCGCTTGGCGATGATGTCCCATGCCCCGCCTGCGCCTGTCAGCACGCCTTGGCGCACAGCTTTGGCAATATCGTTTTCGTTGTAATGCCCTGCCATCTCGTCGGGGCTAAGCACAGGAAACATGGTTTGGGCCGATAAAAGCGAGGCAAAGCCAACCGCCATATCCGAATCAAGCGGCGTGCGAATACCCCCCGGACGGGTGGGGTCAACCTCAATGCGCCCGTCATGAAACAGCTTGGTAAATTCATAAGCGCCAAGGTTAAACAGCGCAGGCGCATTTCGGGGGATGCGGTCTTCGGGCATATTGGCCGGATCGGCGGTGCGCATCGGGCCAAGGCCGATTCCGCCATCGCCGATCCCCAGCGACAGCCCGTCACCTGTGCCAAACCGCGGATGGTGGCAGGTCGCGCAAGATACCTCACGGTTGCCAGACAGAATCGGATCGTAAAACAAGTCACGGCCCAAGAGCGCCTCTTCATAGCGAACAGGGGCATAATCCGCATCAGTAACAGGTGCAGGAATCTGCGCCACGAGGGCTGAGGGACAGACGGAAAGGAGCAGGATAAATTGGCGCATATGCGCAGACTGGCGCAAGTCCAAAGCCAGCGCAACAGCAGAAGTTGGAATTGACGAAACGGACGACTCGGGTGTAGAACAAAAGAAGAACAACAGCCGCAGAGGAGACCAAAAGTGCCGCCCAAAACCAGCACCGACCTGCTCCGCGCACGGGCGCACAACACGCAAATCGAGGCCACCTTGGCAGAGGTTTTCTCGGACAGCGTGACGGATGGGGCCAGCACGGCTTTTGCGCTCGGACATCTGAAAACGGGGAAAAAACCCGTGCTCTGGGTGCAAGACAGGCTGTCGCGCAAAGAGACGGGGCGGCCCTATCTGGCGGGGCTGCCTGTAGGGATCGAGATTATCCATGTTGATGTGTCAAACGCGCGTGATCTGCTGTGGACCATGGAGGAAGGGCTGCGGTGCCGCGATCTGGGCGGGGTGATTGGCGAAGTCTGGGGCGATCCTGCTGCGCTCGACTTTACGGCCAGCAAGCGGCTGGCGCTCAGGGCGGAGGCGCAAAACCTGCCCGCATGGCTGATCCGGCACGCAGGCCACCCCAACCTGAGTGCGGCACGGCTGCGGTGGCGGGTGAGCGCCCTGCCAGCCATGAACAACCCCTATGATGCACATGCGCCGGGCACGGGGCTGTGGCGTGCCGAGCTGTTTCGGGCACGCTGGCGGGAAACAGGGGAATGGGTGGTGCACCACGACAAGGACGGGCTGCACTTTGCGCATGGTTTGGATTGGCAAACAGCGCCCTTACAAAGGGAGGCGCTCTAAACCATGACACTCAAGGACAAGCTTACTGTCCTTGCCTTCCCCAGCACAGCCAAACCGCCCACAACGGCGGACCCCGCGCAATTGGCCAAGGCCATCGCGGCCCTCAAAGAGGCACTGGAAAGCGAGATCAGGACACCCGCACCCGCATCCCTTGCGCAAGAGACACCACCCGAAAGCTTTAGCCCCATCGGCACGCCAAACGCGCGACCGGTCAAATCGGCTGGGCGGGTGGAAGTCGCCGCAGGCGCAGTCACCCCACCAGACGCCCCCGCTCTGAAAGATGCCCGCACAGATGCCCTAACGCGGCGGATCACAGCGATCCACTTGCCGCAGTTCGCCATGGAGCGCTGGCTGCGCTGGTGTACGCAGCACAGCCAACGCCCCCCCGAAGACCTGCCCATCGCGCTCGCCAGCGAAGGCGCACACGGGCCTGTCGTCTATGCCATCAACCGCGCCGCAACAGCGGCAGGCGTGCATATCGGGGCGCGAATCGTGGATATGCGGGCGCTCTGCCCGACCCTGCGCGTGGAATACGCCGATATTGGTGGCGATCAGGCGGCGCTTGGGCGGCTGATGCTCTGGATGCGGCGCTGGTGCCCTTGGACGGCCGTGGACGGTGCAGCAGGGCTGGTGCTCGACACCACAGGCTCCGACCACCTCTTTGGCGGCGAGGCCATGATGCTGCGCGATATGGAGGCGCGGCTCGCGGGGCTAGGCCTGTCGGCCAGTCTTGCCACAGCCCCCACCCATGGGGCGGCTTGGGCACTGTCGCGCTCGGGGGCTGTGCGCGACATCTGCACACCCGCAGAGCTCATTGCCCGCATGAACGCCCTGCCCGTGCGCAGCCTGCGGATCGACGGCGCGACTGTGCAACTGCTGCAACGGCTCGGGCTGAAAACCGTGGGCGATCTGGCCACGGTGCCGCGCATTTCACTGGCGCGGCGGTTCAGTCGGGCGGGCTTGGCGCAAAACCCGCTGATGCGGCTCGATCAAATGCTGGGGCGGTTGGCTGAACCAATCAGCGCCTCTGAGGAGCCACCCCGCTTTATCGTGCAGGCCAATCTGCCCAAAGCGGTGCAAGATCCGACTCCGCACCTGCCCGCGCTATGCGACGCGCTTTGCGCCCAAATGGCAACGTCTGGTTTCGGGGCACGGCGGATCTGCGTGACTGTCTTTCGGACCGATGGCGAGGTGCGCGAGATCAGCGTGGCCACGGCACAAGCCAGTCGCGACGCAACCCATCTGCGTAAACTCTTCGACGATAAGCTCGAAAAGATTGATCCCGGCTTCGGCTTTGACTTGATCACGCTTGCGGCCACGGTCATCGAGAAACTGAACCTGCAACAATCACGACTTGATGGTGAGAGCGAAACAGGGGCGGCCCTCGCGCAGATGATCGACAGGCTCTCGGCGCGGCTTGGGGCCAAAATGATCACACGGCCCAGACCGCACCCCAGCCATATCCCCGAGCGGGCCGAGGTTTGGGCCACAGCCCTACACGCGCCAACAACCGCACAAAGCCCTGCCCTCAAACGGCCGATCAAACTTTTCGAACACCCAGAAGAGGTGCGCGTGCTCTACGCCGTGCCAGAAGGCCCGCCCGCGCAATTCGTCTGGCGGCGGATCACGCACCGCGTCGTGCGTTTTGAAGGGCCCGAACGGATCGCGCCCGAATGGTGGCGCGATATGCCCGGCACGCGGCTGCGCGATTACTATATCGTCGAGAGCCAAACCGCGCGGCGGTTCTGGCTTTACCGCGAAGGTGTGCTCGGCGACCAGCGCGGCAATACCCCGCGCTGGTTTGTGCACGGTGTCTTCGCATGACCCAAAGGCACGCCTTCTGCGCATTGATTTTCAAGGGTTTAGGGGGCGCTGCCCCCACCGCCTTTGGCGGTCCCCCCGAAGTATTTTCGGCCAAAAGAAGCAAGCCTTTCTTAACCATTACCCGCCAGACTGGATTTGCGGTACAGGCAGAGGTGCCGATGACCGCGCCAAGAGAAGGCGCCTTATTGCCCACATCGGGGATAAGGCGCCCGACCTCTCCCCTTCTTTTGGCCGCAAATACCTCGGGGGGGCCCTTTAGGGCGGGGGCAGAGCCCCCTCATGCCCATGCCTGAGACCGATCACATCTTTCCGCGTCGCAGCATCCCTGAGGACGGCGCGTTCACGCCCAATCCGCCCACCCCCTTTGTCGAGCTCGGCCTTGCGACCAGCTTTTCCTTTCTGCGCGGGGCGTCGGACGCTGTGGACCTTGTGACCACCGCATGGGCGCAGGGTTATGACCAGCTTGGCTGTGCCGACATCAACAGTTTTGCAGGCGCCGTGCGCCATTACACGCAGGCCAAAGCGGTGAACATCCGCCCCGTCACGGGCGCCCGGATCGCCCTTGTAACGGGTGAAACCTTCCTCGCCTACCCGCGTGACCGGGTCGCCTATGGCCGCCTTTGCGCGCTGATTTCGAAGGGACGGATGCGCGATCCAGACGGTGCATGGCAAGCCAAAGGGGTGTGCGACCTCACCCTTGATGACATCGCCGCCCATACCGAAGGCTGCATCCTTATCGCTGTCCCGCCCCGCGCCCTGTCGCGCTTTGCCCGCCAGCTTCCTAGCCTGATCAAACGCCTGCCGAGCTTGAGCCACATCGCCGCCAGCTATCACTATACGGGCTGCGATACGGCACGGATCAACCGGCTCGACGCGCTCGCCGACACGCACCGCCTCGCGCTTCTGGCGACCAATGACGTGCTCTATCACGTTCCCAAGCGGCGCGCCTTGCAAGACATCATGACCTGTATCCGCGAAAAGACCACCATCCACAAAGCGGGCCGGCTTTTACAAGCCAACGCCGAGCGGCATCTCAAATCGCCCGCCGAGATGATCCGCCTTTTCGCCCGCTGGCCCCATGCGATCAAGGCCAGCCTCAAGATCGCCAAAGCCTGCCAATTCTCACTGTCGGAACTCAAATACGCATACCCCCATGAGGTGCTCCCCAAAGGACGGACCTCCCTTGAGCAGCTCAGGCTTAACACGCTCAAAGGGGCTGCCGAGCGTTACCCTGATGGCATCCCCGAGGACGTCAGCGCGACGATTGAAAAAGAACTCGCGATGATCCAAGTCAAGGATATCGCAAACTATTTTCTGACGATCGACAGTATTGTAAAATTCGCACGGCAAGAAGGGATTCTCTGTCAGGGGCGCGGATCGGCGGCCAATTCGGCCGTGTGCTATTGCCTTGGGATCACCGCGGTGGACCCTGCGCAAAACGATCTGCTCTTCGAGCGGTTTATCTCGGAGGACCGGATCGAGCCGCCCGATATCGACGTCGACTTTGAACATGAACGGCGCGAGGAGGTCATCCAGCACATCTATAAAACCTACGGGCGGCATCGCGCGGGGCTTTGCGCGACCGTGATCCACTATCGCCCCCGCTCGGCGATCCGCGAGGTGGGCAAGGTCATGGGGCTCTCCGAGGACGTGACCACCGCGCTGTCGAAAACCATCTGGGGATCGTGGGGCAAGAATCTGGACGGATCCCACGTCTCGGAAGCGGGCCTCGATCTTTCCGACCCGCTCTTGCGCCGCACCATCACCGTGGCGCAGCAAATGATCGGCATGCCGCGCCATTTGGGCCAGCATGTGGGCGGCTTTATCCTGACCGAAACCCCTCTCTTGGAGACCGTCCCCATCGGCAATGGCGCCATGCCCGACCGCACATTTATCGAATGGGATAAGGATGATATCGAGGCGCTTGGCATCTTTAAGGTCGATATTCTTGCCCTTGGTATGCTCACATGTATCCGCAAATGCTTTGACCTGATCCGTGCGCACTATGGGCATAATCTGACCCTTGCGGGTGTGCCGCAAGAAGACAGTCGCGTCTACGATATGCTGTGTAAAGGTGACAGTATCGGCGTTTTTCAGATCGAGAGCCGCGCCCAGATCAACATGCTGCCGCGCCTGCGCCCGCGCACCTTTTACGATCTCGTGATCGAGACTGCCATCGTGCGCCCGGGCCCGATCCAAGGCGATATGGTCCACCCCTACCTGCGTCGCAGGCAGGGGATCGAACCTGTAGAATATCCCGCCCCTGCCGACCCGCATGATCCCGCAGAGCTTAAGAAAATCCTTGGCCGCACCCTCGGCGTGCCGATCTTTCAAGAACAAGCGATGAAAATCGCCATGGAAGCCGCACAGTTCAACTCAAAAGAGGCGAACCAATTGCGCAAGGCCATGGCCACATTTCGCTCTACAGGCACCATTGGCCTGTTGGAGGATAAGATGGTCGGGCGCATGGTCGCGCGCGGCTATGATCCTGACTTTGCCACCCGTTGCTTCAATCAGATCAAGGGCTTTGGCGAATACGGCTTTCCCGAAAGCCACGCCGCAAGTTTCGCGCAACTGGTCTATGTCTCAAGCTGGCTCAAATGCCACTTCCCCGATGCCTTTTGCGCCGCCCTTCTCAATTCCCAACCGATGGGGTTTTATGCGCCGGCCCAACTGGTGCGCGACGCGCAAAACCACGGCGTGCAGGTGCGTGCGCCCGATATCAACTTCTCTGACTGGGACAGCACGTTAGAGCCGATCAACACAGGCGGTTGGGCGCTACGACTTGGTCTGCGGCAAGTGAGCGGATTGCGTGCCGATGCCGCCGCCAAGATCATGCTCGCCCGCACAGAGCCCTACCGCGACATTACAGACCTGCAATCTCGCGCCAAAATCTCCGCCGCCCATGTACGCCGCTTGGCTGAGGCCGACGCCATGCGCTCGCTCTTCATCGACCGCAGGCAGGCCCTCTGGGAGGCAAAGGGCCTGCGCGACGCGCCCGATCTGCCGCTTTTTCAAGACCAGGCCGACGAGGGATCAGAGGCGAGTGTCCCCCTGCCCGTCATGCCCACATGCGAACAGGTCGTTGCGGATTATCAAACCATGCGGCTCTCACTCAAAGCTCATCCAATGTCCTTTCTGCGTAAATCGATGACCAAACAGGGATTCGTGACCACAGACCAATTGTTACAGGCAAGACATGGGCAAAGGATTAAAATGGCAGGGCTCGTGCTGATCCGCCAGAAACCGGGCACGGCCAAAGGCGTGTGCTTTATCACCATTGAGGATGAGTTTGGCGTGGCCAATCTCGTGGTCTGGCCGAAAATGATGGAGACCTATCGTAAAACCGTCATGCAATCGCGGCTTTTGATGATCGAAGGCTATGTACAACGCGATGTCGAGATCATCCATGTGGTGGCGCAACATCTTGAGGATAAGACCGACGCGTTGACACGACTTACAAGCGCTGAGGAAAGCCGCGACACACGCCGTCTGCTCTGCGCACCACGGCACACCCACCCGCGCAACGCCCGTATTATCCCCAAAAGCCGCGATTTTCACTGATCCATCAGAACACGCGCGCTGCACAGATTTTGCGCGTAAAAAACACCCCAAACAGCGTCGAAAAAAACATGCATTTTTTCACCAAAACCCCATTGCGCTTTCTAACAACCTACTGCTATATCCGCCGCATAAAGTGCCCCTATAGCTCAGCTGGTAGAGCAACTGATTTGTAATCAGTAGGTCCGCGGTTCGAGTCCGTGTGGGGGCACCATTAAATCAATAACTTACATATAATCAGCCAGCAATGGTGCCTGCCGGGGAAACTCAGGGGAAACATTGTAGCAATACTTTTGCACGCGAAGTCGTGTCCTGTGATAAGTTTGTGTAGCTGCTGTTCTTGTCCGTTGATTCATGTAGCTTGGCTGTGAGAGTTAAAACTTGATACGGATTGTACAATGTTCAGAGCGTCGACGCTGAGAATAATAGGCTGGGTTCTTTTGACTCCTGTTGTATTGGCTACCGCATACATGCTGTTGGAGATATGGCTTTTTGACATTGATCCTTGCTCGCCGCTTATATGCACGGAAGGCTATCCATGCTTTGATCAAGGTAATTGCAGTCATTGGAAAGATCCTCCTGAGTGACACGCTCTATTTTTGGCTGCGTTATTGGACGTGTAAGATTAC
>JAQXBV010000029.1 GCA_029252195.1 Yoonia sp.
TCGAAAACCATCCGCACAGCACGTTCGCGCACCTCTGGTGAATATCTGTTTCCACATTTGTTCTTTTCTATAACCCAGTATCCTTACTTCTGGGTCTCCGGCAAACAAGGGGCGGTTCAGACAGACAAAAGGCCGCCACAGTGTCCTGCGGCGGCCCTGACTCTGTATGATGGGTTTTAACCCATCGCACCGATTAGAGGTTTGGATACATCGGGAATTTTGCGCACATCGCTTCAACTTCGCCGCGCACTTTTGCTTCCACGTCGCCGTTGCCGTCTTCGCCGTTTGCAGCCAGGCCGTCGGTCACTTCCACGATCCAATCGGCAATCTGGCGGAACTCTGCCTCGCCAAAACCGCGTGTCGTTCCCGCAGGCGAGCCAAGGCGAACGCCAGAGGTCACGGTTGGCTTTTCAGGGTCAAACGGAATGCCGTTCTTGTTGCAGGTGATATGGGCGCGGCCGAGTGCCTTTTCGGTCTCGTTGCCTTTCACGCCTTTGGGGCGCAAGTCGACGAGCATCAGGTGCGTATCGGTGCCGCCTGTGACGATATCAAGGCCGCCCTTCATCAACTGATCGGCCAGCGCCTTTGCGTTCTTGACGACCTGCTCTTGATAGCTCTTGAACTCCGGGCGCAGGGCCTCACCAAAGGCCACGGCCTTGCCTGCGATGACATGCATCAGCGGGCCGCCTTGGATGCCCGGGAAGATCGCGGAGTTCACTTTCTTAGCGATATCCTCGTCATTGGTGACGATCATACCGCCGCGTGGACCGCGCAGGGTTTTATGCGTTGTGGTGGTCGCCACATGCGCATGCGGGAATGGGGACGGGTAGAGGCCTGTCGCCACAAGACCCGCAAAGTGCGCCATGTCCACGAAAAGGATCGCGCCCACGGAATCTGCAATCTCGCGCATTTTCGCAAAATCGATGATGCGCGGAATGGCCGAGCCGCCTGCGATAATCATCTTTGGTTTGTGCTCATTGGCCAAGGCCTGCACTTCGTCATAGTCAAGCAGGCTGTCTTGCTGGCGCACACCGTATTGGATCGCATTGAACCATTTGCCAGACTGGTTTGGCTTGGCGCCGTGGGTCAGGTGGCCGCCTGCGTCCAAGGACATGCCGAGGATTGTGTCACCTGGCATCAGCAAAGCCTGATAAACGCCTTGGTTTGCTTGGCTTCCAGAGTTTGGCTGCACGTTGGCATATTCACAGCCGAACAATTCTTTTGCGCGTTCAATCGCGAGGTTCTCTGCCACATCCACATGCTCGCAGCCGCCGTAGTAGCGGCGCCCCGGATAACCTTCGGCGTATTTGTTCGTCATGACGCCGCCCTGAGCTTCCATGACAGCCGCCGAGACAATGTTCTCCGAAGCGATCAATTCGATCTCATTACGCTGGCGGCCAAGCTCGGCGCGCATCGCAGCATAGATCTCTGGGTCACGGGTTTCGAGTTTTTCGACAAAGAAGCCAGAATCGCGAAGGTTGGTTGTCATGGTGATGTTCCCTTTGGTCACATGAATGGACGTTTTTGCTCTCATATCCCATTGGCGCTCTGGTCAAAAGTGCCAAAACGACGCGATATGATGCGGACGCGCCTCCACCTGTTTCCGATAGACGCCTTGCGTTTCCCTGCCGAACTTGGGACAAATATCTGACTGACAAAGGATTTCGCTCGATGGCCCGTCCCAAAATCGCCTTTATGGCCAGCAATGCGACCCTTGCCAAACAGGCTTTGGAGGAATTGTCGCAATTGCATGGCAATGTCCCTCTTGAAGAGGCGGATGTGATCGTGGCCTTGGGCGGGGATGGGTTTATGCTGCACACCTTGCACGCGACCCAAGCCCTCACGGCGCCGGTTTATGGCATGAACCGTGGCACAGTTGGCTTCTTGATGAATGAATACCACTCCGATGATCTACCCGAACGGCTTGATGATGCTCTGGAAGAGGTGATTAACCCGCTCGTGATGACCGCCCAATGTGTTGACGGATCCGAACACAAGGCCTTGGCTATCAATGAGGTGAGCTTGCTGCGCGCAGGTCCGCAAGCCGCGAAACTGCGGATCACGGTCGACGGCAAGTTGCGGATGGCGGAATTGGTCTGCGACGGTGCATTGGTCGCGACCCCTGCAGGATCGACCGCCTACAACTACTCCGCCCACGGCCCAATCCTACCCATTGGATCGGATGTGCTGGCACTGACAGCCATGGCCGCGTTTCGTCCGCGCCGTTGGCGGGGGGCTTTGCTGCCAAAGCGCGCCGTCGTGCGTTTTGACGTGATCGAGCCCGACAAACGCCCCGTGATGGCCGATGCGGATGGCAAATCGGTGCGGGATGTTCTCAGCGTTGAAATCCGCTCCGAACCTGCGGTTTCGCACCGTATTCTGTTTGATCCGGGTCACGGGTTGGAAGAGCGGTTGATCAGCGAGCAGTTTAACTAAGGGGTTGCAGATTGAGTTCTTTGATCTGTCGGTAGCCTTCAAGCCGCGCCTCTAAAAAGAACGGACTTGCCTTCTGTCGCAAGAGCGCTGCTAAGGATGGCGCTTCATCGAACCGTTTTGCGACTTTTTGTGCGACGGTCATGCGGTGGGATTCCCGTTCTGCGTGCTCTTCATCGCTATGGCTGCTGAATTTTCGCAGCGGCGTTGTATATGGCACAACTGTAAATGGCGTCTCTGCGTTACTGATCGGAAAAGTGACGCTTTGCCCGCCGTCCAGCACACCAATCGGGTTCGGGTCAAAATTGGTTTGAAAGGCGTTGAATCCGTTGCCGCCAAATCCCGGCATGCCGTCGGGAGTGGCAGTCGCTGAGAGCCAGATGTGCAGTGGAGGTGGGGTGATTGCTGCGTCGGTTATGTTCGTCAGGGTGATAGAAATGTCGTCGCTGCCTGACATATGAAACGAAAGCGCCAGCCCTGTTTGTGCAGGGCTGGCGGGTAATGTGTTGGCTCTGCGTTTTGCGCCGCGAATGACGAGAAGCACCAATGCAATGGCGGCGGGGATCAACGCCAACGGGTAGGGTTTGACCGCGATGAAAAGGGCCGCCCAGATTGCTCCGAATGCGCAGAGGTAGCCCTTTCCCATTCTAGTCTTTTGCGTATCCCATTGGCTGAAGTGCGGCTTTAATCTCGTCCAAGATGGCAGGATCGTCGATGGTTGCGGGCATTTTGAACGCCGCGCTATCAGCGATTTTCACCATTGTGGCGCGCAGGATCTTGCCCGACCGCGTCTTGGGTAGCCGGTCCACGACGGTGATCAGCTTAAAGGCGGCGACAGGGCCGATCTGGTCGCGCACCAGCATGATGCATTCTGCCTTGATCTCGTCGTCGGATTTGGTCGTGCCTTTGTTCGTGCACACAAACCCCAAGGGCAATTGCCCCTTGAGCTCGTCCGTGACCCCGATCACGGCGCATTCGGCCACGTCGGGATGACCTGCAAGGACCTCTTCCATAGCCCCTGTTGAGAGGCGGTGGCCTGCGACGTTGATCACATCATCAGTGCGCGCCATGATGTAGAGATAGCCGTCTTCGTCGATCAGCCCTGCATCGCCCGTCTCGTAGTAGCCGGGGAAGGTGGTGAGGTAGGATTTCACGAACCGCTCTTCGGCGTTCCAGAGCGTCGGCAATGTACCGGGAGGCAGCGGCAGCTTGATTGCAATCGCGCCAAGTTCGCCCGCCTTCATCTGGTGGCCTGCTTCGTCAAGGATTTGCACATCGTATCCCGGCATCGCGACAGTGGGTGAGCCGATCTTGACGGGAAGCGCCTCGATCCCCGCTGGGTTGCCCGCGATGGTATAGCCCGTTTCGGTCTGCCACCAATGGTCGTAGACAGGCACGCTCAAAATGTTTTGCGCCCAGATGATCGTGTCAGGGTCGGCCCGTTCGCCCGCGAGGTAGAGCGCGCGCAGACAAGAGATATCGTATTTCTTGATCTCAAGGCCTTTCGGATCCTCGCGCTTGATCGCGCGAAAGGCGGTGGGGGCGGTGAAGAAGGAGCGCACGTTATGCTCTTCGATCACGCGCCAGAAGGTGCCCGCGTCAGGCGTGCCAATCGGCTTGCCCTCGAACACGACCGTGGTGATGCCTGCGATCAAAGGACCATAGCAAATGTAGGAATGCCCCACGACCCAGCCCACGTCAGAGGCGGCCCAAAAGACCTCGCCTTGGTTGACGTTATAGATGGATTTCATGGTCCAGTTCAGCGCCACCAGATGGCCCGCAGTCGGGCGCACGACGCCCTTGGGCGCGCCTGTGGTGCCAGAGGTATAAAGGATATAGGCAGGGTGATCGCCAGAGACAGGGACGCAAGCGGCAGGGGTCACGCCCTTTTGCACGTCATGCCAGTCAAAGTCGCGGCCTGGGGTCAGGTCACACCTGTGCTGCTCGCGCTGCAAAACGATGGTGAAATCCGGCTTGTGCTTGGACTGTTCAATCGCGCCGTCGATCAGCGGCTTATAGGCCACAATGCGGTTCGGCTCTAAACCGCAGGAGGCCGCTATGATCGCCTTGGGGGTGGCGTCGTCGATCCGCACAGCAAGTTCATGGGCAGCAAAACCACCGAAGACGACAGAATGGACAGCCCCGATGCGGGCACAGGCGAGCATGGCCACGAGGGCTTCGGTCACCATCGGCATATAGATGATAACACGGTCGCCTGCGACGACGCCCTTGGCCTGCAAGGCGCCCGCGAGGTTTGCGGTCATCGTCTGCAATTCGGCAAAGCTGGTTTTGGATTTGGTGCCCGTGATCGGGCTGTCGTAGATGATAGCGGTCTGGTCGCCGCGTCCCTGTTCGACGTGGCGGTCCACGGCATTGTAGCAGGCGTTGACGCTTGCGTCTTTGAACCACTCGTAAAGGGGGGCGTTTTCGGCGTGCAGGGCGCGTGTTGGCGCCTTGTCCCACGAGATCGCGCTCGCTTGTTCCATCCAGAATGTCTCTGGATCGTCTTGCCAGCTTTTGTAAACCTCTGCGTAGCCCATCTTTCATCCTCCCAAATGTTGTGCTGTCAAAGGTGTAAGCAGCAGCCAGACTATGGGCAAGCTTCGTTGCGGCGCTAACAGAAAAACAATGTCAACTTATTGACTCCGCGAGGTTGAGGGCCAATGACCGTCACTGTTTTCAATATTGTGCAGCATTTTTGATCGCAAGGAGGTGATTTTTGGAAACTAAATTTCGAAATTTGCTTATCTTGCGCAATATTTGCAAATATGATTTGCTTTTTGCAGTGAGGCGCGTAAGGTTGGCATTACAGGACGACACTGTGCCGCCTCTGCTTTTCAGGAGCATCACCATTGGATAAACACGGCAAACCCCTCAAGAAAAAGCGGCAACCCTCGCCGCCACCCGCATTGGTCATCACGCCAACGAAAGTGACACCCAAAAAGTAACGACGAAAGGTGAGATTGTCGGATTTCAACCTTAGAAAGGAACGGGATGGCCCCAAGAGCCATCCCGTTTTCTTTTAGCCGTAGTGGGCCACAGGCGTACCCGCGATCGCCGACATATTCAGCAAGCCGCGTGGTGTGATAGATGGCGTCACAATATGCGCACGGTTGCCCATGCCCATCAGGATCGGGCCAACCTCAAGCCCGCCGCCCTTCATTTTCAAGATGTTGCGCACGCCAGAGGCCGCGTCGGTATTGGCAAACACAAGCACGTTCGCAGGGCCGGGCAGATGTGCTTTCGGGAAGATCCGGTTGCGCAGCTCGACATCAAGTGCCGCGTCGATGTGCATTTCGCCTTCGTAATCAAAGTCGCGCGGCTGGCTGTCAAGGATCGCCATCGCCGCCCGCATGCGGCGCCCGGTATCGCAATCAAGGTTGCCAAACTGGCTATGCGAACACAGCGCGATTTTCGGCGTGACACCAAAGCGACGCACGTGTCGCGCGGCACCTATCACGGTCTCGGCAATCTGTTCAGGTGTGGGTTCTGGGTGGACTTGGGTATCCGCGATGAAAAGCGGTCCATCCTCCAAGATCATCAGCGACAAAGCTGCGACAGGGTGCAGGTCTTGGTTGCCAAGAATTTGCGTCACATAGTTCAGGTGCCAGAGGAATTGCCCGAAGGTGCCACAGATCATGCTGTCCGCCTCGCCGCGATGCACCATCACAGCGCCGATCGCCGTCGTATTCGTGCGCATGACAGCCTTGGCCAGATCAGGGGTCACGCCCTTGCGGGCCATAATATCGTGGTAGGTGTTCCAATAGTCATAGTAGCGCGGATCGTTTTCGGGGTTCACGATCTCAAAATCGACCAGCGGGCGGATTTTCAGGCCAGCGCGCTCGCAGCGCCGCTCGATCACATCGGGGCGGCCGATCAGGATCGGCTTGTCGGTCGTTTCTTCCATAATCGCTTGGGCGGCACGCAAGACGCGATCGTCCTCGCCCTCGGCAAAGACGATATTGCGCGCGACCGTGCGGGCGGCCTCGAAAACGGGGCGCATGATCATGGCGGATTTGAAAACCGACCCGTCGAGACCTTTCTTATAGGCTTCCATATCGGTGATGGGGCGTTTGGCGACCCCGGTCTCGATCGCGGCGCGGGCCACGGCAGAGGCCACGACACCCATAAGGCGCGGGTCGAACGGCTTGGGGATCAGATAATCCGCCCCAAAGGTGAGCTTTTCGCCCGAATAGGCGGCGGCGGCCTCGGCGCTTGTGGTCATACGCGCCAGTTCGGCGATGCCTTCAACGCAGGCGATTTTCATCTCGTCGTTGATGTCGGTCGCGCCAACATCCAACGCCCCGCGGAAGATGAAGGGGAAGCAGAGTACATTGTTTACCTGATTGGGGAAATCCGAGCGGCCTGTCGCGATGATGGCCTTGGGGTTCACTGCGCGGGCGGCATCCGGGTCAATTTCTGGATTGGGGTTCGCCAGCGCAAAGATGATCGGCACATCGGCCATTTTGGCGACCATGTCGGGCTTGAGAACACCCGGGCCAGACAGGCCCAGAAACAGGTCGGCGCCTGCAATCACATCGCCAAGCGTGGCAGGGGTGGTGCCCTGCGCATATTCGGCTTTCTGCGGTGTCATTTCCTTTTCGCGGCCATGATAGACCAGACCCTCGATATCACATAACCACACGTTTTCGTGCTTAACGCCAAGCTTAAGTAACATATTAAGGCAAGCGATGCCCGCAGCGCCCCCGCCGGTTGAGACGATCTTGATGTCCTCAAATTTCTTGCCAGCCACGCGCAGCGCGTTGGTGGCGGCGGCACCAACCACAATCGCGGTGCCGTGCTGATCGTCGTGAAACACGGGGATGTTCATCCGCTCTCGGCAGATTTTTTCGACAATAAAGCAGTCGGGCGCTTTGATATCTTCGAGGTTGATCGCGCCAAATGTCGGCTCCAGCGCACAGACCAGATCGGCGAGTTTTTCGGGATCAGATTCGTTGAGCTCGATGTCAAAGCAATCGATATTGGCGAACTTCTTGAACAGAACAGCCTTGCCTTCCATGACAGGTTTGGAGGCCAATGCGCCGATGTTACCAAGGCCCAGAACCGCAGTTCCGTTGGTCACAACGCCAACCAGATTGCCCCGCACTGTAAAGTCGCGGGCGGTGTCGGGGTTTGCTTTGATCTCCAGACAGGCCTCGGCCACGCCGGGGGAATAGGCGCGCGAGAGGTCGCGGCCATTGGCCAGCGGTTTGGTTGCGCGAATTTCTAACTTACCGGGTTTAGGGAACTGGTGGTAATCTAGCGCAGCCTGTCGCGCGCGATCATGTGAATCATCAGCCATCTTTGGTCTCTCCCGATCAATGTAGTTTAATGTTAAACTACTTTTCTGCCGCAGCGGCAAGCCTCGCCCGATGAATAAGCATGTATTGACTGCTCTTGCAAATTTATCTGCGCCGCGACAGGTTCGCGTTATGACAGATTCTGCTGAAATGCGCGCCGAAGTGCGCCTCGCCACCACAGACCTGCGCGCCGACCTTGGGTTTTTCACCAAAGTCTTAAAAATGCGTTTGGATATGATTTATCCTGCTGATGATCCGTCGGTTGCCGTGTTTTCTGGGCACGGCTTGCGGGTGCGGTTGGAAACCGAAGGTGGCGCAGGGCATATCACGATCCTGACGGATGATCCCGATTTTGCAAATGGTGCGAAGGTGTTGACGTCGCCGGGTGGCACGAAGATCACTGTCGATGCGCTCAATCCGCCGCTTATCTTGCCTGACACGGATCACGCTTTTGTCGTGCGCAGACTGGCGGATCAGGCGCCGTGGGTCATTGGTCGCGCGGGTATGCATTACCGCGATTTAATCCCAAGCCGCCTTGGCGGGTCGATTATCGCGAGCCATATTCGCATCCCTGATGGCGGCCCTGTGCCTGATATGGTCCATTTCCACCGCGTCGGGTTTCAGTTGATTTATTGTTATCGTGGCTGGGTTGACGTGGTCTACGAGGATCAGGGCGATCCGATCCGCCTGACGGCGGGCGATTGTTTCATTCAGCCACCGGAAATCCGCCACCGCGTGCTTGAGGCCTCTGATGGAATCGAGGTGATCGAGGTTGGCGTGCCCGCCGAACATATCACCGAAATCGACCACGAGATGATCCTGCCGACCCCGCATTTGCGCCCTAACCGCGAATGGCAGGGGCAGCGGTTTGTGCATAACGTCGGGGCAGGGGGCACCTTCAAGCCGTTTCGTCTCAAGGGGTTTCAAGCGCGGGACACCACGATCGCCAAGAACACCAAAGGCGTCGCTGGCGTTCAGGTTGTGACGCGCGGGCAGGGCGATCCTGTTTGGTCAAAGCACGACGCAGACATTCATTTTACCTTTGTTTTAGAAGGAGAAATGACGCTTGAGGGTGAGGGAAAAGACCCATACCGCCTGAGCGCGGGGGATGCATTCGTGATCCCGCCGCAAATGCTCACGCGTTATAGCGCGCCCAGTGATGATATTGCGCTGCTCGAAGTCTCCTTGCCGGGGTTGTTCACGACGTTCTCCTGACTTGCAAACCTCTGACCAAACGGTCAAACTTGAGCGAGATCAGGAGCTGCCCTATGAGTTTATTAGACACTGCACGCGCCGTGCGCGAAAACGCCCACGCCCCCTATTCGAAGTTCAAAGTGGGTGCGGCGATACGCACCACGACAGGGGCAGTATATGCAGGCTGCAATGTCGAAAACGTGGCCTATCCCGAAGGGACTTGCGCCGAGGCAGGCGCAATTGCTGCCATGATCGCAGGTGGCGACAAGCGGATCGCAGAGGTCGCGGTCATTGCAGATAGCCCGCAACCCGTAAGTCCCTGCGGCGGCTGTCGCCAAAAAATCGCGGAATTCGCAGATGGTGACGTCGTCGTGACATTGTACACGACCGACGGCGCGATGCTGCAAACCACCGTTTCGGCGCTGTTACCTGGTGTGTTCGACGCCGACTACATGAGCCGTGTGTAGCCGATGGATGCCCGCGCGATCATCGCACTTATTCGGCGAGGCAAGACCCCTTCGGATGCCGAATTAAAGTGGTTTACCAATGGCTTGGCGACGGGCGCTGTGTCGGACGCGCAAGCGGGTGCCTTTGCCATGGCGGTTTGTTTGAACGGGCTGTCCGACGCGGGGCGCATCGCACTCACCGAGGGGATGCGCGACAGCGGTGACGTTCTCAAATGGGATTTTGACGGCCCTGTTCTGGACAAACACTCAACCGGTGGCGTGGGCGATCCTGTGTCGCTTTTACTCGCGCCCGCGCTGGCGGCTTGCGGCATCTTTGTGCCAATGATTTCGGGACGCGGCTTGGGCCATACGGGCGGCACCCTTGATAAACTCGAAGCCATTCCGGGTGTCTCGACGAATGTTTCGACGGCGCAACTTAAGCAGATTTTGCGCAAGACCGGCTGCGCCATTGTGGGTGCGACGGCGGCAAGTGCGCCCGCCGACAAGCGCCTTTACGCGATCCGCGACGTTACAGGAACAGTCGAAAGCGTGGATCTGATCACGGCCTCGATCCTGTCAAAAAAGCTGGCCGCCGGGTTGCAAGGCTTGGTGCTCGACGTGAAGGTCGGCTCGGGCGCCTTTATGAAAACCGAAGCAGAGGCCACAGCATTGGCGCGCGCCTTGGTTGACGTCGCAAATGGGGCAGGGTGCCCGACCGCCGCGCTGGTCACGGATATGGATGAACCGCTGGCCCCCGCGCTTGGCAACGCTGTCGAGGTGGCGGTGTGTATGGACGTTTTGAGCGGCAACAAACTCGCCTCTCCCCGCCTGCACGACCTGACCGTGGCTCTTGGTGCGCGGCTTTTGGCGCTGCACGGTGAGGCGGAGGGCGAGGCGGAGGAGAAGCTGACAGACGCCATCGCCTCAGGGCGCGCGATGACCCATTTCAGCGAGATGATTGCCTTGATGGGCGGCCCCTCCGACATGGCTGATAACTGGCGCACGCACCTGCCAAAGGCCCGCGTGATCGGCGACGTGGCCGCCCCGCAAGCAGGATACATTTCGGCCATTGATGGCGAGGCTCTGGGGCTTGCGGTGGTGGGTCTTGGCGGTGGGCGACGGGTCGAGACTGATAGGATTAATCCTGCAGTGGGACTAACAGATGTGGTCGCATTGGGTACGAAAGTTTCACAAAACGAACATCTTTGCACAGTTCACGCAGCAACCGACACAGATGCAGAAGAGGCCGCTCAGGCCATATTGAAAGCCATCACAATCGGCCAAAAGCCGGAGATATCGCCGCTGATCCGCGAAAGGATTTCCTGAATATGGCTCGTGCATTTCTGATTGTGATCGACAGTGCGGGGATCGGCGGCGCGCCAGATGCCGACCGCTTTTTTAACGGGACTTTGCCCGATACGGGGGCCAATACTGTTGGCCATATTGCGCAGGCCATGGCCGCGAATGGCACGCCTTTTCAGATCGCAATGCTGGACGGTTTGGGGCTGGGGGCGGCGATCACCTTGGCCTCGGGCCTGACCCCAACAGGACTGGACGCGACGCCCACAGGCGCTTGGGGCGCGGCCACCGAAATCTCCAATGGGAAGGACACGCCCTCTGGCCACTGGGAACTTGCGGGCGTGCCCGTGCCGTGGGAGTGGCATACTTTCCCGACAACAGAACCCGCTTTCCCTCCGGAAGTTACCGCGTTGATCTGCAAATCTGCCGGCACCGAAGGAATCTTGGCGAACCGTCATGCATCGGGCACGGAGGTGATCGCCACAGAAGGCCCCACTCACATGAAAACGGGGTGGCCGATCTGTTATACATCGGTTGATTCCGTGCTCCAGATTGCGGCCCATGAAGAGACGTTCGGGCGCGAACGGCTGTTGAAACTGTGCGCGGATATCGCACCGACCTTACACGCGATGAAGGTCGGGCGGGTGATCGCGCGCCCCTTCATCGGCGATGCGGAGCACGGATTTCAACGCACGGAATATCGCAAGGATTTTGCGATTGCGCCCCCGTCCGAGACGATCTGCGATGCTGTGCATCAGGCGGGGAATCCTGTTTATGCTATTGGAAAAATTGGAGATATCTTCTCTATGCGCGGTATTGATGAGGTCCGTAAAGGCCGCGACGTCAAGCTGATGACGCATCTCAATGATCTGGTGGATGAGGCCCCAGAGGGCGCTTTTGTCTTTGCCAATTTCGTTGAGTTCGATAGCGAATACGGGCATCGTCGCGACGTGGCGGGCTACGCAAAGCATCTGGAGTGGTTTGATGCAGAGCTTGCGCAAATCCTGCCCAGATTGCGCAGGGGCGACCTTATGATCATCACCGCAGACCACGGCAATGACCCCACGTGGTCGGGCACGGATCATACCCGCGAACGGGTGCCTGTGCTGGTGCATGGGATCGGCCCGAGACAGCTCGGGCAACTCTCATTTACCGATGTCGGGGCGACTGTCGCAGCCCACCTCGATGTTCCCTATTCTGGCAAAGGACGCAGCTTCTTATGAGTTTTCAAAACATCCCAAAAGTCGAGTTGCACTTGCATCTGGAGGGGGCGGCCCCGCCCCAATTCATTGCCAGTCTGGCCCGCGAAAAGACGATCGACATCTCCAAGATTTTCGATGAACGCGGGGCTTATGCCTATCAGGGCTTCGACCAATTTCTGAACACCTATGACGCCGCCTGCCTGCCATTGCAAAGCCCGCAAGACTTTTATCGCCTGACCCTTGCCGTGCTGGAAGAGACCGCCAAACATGGGGTTGTCTACGCAGAAACCTTTGTTTCGCCTGACTTTTGTGGCGGTGGCGACGTGACCGCATGGCGCGAATATCTGGCTGCGATGAGCCAAGCCGCTTCCGAGGCGGAGCGCGATATGGGCATCACGCTTAAGGGCATCATCACCGCGATCCGCCATTTTGGGCCAGAGCAGGCCAAGACAGCCGCCAAATGCGCCGCCGAGACTTACGGCGATTTTGTCGTTGGGTTCGGGATGGCGGGGGCCGAGATGGTCGGGCGCCCCAAGGACTATGCTTATAGCTTTGATATGGCACGCGAAGCAGGCTTGCCGCTGACATGTCATGCGGGCGAATGGGGCGGGCCTGATATGGTTGCCGACACGATCCGCGATCTAGGTGTCGGCCGCATCGGGCATGGGATCAACGCGGTGCACGACCCTAAACTGCTGGCCGAAATTGCCGAAAAAGGGATCGTGCTCGAGGTTTGCCCCGGATCAAATGTGGCCCTGAATGCGGTGAAAAGTTGGGCCGCACATCCGATCCAGAAGCTGCGCGATGCGGGCGTGGCTGTGACCGTATCAACCGACGATCCGCCGTTCTTTCATACGACAATGACCACGGAATTTGAGATGCTTGCCAAGACATTCGGCTGGGACGAGGAAGACTTTGCCGCCGTCAACCAGACCGCTCTCAAGGCCGCCTATTGCGACGAGGCCACCCGCACGAACATTGCCAAAAAACTGGAGTCTGCCCAATGACCGACCACCTGACCCATGTGACCCACCCGCTGGTGCAACACAAACTGACGCTGATGCGCGACAAGGGCGCATCGACAGGGCAGTTCCGCCAATTGCTGCGTGAAATCAGCCAGTTGCTCGCCTATGAAGTGACGCGCGACCTGCCCATGACGACCCGTCGCATCGAAACTCCAATGGAGCCGATGGACGCGCCCGTGATCGATGGCAAGAAGTTGGCTTTGGTGTCGATCTTGCGCGCGGGCAACGGGCTTTTGGATGGTATCCTTGAGCTGATCCCCTCGGCGCGCGTCGGGTTTGTCGGGCTTTACCGTGACGAAAAAACCCTCCAGCCTGTCCAATATTACTTCAAAGTGCCGACTGAATTGGAAGACCGCCTTGTGATTGCCGTGGACCCGATGCTTGCGACAGGGAACTCCTCGGTTGCGGCCATTGATCTGCTCAAAAAGGCAGGGGCAAAAAACATTCGCTTCATGTGTTTGCTTGCGGCTCCCGAAGGGATCGCGCGGATGAAAGAGGCCCACCCCGATGTGCCGATCATCACAGCCGCAGTAGACAGCCACCTCAATGACCATGGATATATTGTTCCAGGGCTAGGGGATGCGGGTGACCGCATGTTTGGTACTAAATAAGGCCCTAAAAACACGAGAATTTCGAACAATCCCTTTATAAAAATGGGATTGTTCTGCATCTTCGCTCCAATATCGAGTGGGGACAAGAATGGCGTATCGTGGAATTGTAAGTGCAGCGGCATTGATTTTGAGCCTGACGGGGCAAGCGGTATTCGCGCAATCAAGCGGATCCCCCGCCGAAAATCCTCCTGCGTCTTTCACGGGCAATCAATATGTGGACAGCAACGGCTGCGCATTTATTCGTGCAGGTATTGGTGGCGTGGTCAACTGGGTGCCGCGCGTTGACCGACGCCGCGACTAGCTCTGCAATTTCCAGCCGACGTTTGCTGCAGTGACGCCTCCCGTTGTTGCCGCACCCGCCCCTGTTGTCGCGGCGGCACCTGCGCCTGCACAAACCGTTGGCGCGCCGATTAAAACTGTTGCCTCAGTGACAACGCGACCAAGTCTTGTGCAAACCCCGACGGCGACAACGGCCACGGCGCGTTCGCCGCGGATTGTGCCCCAAACTGCCCCAGCGCCGAAGCGTGTTCCTGTTGTGGCCACCGCACCGGCACCTGTTGCAGCCCCTGAGCAACTTCAAAAGTTGGCCGAATTCTGCGTGGGCCGTACGGGTCCGCAGCCTGGTTTCGTGAGCAACCGCACCGGCAAGACGATTGACTGTGGCGGCACGCCTACCCCCTTGGCGCGTGTCGCAAGCGCGCCCATGATTGCGGCAGCGCCCGCCCGCCAAACCAAAGCGGCGTTCTGCATCGGTCGTACTGGCCCGCAACCAGGTTTTGTGAGCAGCACGACAGGCCAAACAATCGACTGCGGCGGCATGGCGCCCGCCTCTGTTATGGCGGCAACCGCACCGCGCACAATGACGATGGGTCAGATCTGCGCCGACATGAGCGAGACGGGGCGCCAATATTTGAACATTGCCACCGGATTGCCGGTGCGCTGCGGCCCGCAGACGCAGCCTGTTTCCTCGGGGGCCATCGCAAGTGTGGGCGCTCCCGTGAGCCCAAGCGTGCCTATGGCGCCAATCGTGACGCCGCGCGCTAATGCGCAGGCACACTGCCCTACGCTTTTACTGGGCGTGGAGGGCGGTGTCGTCCGCTGTGGCACACAAACCCAGCCGATCACGGTGGCTTCTGCGCAAATCGCAG
Organism: Yoonia sp.; assembly: GCA_029252195.1. Lineage (GTDB taxonomy): Bacteria > Pseudomonadota > Alphaproteobacteria > Rhodobacterales > Rhodobacteraceae > Yoonia. Next base: position 14,659 of record JAQXBV010000029.1, read on the forward strand.
GTCGTGCCTCGACGACCGGCACATCGGCCTTGCGTGCGGTTCAGCCGGCGAAGACCCCAGCCTCCAATCCTGTTGGCAGAGCGCAAAGTGAAGTTGTGGCACCGCCAAAAGGCTATACCCGTATTTGGAACGACGGACGCCACAACCCGAACCGTGGTTTACCAAAGGCGACTGTCACCCCGTCACAGGCAGCGCCTGTGTTGCAGGCACGCGTGGCGTCCCGCAGCGTGGCGCCGCAGGTCACCGCCGCACCAAGCCAGCGTTTTGTGCAGGTTGGCAGCTTTGCCGATCCCGCCAATGCGCAGCGTGTCGGGCAACAATTTATGGCGATGGGCTTGCCTGTCAGTATCGCCAACACAAACCGCAATGGTACAGCGTTCAAGATCGTCTTGCTTGGCCCATTCGGTAACGTATCCGCATTGAACCGTGGTCTTTCGGCGGCACGTAGCGCAGGCTACGGTGACGCTTATACACGGAACTAACCAGTCTCCCGGGAAAGGGCCCCGCAATTTTTTGTGGGGTCTTTTCTTGTGCGCAGGGCCGATCAGTTAATGCAGATCCCTTGCAAACGCACCCAATCCGCATCCGAGAGGATCTCGGGCTCGTCGCGCTCTGCAAAAGGATCGTTGGCGATGAGCGCACGGGTGAGCTGGCCTGATGCGTCGCGCGCATAGGCGAAGGGGCCTGTGGGAATTTTGGCCGCAGCAAAGGCTGCGACGAGCGCCTTGTCGCTTGGGAAGGCTGCCTCGGCTTCGGTGATGTCGCGGGCGAAATCGGCCAGAGAGGCCGCAGGCAATTCCCCAGTCGTCAAAAGCCCCATCGTCTGGCGCAGGCCGACTGCCTTGAGAACGGCGGCCATCGGGTCTTGGCGCGCGCGGGTCTCTGCGGCCGCAACGATATATCCGGCAGCAATGGCGGGGTCTTCGGCATTTTCGATCACGCGACGGTCGAGCAGAATGAGCCCGCCGGGCAAAGCGACCGAGCCGCTAGCGAGTTGCGGCAAGACAATCACCTGACCATCGGCCTCGGGCCCGAACAGCCGGATGTGCAGATCGTCCATCGCTGCAACACCTGCCTCATTGCGGCACCGTGGGCCAGTCAGCCCTTGGATGTGCCCCAGAATATAGGCGCCAATTTCGGTGCGTTTGGGCATCGGGACCACAGACATCGTTTGCCGCATCAACGCACCGGGCAGCCAGAACACCGCCAGCCCCACGGTCGCGGCAATCACGCTTACGGTCAGTAAATGCCGTAACTTGCCCGGCTTGGGGCGCGATTTTGCAAGGGAGGCGAGCACTTTTTCGATCGCGTCAATCATCGCCTGATCGTCGAGTTCCAGCGTTTCGTCATCGCCATCGCTGGGGCCGAAAATGGCAGGTGTGACGGTCGGGTTTTGGCGCACGATTGCAGGCAATGACCAATGCGTCAGGGGGCGGCCCGCGCTATCTGAGATGACCAGCGTGGCTTGACCAAAGCTCACCACAACGTCACGGCGCTGCGCATCCGCATCGGCGCGCCAAAGCCCGCCGCTTTCTAACCGTTCATATTCACGGAGTGCCGTCATGTGCCTGCTTTAATTACTTTCTTGCAGTGTAACGGCGAATTCGGGGATTGGGTAGATGCCTTAGAGTGTCTTGGCGATGACCCGAAGCTCGAATTTCTGGATTTTCCCTGTCGAGGTCTTGGGCAGTTCAAGGAAAACGACCCGCTTGGGGCATTTAAAGCCCGCAAGCTTCGTGCGCATGAAGGCTATGATTTCGGCCTCATCGCCTGTAGCCCCCTCTTTGAGCTCGACAAAGGCGCAGGGCACTTCGCCCCATTTCTCATCTGCTTTGGCCACGACAGCGCATAGACTGACATAGGGATGGCTCATCAGCGCGCTTTCGACTTCCACAGAACTGATATTCTCGCCGCCCGAAATGATGATATCCTTGAGCCGGTCTGCGATCTGCATATAGCCGTTGGGGTGTTGGATCGCGAGATCCTCGGAATGGAAATACCCGCCGGCAAAGGCTTTTTCCGTGGCCTCGGGGTTGCGGTAATAGCCTTTCATCACGGCATTGCCGCGCATGACAATCTCGCCTTGCGTCGCCCCGTCCATCGGCACCTGTGTCATATCCGAGCCCATGACGGTCACGTCTTCCATCATTGGAAACGCGACCCCTTGGCGGGCCTTAATGCTGGCTTTTTCGTCGTCTGGCAGCGCGTCCCAAGCCTGATACCAGATGCATTCTGTCACATGGCCGTAGGTCTCGGTCAGCCCGTAGACCTGCGTGATATTAAAGCCGAGTTTCCCGACAGCCGCGAGTGTCGCAGGGGCAGGGGGCGCACCCGCGGTAAAGACTTCGACGGTATGATCAAACTTGCGTCGATCCGCATCTTTCGCGTTCACGATCAGATTGAGCACAATCGGTGCCCCGCCAAAATGTGTCACCCCGTGATCGCCGATCGCATCATAAATGGCCTTGGCCGTGATATCACGGCAGCAGACCACCGTGCCACCCAGCGCGGGCATCATCCAAGTGTGATTCCAGCCATTGCAATGGAACAGGGGCACGATTTGCAGGTAGGTGATGAACAGGGGCAACTGCCAAGAAATCGGCGTGCCCATTGTCATCAGATAGGCGCCGCGATGGTGATAGACGACCCCCTTGGGCCGCCCTGTCGTGCCAGAGGTATAGTTGAGCGCGAGGCTTTCCCATTCGTCTTGCGGCATGATCCAAGCAAAATCAGGATCGCCCGTGCTGAGAAAATCTTCATAGGTGGTATGGGCGCCAGAGGCAGTTTGCCCTGCGACCGCATCAGGCACTTCGATGATCAAGGGGGCCGGCCCTGTCATCATCGCAACCGCGGCCTCAACTAACGGCAAAAACTGGGTGTCGGCCAGCACAACCTTAGCCCCGCCATGGTCGAAGATATAGGAGACTGTATCGACATCCAGCCTTGTATTGATTGTGTTAAGCACCGCGCCGCAGGCAGGCACGCCAAAAGCGGCCTCTGATTGCGCGGGGATATTGGGCAGCACGGTCGCAACGACATCGCCCGACGCCACGCCCGCCTTCACCAGCGCCGAGGCCAGTCGCGATGCCCTTGCGTGATAGTCTGCATAGGTCAGACGCACATCACCGTAGATCATTGCCGTCCGGTCGGCAAAGACGGCCCGTGCGCGGTTCAGGTGGGAAAGCGGCGAAAGCGGCACATAATTGGCTGCGCATTTTTCCAATCCACTCTCGTCAGACATCCATCCCATGCGATACTCTCCCTGTTCCGCTTGCCTATTGACCCTAGGATATGTCAGACATTTAAATCAATGGGTATTTGTCCCCCGCAAAGGATCATCACATGTCATCCACGATGCAACCGGCACGCGCTGCTCTCTTGATCCTCACAGGCATGGCTGTGCTGGGTTTTTCCGACAATCTCGTGCCCCATATCTCGGCGGATAGCTCGCTTTGGCAGTTCCACATGATCCGTGGTGCGATGGTCGTGCTCGCGCTGACAATAGCGTCACTTCTCGGCGGCGGAGCCATCTGGCCACGCAAACCCAAAGCCGTTTTGGCCCGCAGCACCTTCACCGCAGGTTCGATGCTGATTTACTTTGGCTGTATCGCGATCCTTCCCATTGGGGTTGTCGTCGCGGGGCTGTTTACGGCCCCGCTTTTTGTGCTTATCATTTCGGTGCTGTTCCAAGGGCGAACCGTCGGTTGGGTGAGGTGGGCATCAGTTGCGCTCGGTTTCACAGGTGCGCTTATGGTCATCCGTCCCGACCCGAACGCGCTTGATATCATATCATTCCTGCCCGTCGGCGCGGGACTGCTCTATGCGATCGGCGCAATCGCGACGCGGGTATGGTGCGAGCATGAAGACACGCTCACACTCTCGCTTTGGTTCTTCGGACTGCTCACTTTTTTCGGGCTGATCGGCGTGCTTGTGCTTCCGTCCGGAGACAGTGGTGCGGCCGGATTTACGCTGCGCGGTTGGATGCCTCTCACCAGCGCTATGCTAGGGTGGTATGTGGCGCTCGCCACTGGCGCGCTCACTGGAATCGTTTGTATTTTCAAGGCCTACCAAATTGGCGAAGCGAGCTACGTCGCGGTTTTCGAATATTCGTTGCTGGTATTCGCAAGCTTCTGGGCGTGGAAGCTGTGGGATCAAAGCGTGCCGCCGCTGAGCCTTTTCGGTATGGCGCTGATCATCGGGGCGGGGAGCATTATAGCAATCAGGACCGCCGAATGATCATTTCGTCGGGCCGAAATTACATCTTCGCGCATATCCCGAAGACTGGTGGAACGGCCCTTGCCACCGCGCTTGAATCCCGCGCGATGAAAGATGACATTCTGATCGGCGATACGCCCAAAGCGCGTAAGCGCAAGGGCAAGCTCAAATCCCTCAGCGCCAAGGGGCGGATTTGGAAACACAGCACCGTGGATGACATGCAAGGTCTGGTCGATCCGGCGGGCATGTTTGTCTTTACGCTAGTGCGCAATCCTTGGGACAGGCTGGTCAGCTACTATACGTGGCTGCAGGGCCAATCGTTTGACCATCCCGCAATCCCTCTCGCAAAAGCGTCGACCTTCAGTGTTTTTCTGAACCATCCCATGACACAGTCGGCGCTTCTCAAGAATCCTTACAAATCTTTTGTGACAGCAGAAGCGCATTTCTTCCGACTTGAGCATTTGACGGATGATATAAGCGCACTTTGGGAACGCTTAGGTTTTGAGCTTACAATTGAGCGTATCAATCAATCCGCTCGCCCGCGCGACTGGCGGCCGTTTTATGCGAGCGCCGACGCTGGTCTTGTCGCCAAACTCTGCGCCGAAGACATCGCGCGCTCAGCCTATCAATTCGATCCGAGCTAATCCCGAACGGCCTCCGCAGACGGTTTGACCCTCAGGCCAGATTAATGGGCGCAGACCTCGCGATCAGCGCCCATTTTTCGTCGAAAAATGGTTTACGCTGCCTTTGCGTCTTGACCGAAACGTCCGTAGAACGACTGACCCTTGTCACCCATTTCACGGAGAAGTGCGGGAGTGTCGAAGCGGGGGCCAAACATGTCAGCCAGCTCATCACAACGCTCGGCGGCGTAGGGCGTGCCCAGAATATCAAGCCAGCTAAACGGACCACCCGACCAAGGTGCAAAGCCCCAGCCAAGGATTGCACCGACATCGCCTTCGCGGATATCTTCGAGCACACCTTCTTCCAGCGCGCGGACCGCCTCAAGGACTTGGGCGAACATCAGGCGATGCTGCACAGTGATCAGGTCGGGCTGGTCGGCGGCCACTGGATATTTGACCTCATGGCCGTCCCAAAGCAGTTGGCGCTTGCCTTTGTCATCGTAGGCATAAAAGCCCGCTTTTGCCTTGCGCCCCAAGCGGCCCTCTCCGAACATCCAGAACAGTACCTCATCCACCTCGCCGTCAGGATAAGTTTCACCCATCGCGGCCTTCGTTGCCTTGGCAATTTTCACGCCCAGATCAACGGAGGTTTCATCAACCAGTTGCAGCGGTCCAAGCGGGAAGCCCAACAGCTTTGCCGCGTTCTCGATCAGCGCCGGTTCCACACCTTCTTTCACCATGCGAATACCTTCATTGATGTAAGGAATGATACAACGGTTGGCGTAAAAGAAGCGCTCATCATTGACGACAATCGGGGTCTTTTTGATCAGACGGACAAAATCAAGTGCTTTGGCCACGGCCAGATTACCGGTCTGCTTGCCCTTGATGATTTCGACCAAAAGCATTTTGTCGACGGGACTAAAGAAGTGGATGCCGATGAACTTTTCCGCGTCCATGCTCGCTTTCGCAAGCTCGGTAATCGGCAAGGTCGAGGTGTTGGTCGCAAAGATGCAATCGGGACCGGTCACAGCCTGCACGCGTGCCGTGACATCCGCCTTGACGCCCACATCCTCAAACACCGCCTCCACGATCAGATCGCAGCCCTTGAGTGCGGCGTAATCCGTAGTGGCATTGATCAAGCCAAGCACGGCGTCTTTCTTCTCAGGGGTTGCTTTCTTGCGGGCGATACCCTTGTCCATATAGTCGGCGGTGTAGGATTTGCCCTTGTCGGCGGCCTCTTGTTTGGCATCGATCAACACAACCTTGATCCCCGCGAGCGCAGAGACAAGCGCGATGCCAGCCCCCATCATGCCCGCACCAATGATGCCCACTTGGCTGACCTTCTGATCAATCACAGCAGGGCGGTTGGCCCCCTTCTCAAGCGCTTCTTTGTTAATGAAGAGCGAACGGATCATGGCTTCCGATGAGGGGTTCAACAGCACATTGGTGAACCAGCGCGCTTCAATCTTGATTGCCGTATCAAACGGGACCATCGCCCCCTCATAGACGGCGGAGAGCAAGGCCTTGGCCGCATGGAATGCGCCTTGGGTCTTGCCGTTGACCATCGCAGAGGCCCCGACGAAGGTCATGAAACCGGCAGGGTGGTAGGGTGTGCCGCCGGGCATCTTATACCCCTTTTCATCCCAAGGCTTCACGATGGAAGGCTGCGACAGCACCCAAGCTTTTGCGGCATTGAGCAGCTCATCGGCCGGCACAACCTCATCCACAAGCCCAGCTTGCTTGGCGCGCATCGGATCAGACAACTTACCTTCCAAGAGGAACGGCGAGGCATTCATCGCGCCCATTTTACGCACAAGGCGGGTCGTCCCGCCCATGCCAGGAAAGATCCCGACCATGATTTCGGGCAGGCCAATCTTGGCCTTTGGATTATCGGCCACAAAGATTCGGTGACAGGCCAGCGGAATCTCGAACCCGATGCCAAGCCCTGTTCCCTGCATCGCGCAGGCAATCGGCTTGCCGCCTTTGTTGGTCTTTGGGTCCATGCCCGCGCGCTCGATTTTGCGCAAGATCGCATGGCTGGCCATTAACCCGTCCATCAGGCCGCGCGCAGGATCGTCGCCTGCGCTTTCCTTCATCTTGGCGATGATGTTGAGGTCCATACCGCCCGCAAATGAGCCTTCTTTGCCGGAGGTGATGATGATGCCCTTCACCGTATCATCGGCCAGCGCCTGATCGACCAGCGCGTCAAGGTCCGTAAACCCTTGCTGGTTCATCACGTTCATGGATTTCCCAACGGTATTCCATGTGATCGTGGCGACACCGTCAGCGTCTGTTTTCGTCCTAAAATCGGTCATCGTCATCTCCTGAGTATGGGGAGCGCGGGCCTTAGCTCGCGTCATTTGTGGGGGTTTGCGCATCGCGCGAATGTTTTAATAAAGCTTGGGTTAGGCCACCATTGCGACCGACGGCGTAGTCGCTTTTTGAGACGCGCCAGACGCCGTTGGTGCGAGTAATCACCGAAAAGCTGGGGTAGGGGTCTTGGATCCGCTGATTGCCAGACATCAAATGGGTGATATGCATGGCCTTGACCGTGTCGGGGCCATCAAAATCTGCGGACATGCATTTGCGGACAATATCGGTCACCTGCTTTTCGGCAAAGAAATCGCAGTTGGTTTGGAACACCATTTCAAGCTCGGCCATGGTTTCGATGAGACGCTTTGCGTCGAAGGTAGTGACCAAATGAGGTAAGGAGAATGCGGGGGCAAAGCGTGAAAAATCACGCGCTTTGATCGCCTCGCCGGTACTATCAAGCAAGGCATCGCTGATCGCCATCGCATCTGGATTACAAAAAAGCGGTGCAGTGTTCATGTAGTTGCATCCTTCGGCTGATGCGGCACGTGTCCTGTCCACGAGCTGTGGCCACGTGCATTCAAAATTGCTGTCATGCGCCAGCAACCATCCACATTTTTCACCAATGCCGATGAGGTGAATGGTTCTGTCATGCGTTGGCCGTGGCTCAAAAGCTCTGTGCGATAGGTGCAAATCACAGTGCCATCCTCACAGTGTTCGATCGAAAGCGGGGTGCGGTGCACCAAATCAAGCTTCATCGTGTGGCATGCCTCTAGATAAAGATTGAAATCGGCTTCCAGTTCTTTAAGCGTATGAGACACGATTGGCCCGTATTGGGTCACCACCGAAAACGGGAGCACAATGCGATCCGCCCAAAGCTTAAAATCCTTGGCAAAAAAGCACTCGGAAATTTCGGTTAGGAAAGCATCGAACTCCGCTTCTGTCATCAGACCCTCTCGATAATCGTCGCGGCACCCATGCCAGAGGCAATACACAATGTCGCAAGGCCCGTGCCCTTGCCTGTGCGCTCCAGTTCATCGAGCAGAGTGCCAATGATGATCGCGCCCGTCGCCCCTAATGGGTGCCCCATCGCAATCGAGCCACCGTTGACGTTTACCTGGCTGTCATCAACGTTGAACGCCTGCATGAAGCGCAGCACGACAGAGGCAAAAGCCTCGTTGACCTCGAACAGATCAATGTCGGAGATCGACATGCCGCTGTCCTTCAAGATTTTCTCGGTTACAGGCACGGGGCCCGTCAGCATGATCGTAGGGTCGGTGCCGATCTTGGCGGTCGCACGGATCACCGCGCGTGGCTTCAGGCCCATCGCCTTGCCCCATTCCTTGGAGCCAATCAAGACGCCAGCCGCGCCGTCGACGATCCCAGAGGAGTTTCCTGCGTGGTGGATGTGGTTGACCTTCTCAAGGTGCGGATATTTCATCAGCGCGACCTTATCAAAGCCGGGCATGACCTCGCCCATCATCTGGAACGCAGGGTTGAGCGCGCCAAGCGACTGCATATCTGTCTGGGGTCGCATATATTCGTCGCGGTCCAGGATGGTCAGGCCGTTGATATCGGTCACAGGGACGATGGACTTGGCAAAACGGTTGTCCGCCCAAGCGGCCGCCGCACGCTTCTGGCTTTCGACGGCCAATTGATCGGCTTGCTCGCGGGTAAATCCGTATTCGGTGGCGATAATATCGGCAGAGATGCCCTGCGGGACGAAATAGGTATCCATCGCGATGGATGGATCAACCGCAATCGCCGCCCCGTCCGAGCCCATCGGGACGCGGCCCATCATCTCGACGCCGCCCGCGATATAGGCGCCGCCTGCGCCACCCTTGATCTGGTTGGCCGCGAGGTTCACCGCCTCCATGCCAGAAGCGCAGAACCGGTTGATCGCAAGACCAGGGATAGATTGGTCAAGGTTCGAGGCCAGCACCGCCGTACGCGCGAGACAGCCGCCTTGTTCGCCCACTTGGGTCACATTGCCCCAGATCACATCCTCAACCGCATGCCCCTCAAGGTTGTTGCGGGATTTTAACGCGTTCAGCATACCCGCGGACAAGCGGGCAGCGGTCACCTCGTGCAGGCTGCCGTCTGGACGGCCCTTGCCACGCGGCGTGCGCACTGCGTCAAAGATATAAGCTTCGGTCATTCGTCGTCTCCTTCAGGCGCGATCGGCGGGTGAGCCGGGCATCAAATCATAGGGGTGTTTCCAACCGGGGGTCGCGGCAATGGCGTCCAGCCAGCGGTTGATGTTCGGGTATTCGGCACGCTCAAAGGTGAAGGGCTCGGGATAATAAAGATAGCCCGCACAGGCGATGTCGGCGATAGTAAGCTCTTCACCTGCTAGCCAATCGCGGCCATCCAAATGCGTCTCGATTGTTTTGAGCGCCGCAGCCAGACGCATCGACAAAAAGCCGATCACATCCGTATTGCGCTTGGCCTCAGGCAGGAAATTCATCTGAAAACGGAGCATGCCCGCAACGCCAGACACCTTGTGATTGTCAAAGAACATCCAGCGGAGCACTTCGCGGCGCTCGTCGGCAGACTTGCCACCCAGCTTGCCCGATTTGGAACTGATATAATCCTGAATAACGCCCGATTGGGTCAAGATGAGGTCGCCATCTTCCAACACAGGCACTTCGCCCATGACGTTCAGGGCGCGGAATTCGGGTGAGCGGGTTGCGCCATTGAAGAAATCAACATAAACAGGCTCCCACTCTTGATCGGCGAAGGCCAGTGTCAGGGCCACCTTATAAGCGTTTCCGCTCTCGCCAAAGCATTGCAGCTTCATGGTCATGTCGGACATCCTCCCAGATGATGCGCCATGTTGCAGGCGTCTGTTTTACGTATTTTGAACAATGCGAGGTTACGCCCCGCAGTCACTCTTACATAGGCACGATGGGTCATGCTTTTAAGGCGACCCTCTCATCGCTTGCGGTCCTCCAACTCGTTTTGAAACATGCGTAACCGTTGGCCAAAGGTGTCTTCATTGATCACCGAATTGAAATTCTCGAACAAAAATGACAAGGCTTCCCCTTCTTCGAGCTTACTGTCCGCGGCAAAGCGCTTGAGCCTGCGATACCCGTCCTCCGTCATGGCAACGGGGAAACGACGGGTGAGTCTCAGACGCTTTGGCATGTTTTGGTCCACTTCTACGTAGGATGGGTTTTAACCCATCATGGGCTTAGAACTGGTCAGCGTCGAGGGCCATCACGGTTTCAGCGCCTGTGTTGATCCGTGCCAAATGCATTGCAGTCGCGGGCAGTTGGCGGGCCATATAGTAGCGACCGGTGGCGATTTTGGTCTCATAGAATGCAGTATCTGACGCGCCTGCTTCCAATGCTTCCATCGCGGCCTTACCCATGCGGGCCCACATCAGGCCAAGGCAAACGTGGCCCATCATATGCATAAAGTCATAAGATCCCGCCAAAGCGTTGTTTGGGTTCTTCATGCCGTTTTGCATGAAATACATGCCCGCCGCCTGCAAATCTTTGCTTGCGGCTTTGAGTGGCTCCAGGAAGTCTGCCTTGAAGGCCTCATTGCCGTCGTTCTCTTTGATGAAGGTCTTCACCATCTCGAAGAACGCCATCACATGCTTGCCACCATCTTGGGCCAACTTGCGGCCGACCAGATCAAGCGCCTGCACGCCATTGGCACCTTCATAGATCATCGCGATCCGCGCATCGCGGGCGAATTGGGACATGCCCCATTCTTCGATATAGCCGTGCCCACCGTAGACTTGCTGGGCGGCAACCGCATTTTCAAAACCTTTGTCCGTCAAAAAGCCCTTGATCACAGGGGTCATCAACGAGATCAGGCCATCGGCCTCGGCATCTTGGTTCTTATGAGCGCGGTCAATCAGGTTGGCACCCCACATCGTGAACGCGCGCGCACCTTCAACAAATGACTTTTGGTCCATCAGGTTACGCCGGATATCAGGATGCACGATCAGCGGATCAGCGGGGCCATCTGGGTTCTCGGCGCCCGTGACAGCACGGCCCTGTAGGCGGTCATTAGCATAGAAAACAGCGTTCTGATAAGCGGCCTCGGCTTGTGCGTAACCTTGCAGACCCACACCCAAACGCGCCTCGTTCATCATCACGAACATCGCGCGCATGCCTTTATGCTCTTCGCCCAAAAGAACCCCTTCGGCCTCGTCATAGTTCATCACGCAGGTCGCATTGCCGTGGATACCCATCTTTTCTTCGATCTTGCCGACGGACACGCCATTGCGCTCACCCAGCGAGCCATCCTCATTGATCCTGATCTTCGGGACGATAAAGAGCGACACGCCCTTGATCCCCTCAGGGCCACCCGGAATTTTCGCCAGTACGAGGTGGATAATATTGTCGGCCATATCGTGGTCGCCTGCCGAGATGAAAATCTTCTGACCGGAAATCTTATAGCTGCCATCGCCGTTCGGGACGGCCTTTGTACGCATAAGGCCCAAATCGGTGCCGCAATGCGGCTCTGTCAGGTTCATCGTGCCGGTCCATTCGCAAGTGACCATCTTGGGCAGATACTTCTGCTTTTGCGCGTCCGTGCCGTGGACGTTGATCGCGGAATAGGCACCGTGCGTCAGGCCCTGATACATGTTAAACGCCATATTGGCCGAAACCGATGGCTCAAGCGCTGCCATGCTCATCAGATAGGGCAGGCCCTGACCGCCATATACCTCGTCACAATCCATCGACGTCCAACCACCCGCGCGGACCTGATCAAACGCGGCCTTAAACCCCGTCGGTGTGCGCACAATACCATTTTCCAGAACACAGCCCTCTGTATCGCCAATCTGATTGAGCGGGGCGAGGACGTCTGTGGCAATCTTGCCTGCTTCCTCGATCACAGCGCCTGTAAATTCACGGTCCAGATCAGCATAGCCCGCGATATCCTGCTCGGATACTTTCAGCAGGTCATGCAGAACGAATTGAATGTCTTTTACAGGGGCATTGTAGATCGGCATATCAGGTCTCTCTCATCGGTTGTGGCCTTGTGGGGGCGGCTATTTCTTCTCAAGTGACGCCAGTTTATCGGCGCCCCATTTCATCTGGTTTTTCAATTCGCCAATCGCCTCTTCCAGCTCTCGCTTCTGGGATTCCATATCGGCGAGGTGACGTGCGGCGGTTTTCAAAGTCTTGGAAAGTTGGGTCATCTGGCTGTCGCCCATGTGATACAGATCGAGCAGCTGGCGGATTTCTTCGAGAGTAAATCCAAAACGCTTGCCGCGCAGGATCAGCTTAAGACGCGCACGGTCGCGCTTGGTAAAAAGACGACGCTGCCCCTCGCGGATCGGGAACAGCAGCTCTTTGGCTTCGTAAAATCGTAACGTGCGCGGTGTCACATCAAAGGCGGCGCACATGTCGCGAATGTTCATCGTATCGGTCGTCATAACTCATTTCCCATTCATGTCTGGCGTGATGACAAACACTTGCGAGGTCAGGTATCACCATACAAGATAAATTGACGTTAACGTAAACGATACGTTACGTCATTTTTAAGCTGACGAAAGGTCAGCAAAGTTTACGTAGGGTTCCGCGCAACATTTGGAAATTGAGATGTATCCGAAAATGACGATTTCCGCCCAAAATTCCCCGCAAAATAAAGTGTTTGGCGAAGTTTTGGCCTAAAGCAATTGCGTCTTGGTCTGATTGCGCAGGGCCGTCAGTTCGGCCAAAGTCTCTTCAAGTTGCTTCTTTTGCTCGACCAATTCGACAATTTGTTTGTCGGCAAGTGCGATCCACTGCTTCATTTGGGCTGCGGTGCCTTCGTGTTCATAGATCAAAAGCCACTGGCGAATGTCTTCTAAAGCGAATCCAAAGCGGCGTCCTCGCAGGATCAGGGTCATGCGTGCGGTCTCGCGCGCGCTGTAGAACCGTGAGCGGCCTTCCTTCTCGGGGGTTAACAGTTCGATATACTCGTAATAGCGCAACGTGCGCGGTGTGACGTCAAATTTGGCGCACATTTCTTTGAAGGAAAGGCGAGTTTCGGTCATGGGCATGCTCCTCATGCGCGTAACATAGAGCGCCGCGCATATTGGAGCAACTTAGTTTAGTTTAGGAAGTCGGGTGCAAAGAAGTAAAATCCGTAGGCCATGATCATCGCGGGAATTGTTGAATAGATCGTCGCCCAAATCGCGGCTTTGGGGTTTAGGGCAATCGCAGGAAACAAGGCATCGCCGTCATTCGAGATCGCATTGCCCATCAGCGCAGCAAAGGGGACCAGCCCGTTGATGTAGAGCGTCGTCACTACAACTTGCGGCCCACATCCGGGAACGAGACCAATTACCACACCGATCAAGGGCAACAGCGGTGCGGCCGTCTTGAACATCGCTTCAAGGTCAAAACCGCCAAATGCGACGATATAATCATAGGCAAGATAGGCGGCGATAACCCAAACAAGGATAAAGGCGGTTTCTTCAGCCATCCGCGTCACGGGGCTGTCGGCTGCGTTTGTCATCGCCTGCACTGTGGAGACCGTCCAGATCGTGAGACTGACGGCGACCCCTGCGAGCCCGATGTAGGTGGGCAAACCTGCCCAGACCTCATAGACGTCCGCACCTGTCAGTTGGGTGATCCCGATCCCCAGACCGGGCACAAAGACCGCCAATGCAGTATAGTCCCGCTTTCGGCTCTGGCCGATGAGAGGAGCCAAGTCACAGGTGCCGGTGGGCGAACCGAGGTAAGGGGTGCGCGAGAACGCATCAACAATGTAGCCCGACAAAATGCCGACGCCAAATCCCAGCGGCAGCACGACAAGTGCGACGTCTGGTCGGGTCGCAATCAACAAGAAAGCGGCGTCTCCCATCGTGGCTGTCAGGGCCGCAACAACCGAGCCAAACCCCACATTGCCCGATGAATAGGCCGCCACGACAATGACTGCACCGCCGCAGCCCGGTGTGGCGCCCAAAAGCGAGGCGAGCGGGACTTGCCAGCTTTTCGCACCCTCAAGCGTCTCCCCGATGTTGAACTTGAACAGCTTCTCTGCGCCATAAAAAAGTAGGAACGTCGCAGAGACGAAAACCGCAACCTGTGTATAGGCATCAATCATCAAGCCGCGGGTCATTTGCCCCAAATCGCCCGGAAAGATGGCCAGCGCGAGCAGCGCCAGCGCGACCACCAACCGTTTCGGGCGGAACGGGCCGATGCGGAGCACATCTTGATATGCTTTGACGTGGGTCGTGGCATCCATAACAGGCAACCTTTTGCGAGTAGTTCTCAATTGCAGAGATAGCACTTGCAACCCGCCAGACAAGTGGCAAGTTGCCGCGAACAAATTGGAGTCCCTCATGTCCGACGAGATCAAAGCCCGCCAAGAGCTCATTGCGCGTAAATTTATTGAGGCGATCCCGCATGCGCGAGCGCTGGGCATGCAATTGACCGAGATCGGAGACGGTCGGGCGACGATCACGATGGATTATGATCCGCGGCTCATCGGGGATCCGGAAACCGGCGTCATTCACGGCGGGGCCGTTTCGGCCCTGATGGACACCTGTTCGGGGGCGGCAGTCATGGCCCACCCCTCAGGCCCGCTCGGCACCGCGACGATTGACCTGCGCATCGACTACATGCGCTCGGCGAAACCGGGCGATATGATCACGGCGACCGCCGAATGTTACCATGTGACCCGCTCCGTGGCATTTATTCGCGCGACGGCTACGGACGCGGACACATCACGGCCCGTCGCCACAGCAACAGGGGCCTTCACCATCGAGACAGGAGGGCTGAAGTAATGGCCAAACGTCCAGAACCTGTACAGGTCGTCAAGCAACGCCGTGACGCTGCCCTCCAAGGGCTTGTGGCCCGCGTCCCTTATATCCAGTTCTTGGGGATTCAGTTCGAACGCCACGGTGACGAACTCACCGCTGTGCTGCCCTTTAAAGAAGAGAATGTCGGCAACCCGATGCTGCCCGCTCTGCACGGCGGGGTCACTGCGGCCTTCATGGAGGTCGCCGCAATCATCGAATTGACGTGGTCCATGACGTGGGAAGAGATGGAAGCAGGCAAGCCCATCGAAGATTTGGGCACGATCCTCTTGCCGAAAACGATCGACTTCACCGTTGATTACCTCCGCTCGGGCCTGCCGCGCGACGCCTATGCGCGCGCTCGGGTCAACCGCGTCGGGCGCCGCTATGCTTCGGTGCATGTCGAAGGCTGGCAAGATAATCGCAGTCGTATGTTCGCGCAAGCGACGGGCCATTTCCTGATGCCTGCGCGCGATGGCTAATGCACTGACCCATAAGCGGGTCCTGCAAATTGCTGTGCCGATTGTACTCTCCAACGCGACAGTGCCGATCCTCGGGGTTGTTGATACGGGGGTTGTCGGCCAGCTGGGGCAAGCGGCCCCGATTGGCGCAGTGGGTATTGGCGCGATCATCCTGACGGCGTTTTACTGGATTTTCGGGTTCCTGCGGATGGGCACAGCAGGGCTGACCGCCCAAGCAGCGGGGGCCGAAGACGACGTTGAAGTTGCGGTGCTCTTGTCGCGTGCGCTGCTTGTCGGTTTCGCCGCTGGTGCCGTCATGATTTTGGGGCAAATCCCGCTGTTCTGGCTTGCGTTCAAAATCTCGCCCGCCAGTCCCGAGGTGGAGAGTCTTGCACGGGAATACATGCAAATTCGTGTGTGGTCCGCGCCTGCAACCATTGCGCTTTATGGGATAATCGGCTGGCTGATTGCCCAAGAACGGACCCGCGGGGTCTTTGCGATCCAAGTGCTGATGAACGGGGTGAACATCGGCCTTGATATCCTCTTTGTGCTGCACCTCGACTATGGAGTCGCGGGCGTTGGCTGGGCCACGTTTATCGCAGAATGGGGCGGGCTGGCATTGGGGCTCTGGCTGTGCCGCGATGCGTTTGCGGGCGATGGATGGCGCGACAAGGCGCGGGTGTTTGATCTGCCACGACTGCGCAATATGGCCGTGGTCAATACCGATATTCTGATCCGCTCTGTGCTGCTGCAAGCGATCTTTGTGAGCTTCTTGTTTTGGGGGGCGGACTTCGGCGATGTGCAACTTGCTGCAAATCAAATCCTACTGCAATTTCTCAACGTGACTGCTTATGCGCTTGATGGGTTTGCCGCCGCCGCAGAGAGTCTCGTTGGTCAAGCCTTGGGTGCAAGAAACCGCGCCCGTTTGCGGCGGGGCGCGATTCTAACGAGCGGCTGGGGGGGGGCGATCTGCGCGGGGCTCGCGCTGGTTTTTGCGATTGCGGGACCATGCCTGATTGATACAATGACCACCGCGACTGACGTGCAATTCGCCGCGCGACACTACTTGCCCTATATGGTGGCCGCACCCATCGTGGGGGTAGGGGCGTGGATGTTAGACGGCATTTTCATTGGTGCGACGCGCACCCGCGACATGCGTAACATGATGATTGTGTCGGCTCTGGCTTACTTTCTTGCGGTCTTGCCTCTGATGTGGCTGTTTGGCAATCACGGGCTTTGGATTGGACTTTTGTTCAGCTTTGTCGTGCGCGGCATCGCACTTGGCCTGCGATACCCAAGTCTCGAAGCCGCCGCTAACGCGCCAATTTTTGCATCAGAAATTGGGCCCAAATTTTGATGCAAAATTTGCAGCCCTAATCGAGCAAACCTAATACATTTTCTGGCGGGCGTCCGATCACGGCTTGTTTCCCGACAATCACGATGGGTCGTTCAATCAAGATCGGATTGGTGAGCATCTGCGCAATCAGCGCTGCCTCATCACCATCCACGAACCCAGTCTCACCGCGACGCACAATTTGATCGGCGGTTTTGCCCAAAGCAGTCAGCACCGCGCGCAGTTCCGTTTCACTGGGCACATCTTTCAGATAGAGCCGCACTTTGTGCGCCACACCTTTTGCCTCAAGAATTGCCAAGGCCTGACGCGATTTTGAACAGCGTGGATTGTGCCATATCTCTATCATAGAAACTCCTCCCGTCCCGTGCCAACAGCGTCTGCGACATTTGCATAACCGTCTTTGGCCAGCAAATCCTCTAACCCGTGCACGATATCATCGGCCAGCGAAATGCCGCCATATACCAGTGCCGTATAGAGTTGGACCGCCGACGCGCCCGCACGAATTTTCGCATAGGCTTGCGCCGCAGATCCAATTCCGCCGACCCCGATAATCGGAAGTTTGGTGCGGAGCGACAATTGCGCGACTACGCGAGTTGATTTCTCAAACAGGGGCTGCCCGGACAGCCCGCCTGTTTCGGCAGCATGTGGCCCATGCAAGTCCACACGGTCCAAGGTTGTATTTGTTGCAATCAGCGCGTCGATACCCGCGGCATCCGCCACGGCTGCCACATCATCCAAGGCGGCTTCATCCAGATCAGGGGCGATCTTCAGGAATACTTTCACAGGTCGCGCCAGTGCTGCATTGGCAGTCACCACACCGTCGAGCAGCGCGGCCAATGCCGCTTTCCCTTGCAGATCGCGTAGTTTTTCCGTGTTGGGCGAAGACACATTGACGGTCGCAAAGTCCAGATAGGCGCCGCAGGTTGCCAAGACTTTTGCAAAATCCGCCGCGCGATCCAAGCTGTCTTTATTTGCGCCAAGGTTGAGACCGATCACGCCTTTGGGACGAGCGGAGAGGCGCGCGGCAATCACGGCCATCCCCTGATTGTTGAACCCGAAACGGTTGATCGCGGCCCTATCTTGCTTCAGACGAAACAGGCGTGGCTTTGGGTTGCCGTCTTGCGGGCGCGGGGTGGCCGCGCCGACCTCAAGGAACCCAAAACCGCACCCCATCAGCGCATGGAGCGCCGTTGCATTCTTATCAAAGCCGGCAGCCAAGCCGACAGGGTTCGGCAATACCAATCCGGCGACGGTCGTGCGCAGCCGGTCGGAGGTATGGGGCCCCGCCTTTGGCCCCAGCCCTGCGTTTAAGGCCCTGATTGCCAGGCCATGCGCCAGCTCAGGATCAATCTGGCGCATCGCGGCCACGCCGAGTTTCTCAAGTAATCTCACGTTAAATCTCCAAATTGATGCACGCCATCTATGATCGGCAGCGGCCTCGACCAAACAACATCTGACAAGGTTAAATCGCGGAACAAATGCGGGAACATGTCGCCACCACGCGAGGGTTCCCACTTCAGCGCATCCAGACCGTCAGCCTCAACTGCGACCAACACAAGCCCGTCCACGCCTGCAAAGTAAAGCTCTGCGGTGCGTGCGACCGTTACCGCCGACGAGAAATGGATAAACCCGTCCACCAAATCAATTGGCGCACCAGCAGTACGTCCTGCGGCTTGCAACTGCGCCCATTCATCGGCGCGGAATATTTTGTAAATCAACATGGGCATGTCATGGCCTGTGCTGAAACTTTGGTCAAGAACCCCGCTGTTACAAAGCTGTCGCAAGGAAAAGTTACGCTGAACCCTGATCGGCATTTGATTCCCGCGTGAGGCGTTGCCAAGCTGACCATAATGTAACCGAAGGGGATATTTCCATGCTTTCTCGCATCATGACAACAACCTGCGCATTGGCGCTCACAGCTTCTGCCGCGGCTGCGGAATACTCGCTGACCTTTCTGCACACCAACGATTTCCATGCCCGGTTTGAACCGATTAGCGCCTATGATAGCGGGTGCTCTGCGGAAGACAATACAGAGGGCAAGTGCTTTGGTGGCCCCGCGCGTTTGGTCACCGCCGTGGCCGAGGCGCGCGCGCTCCAACAACTCCATCCTGGTTGATGGCGGTGACCAGTTCCAAGGCACACTGTTCTATACATATTACAAGGGCGCCATGGCCGCCGAGTTCATGAACAAACTCGGCTATGACGGCATGACTGTCGGCAACCACGAATTCGACGACGGCCCAGAGGTCCTCGCGGGCTTCATGGACACGATCAACTTCCCGATCCTGATGTCCAACGCTGACGTCTCTGGCGAACCGCTTCTGGCGGGTAAACTCGCGAAATCCACCATCATCGAGCGGGGCGGCGAGAAAATCGGCCTTATCGGTCTGACACCGCAAAACACCGACGAACTGGCGAGCCCGGGCGATAACGTCATCTTTACCGATCCATCCGGGGCCGTGCAGGCCGAGGTTGATCTGCTGACCGCCGAAGGTGTGAACAAGATCATCGTGCTGTCCCACTCTGGATATGGCGTCGACCAAGAGGTCGCGGCCAGTACAACAGGCGTTGACGTGATCGTCGGCGGCCACACCAACACGCTTTTGTCCAACACGGATGAGAACGCGGTCGGCCCATACCCAACGATGGTGAACAACACGGCGATCCTGTCGGCCTATGCCTACGGCAAATTCTTGGGCGAACTGAACGTGACCTTTGACGACGCGGGCAACATTACCGAAGCTGTCGGCGAGCCGATTCTGATCAACGGCGAAGTGGCCGAGGATGCAGAAACCGTCGCACGTATTGCGGAACTGGCCGTGCCACTGGAAGAAATCCGCAACAAGGTTGTGGCCACTTCGGCCAGCACCATCGACGGTAACCGCGACAATTGCCGGGTGAAAGAATGCGAAATGGGCAACCTTGTGGCTGACGCGATGCTTGACCGCGTGGCCGCGCAGGGCATCCAGATTGCGATTGCTAACTCTGGCGGCTTGCGGGCCTCGATTGACGCGGGCGACGTGACCATGGGCGAAGTTCTCACCGTGCTGCCGTTCCAGAACACGCTCTCGACCTTCCACGTCTCGGGTCAAACCGTTGTGGATGCCCTTGAAAACGGCGTCTCGGAAATCGCCGATGTGGCAGGCCGCTTCCCGCAAGTCGCAGGCATGACCTTCACCGTTGACCCCGCTGCCGAAGTGGGCGCCCGTATCTCTGACGTGATGGTCGCAGGTGCGCCGATCGATCTGGCCGCGACCTATGGTCTGGTGTCCAACAACTACGTGCGCAACGGCGGCGACGGCTACAAGATGTTCCGCGACGCTGAAAACGCATACGACTTCGGCCCCGACCTTGCCGACGTCACCGCGGAATACCTCGCAGCACAGGGCGGCTACACGGCCTACCTCGACGGACGTATCGTCGTTAAGTAAGCGAGTAGGCTAACCATAAAAGACCCCCCGCCGCTGGCCTGTGGCGGGGGGTCTTTTCTTCTAATGCCCGTTGAAGCCCGACATACAGTATCGGACCATCGCCTCAGGGCCGCGCGGGTCAACATCAAATAAAGTGGGGCGTTTGGTCAAATAGGCACGCCAGTTCTTTTCGGGGTGCGCGCTAATCCGTGTGCCATGAGTGACCGACATTTTGGGCGCAAGATCCACGATACGCATGCCCTGACCGTTCTTGCTATGGGCCGAGATCATCAGGCGAATATCATTGTCAAATTGCGTGACATTCGTGGTCGACTCCTGAAGCTCAGTTTTGCTTTTTGGTGGTGTCGGGCTCGCCAATACTTCAAACGCCGAACAGGCCAACCGAAACCTATCGGGTGCTTTCTTTTCACCCAAGCCCAGAATAAGCACCCCATATTCCCGAAGGCGATGCGCTAAATGTGAGAAATCGCCGTCCGAACTCGCAATCACACATATTTCGGTCTTTTGGATCAACGCGATTTCCATCGCGTCAACGCTTAGCAGCAGGTCTGAAGCATTCTTACCTGTCCCAGCATGCATGGCGCGGTAGCCCGCCATGTTGAGCCAATCGGTTTGATTTGCGCCCGAGGTATAGACCCGCGAAATGTCGACACGCCCAAGCGCCGCGGCTTTCTGGAGGATCAGTTCGGCAAAAGTCGGGCTGATATTGTCGCCATCGACCAAAATCGCAACACGTCGCTCATCCATATAATGGCCCTCAAAATCGGTATCGTTTGAAATCTGCCTATGAGATCAGTTTGGCAGAAATGAGACGGATTGGTAAAGTGAAATAGCCGCGTTGCGTCACTTAGCGGCTCGCGTTAGCGTCATAGCCAAACCGGAGGCCACGATGAAAACTATCCCAGCAAGTGATCTGGATATCGCCTATGTCGAGCACGGTCCCGAAGGCGGCGCGCCTGTGATCCTGCTGCATGGTTTTCCCTACGATATCCATGCTTTTGATGCCGTCGCACCCATTCTGTTTAAGCAAAATCTGCGCGTGTTTGTGCCTTATCTGCGCGGGTATGGCGCGACGACATTTCGCGATGCCAACACGCCGCGCTCGGGCCAACAGGCGGCACTTGCCCATGATTTGCTGGCCTTCATGGATGCGCTGGGCATTCAGAAGGCGATATTGGCAGGCTATGACTGGGGCGGGCGGGCCGCTTGCATTGTGGCGGCGCTCTGGCCCGAGCGGGTCGCGGGGCTGGTCAGCTGCGGGCAGGGCTACAACCTGCAAGACATTCCCAATGCTTGGAAACCGCTGGCGCCCGCGCAAGAGGTTCGGCTATGGTATACCTATTATTTCAATACCTTACGCGGCGTAAAAGGCCTAAGCCTCAACCGCCGTGCACTTTGCCAGCATATTTGGGGGATGTGGTCGCCCTCATGGTCCTTTGATCAGGCCACTTATGACGCCACCGCGCAAGCTTTTGACAATCCCGACTTTGTCGATGTTGTGATCCACTCTTACCGGCACCGCTTGGGCGAGGTGGCGGGTGATCCGCAGTATGAGGCGACAGAGGCGCTGCTTGCAGGGCAACCCGAGATCACCGTGCCAAGTGTCGTGATTCTGGGGGCCGACGACGAGGTGACGCCGCCCAGTCTTTCCGACAGCGACGCCGCGCATTTCTCGGGCCCTTATCGACGCGTGCTGTTGGAGGGGGTGGGGCATAATCTGCCGCAAGAAGCGCCCGAGGCATTCGCTGGGGCGATCTTGTCACTATAAGCGCCGCGCAGTGACTGGCGCAGGGCGCGCTTTGCACCCATAGTGGCGACATGTGTGGACGTATGGCGATCACCTTGCCCCATGATGCGATGGCCCAAATGTTTGACGCGAGCGCCTCAAACGATCTGCCAGACGTGCCCAACTATAACGTTTGCCCGACGACCCAAGTTGGTGTCGTGACCTCCGCCGACGGGCTGCGGCGCTTGCGCCCGATGCGCTGGGGATTTGTGCCCCGTTGGTACGACAAGGTGAACGGTGGGCCGCTTTTGATCAATGCGCGCGCCGAGACGATTGCCCAAAAGCCGGCCTTCGCAGAGGCCTGCCGGACCCGCCGGTGCTTGGTTTCCGTCTCAGGGTTCTACGAATGGGAAAGGTCGGAAAAGGACAAATCCTTGCCGTGGTATGTGACCCGTCAGGATGGGGCGCCGATGGTGTTTGGCAGCATCTGGCAAGACTGGGGGCAGGGCGCAGATGCGGTGACATCCTTTGCGATTGTGACGACGGGCGCCAACGCTGCAATGGCGAAAATCCATCACCGACTACCCGTCATTCTGACACCCGATCAATGGTCGCTTTGGCTGGGTGAGGCCGGCAAAGGGGCTGCGACATTGATAAAAAACGCGCCCGAGGATACGCTTCATTTCAGCCGGGTTGACACCGCGGTCAATTCAAATCGGGCCAGCGGTGCGGCGCTTATCAAGCCTCTAGCAAATCACGCGTGAATCGGGGCACGAATTGGGCGCAGTGTCGCGGACGAGTTTCAACTGGTAGGTATAGCTGTACTGTGCGTAACTTGTCCCGCCAAAATAAGTCGAGACTGCATAATAGGGGCCATAGAGGTTGATTGTGCTGCTTGAATTCAGCGGCATGGTGACGCTGCTGTTCTTACCGATGTTGCTCGAAGTGTACCAGTTGCCACTGGTGTACTTGAGGCGGGCAGGATAGGGGCCATAGTTTTCAAACTTCACCGTATCGCCAACCTGAAAATAGACGACGTTGGGAAAGTACCCAGGGCCTTCAATGCGTACGATATGTTCAACTGCGAGCGCGGTCGAACCAAGCAAGGTCAATCCAGCAGTGAGGGCAATTGTAAGCAGGCGTTTCATGGTCTTCATCCTTTCCAAGTCGGAATTCGTCATGGCAGTGTTAACCAGACAATGCGGCGAAGCTGTGACGGAATTCGCGCAAGGTTTAGGCAAATTGCACATGCAAATCCTCACCGTGCCGCCATTGAGTTCCCCCATTTGTTGGACCGGTTCTGGCGTGTTTTAAGCGACGCTTTCTGGTTGGGTTGTTTCATTTCTCTGCCGCCAAGGCCATTATTTTGGCCTCGCAGGCGAAGATGGCTGACCAAGATGGCATCATTGAGCGCAAGTAAGACCGCATCATTCGGCTGGAACAGCTGTTGGCCGACTTCAAACGCGCGCTCTACGGCGCGAAGTCCGAGAAGGGTCACCCAGATCAGTATCACCTCGCACTGGAAAACATTGAGGCGGCGATGGCCGTAGTCCATGCTGAGGATGAGGTCATTGATCCGCCAAAGACAGCGACGCCAAAGTCTCGTGTTGGTCGCGGTGTCTTGCCCAAACATCTGCCGCGTATTGAAGAGATTATTGCACCAGACCTCACCTGTGGTTGCGGCGCGGAGCGTCACATCATCGGCGAAGACATCAGCGAACGGCTGGATATCGTGCCTGCCCAAGCGCACGCCGGACACGGCATACTTCACCCAAGCGGAAATAAGAAAAGCAGCATGACACCAACACGATTACATCTTAGCTCAACCGCAAACCTGTCCTAAAAAGCAGGACCACTTCAGTGGACTGCAGCCCGTAACCCGACCATGATGGGAACGCGTTGAACCTCAACTTTGAAAGGAAGGCACCCATGAGTTGCGTGCTGATGCCTCAGCAGTTTGCTTTCCCGAAAGCGCCCGTGCCGGTTCTTGGAGAATGTCGAATGGTTTGGAACAGGATCAGATAGATCAAGGCGGCAAAACCAACGATATGCGAGGTTCAAATGCACCTCTTCACAAAGACGGCGTTCTGAGCGGATGCCAGAACAATAACCCACCAGCAGCATACGGATCAGCAGCTCTGGGTCGATGGATGGGCGGCCAGTGTGGCTATAAAACTCGGCTAAATATTGACGGATGTCGCTTAGATCAACGAACCGATCAATCGACCGCAACAGGTGATCTTGGGGCACATGATCGTCAATCGAGAACTCTTAAAGCAACGCGCTTTGTGCTTCTTGCCTTGGTCCCAACATCGTCAATCCCCCGCGTTTACAGGTAAATTGAATCAGTGATAGCACTTCAAATCAACAAGAGTTTTTCAACAGAATTCGCCCGAAGTGCTTATGTTTTCCAAAAAAGCCAGTTAACCAAAACGTACTTCTTGACCTCGTATCTTAGGTGAAATAGAGGTCACATCTGTCGCGGGCGTTGTGTAATGGTTAAGACCTCAGTTTTCCAAACTGAAGATGCGGGTTCGATTCCCGCCGCCCGCTCCAAAAAATACGTTCCGACACTTAACCTGCAAAGTTCGAACCATGAATTAGTTAAGTGCATGTAATATAAAATTAAACGCGGGTTTGAGACATAGTTTTTCAAGCTGAAGACAGAGGTTCTATTCCCGTCGCCCGCTCCATTTCCCCCCGCCGATATCTCGCGCCTTTGACGCCATTTGGGGGCGTATATTAGGCAAGGATCGTTGGCATGGCAGATACTCCAGTTTCATCAACCGAAGTCCGCGCGACGTCCAAGAAGATTGGCGCGATGGCGCAGCTGCTCCCCTTTGTAGCGCCCTATAAAACAATGGTCTTTCTGGCGCTGATCGCGCTTACCTTTACCGCGATGATCTCGCTGGTGATGCCGCTTGCGGTGCGTCAAGTTGTTGACAACTTTGATATTTCGGACGGGTCTGTCCTTGATGGCTACTTTGGGTTTGCCTTTGTCGTGGCTGGGCTTTTGGCCGTCGGCACGGCGCTGCGCTATTACCTCGTGACGCGTCTGGGCGAGCGGATCGTGGCAGATATTCGGGTCGCGGTTTTCAATCGCATGATCGGGCTGTCGCCTGCATTTTTCGAGAAGGTGATGACGGGTGAAGTGCTCAGCCGGATCACGACCGACACGACATTGATCCTGTCCGTGATCGGGTCATCTGTTTCGATTGCCCTGCGCAATACGCTGATTTTGTTTGGCGGCATTGGGCTGATGCTTTGGACATCGGTCAAGATGACGGGGCTGGTGCTTTGGCCAATTCCAGTGATTTTGATCCCGATTGTGGTGCTCGGGCGGCGGGTGCGCAGGTTAAGTCGCGAGAACCAAGACTGGATTGCTACATCGTCGGGCGATGCCTCCGAGTTGTTGCTCTCTGCCCAAACGGTGCAGGCTTTCACCCATGAAGACCTGTCGCGCCAAAAATTTCAAAACGTGACGGAAAAGAGTTATATGGTCGCCAAGCGCCGGATCGAAGCCCGCGCCATCATGACCGCAATCGTGATCTTCATCGCGTTTTCTGCTGTGGTTGGCTTCTTGTGGATGGGGGCATCTGATGTGCGTGCGGGTACTCTGAGCGTGGGCGAGTTGGTCCAGTTTATGATCTACACGATCATGGTCGCGGGTGCCTTGGGTGCATTGACAGAGATCTGGGGCGAATTGCAGCGGGCCGCCGGTGCGACCGAGCGTTTGGTCGAGTTGCTCCATGCCGATGATGCGGTCAAGGATCCGACAGCGCCAGTCGCCGTGCCCGACACACAAGCCGCTGAAATTGCATTTGAAAACGTGACCTTCGCCTATCCGGGCCGCCCTGGTATATCGGCGCTTGACGGCGTGACGCTTACTGTGAAACCCGGTGAAAGCGTGGCCCTTGTCGGCCCGTCCGGTGCTGGGAAATCGACGGTTATTCAACTGCTCCAGCGGTTTTATGATCCGCAACAAGGTGCGATTAAAATTGACGGTGTTGACCTGCGCGACATGACGCGCGCGGACTTCCGGCAGCATGTGGCGCTCGTGCCGCAAGACCCTGTGATCTTTGCGGATACGGCGCGTGAGAACATCCGCTTCGGACGACCCGATGCGACCGATGCCGAAGTCGAAGAAGCCGCCAAAGCCGCGGCAGCCCATGACTTTTTGATAGCACTGCCAGAGGGCTATGACAGCGACGTTGGCGAACGCGGCGTTATGCTTTCGGGCGGGCAGAAACAGCGGATCGCCATTGCCCGCGCCATTCTGCGCGATGCGCCGATCCTGTTGTTGGACGAGGCGACAAGCGCGCTTGATGCGGAAAGTGAACGGCTGGTTCAGACCGCTGTCGAGGATTTGGCCCGCACACGCACCACGTTGATCGTTGCACACCGACTGGCCACCGTGAAAAAGGCGGACCGGATCGTGGTTTTCGAGGCAGGCAAGATCGTGGCCTCTGGCACACATGATGATCTTGTGGCGCAAGGCGGGCTTTACGCCCGTTTGGCGCGCTTGCAGTTCACGTCGGGTCTGGACGAACAATAAGACGTTTTTCGTAGCGTCAGACTTGCGTAAATTGTGGTTATTCCACACTGTCTGTCTGAGGGAATTCCGCACTGAGTAATGTTGCGGAAACAGATAGGGAGGAGATTGGCATGACTTACGCGTCTGTCGCGGATCGCAATGCGATCGAGAACGAAACGGTATGGTCCGAGCGGTCCCTGCCAGTCACAACATTTCAGCTTCTGAGTGAAACAGCTGCTAAGTTTTCTGACCGTAAAGCGTTAAGTTTCCAGCTCTTTTCAGAGCCTACTGCGAAATGTGAAACCTTTACTTGGGCCGAACTTCAGCAGAAGACCGCACAGGTCGCCAATATGTTCCGCGATCTCGGGGTCGGTGAAACCGATGTCGTGGCCTATCTGTTGCCCAACGCCAATGAAACCGTGCTGACCTATTTGGGCGGGCAGGTTGCTGGGATCGTGAACCCGATCAACCCGCTTTTGGAAGCCGAACAAATTGCCGCGATCCTGCGCGAAACAAACGCGAAAGTCGTGGTCACATTGCGCGCGTTTCCAAAGTCGGACTTGCCGCAAACTGTCGCCAAAGCTGTGGCCATGGCCCCCAACGTCCAGACCGTTCTTGAGGTCGACCTGCACCGCTATTTGACGGGTGTTAAAAAGCTGATTGTGCCGTTGATCCGCCCCAAGAACCCCGTCACGCATAACGCGCAGGTTCTTGATTTTAATGCGGAAATGAACCGCCGCCCCAAGACGCTCTCGTTTGAGGATAGCAAGGTTGACCGCGTCGCCGCCTATTTCCACACAGGCGGCACAACGGGAATGCCAAAGGTCGCCCAACATCGTTATTCTGGGATTGTGTATAACGCGTGGCTTGGTGCGCGGTTGTTGTTTACCGAAAACGACGTCCAGATTTGCCCGCTCCCGATGTTCCATGTTTTCGCGGCCATTGTATCGCTTGGGGCCTCGCTTGCCTCTGGGGCACAGGTTGTTTTCCCGACCCCGCAAGGATACCGCGGCGACGGTGTCTTCGACAATTTCTGGAAGCTGATCGAGCGGCACAAGGTGACGTTCATGATCACGGTGCCGACCGCGATGTCGGCCTTGATGCAGCGCAAGGTTGATGCAGATATCTCGACGCTGCGTCTGGCCTTCTGCGGCTCTGCGCCGCTTCCGCTCGAACTTTATCGTCGCTTTGAGGAGGCCGCAGGCGTCACGATTTGCGAAGGCTACGGGTTAACCGAGGCGACCTGCCTTGTGTCGATCAACCCGCCTGACGGTGAAAAGCGTGTCGGCTCGATCGGTATTCCTTTCCCCTACACCGACGTGCGTATCGTCAGTGTCGCAACACAGCGGGATTGCGGCGTCGATGAGGTCGGCGAAATCTGTGTCGCCTCTCCGGGGGTCTATGATGGGCAAACCTACACTGACGCCTCCAAGAACAAGGATTTGTTCTATCCGGGCGCAGACAGCAAGATCAGCGACCGCAGACAGTATTTGCGCACAGGCGATCTGGGCCGTATCGATGCTGACGGCTATGTCTGGATTACGGGACGCGCCAAGGATTTGATCATTCGCGGCGGTCACAATATCGACCCCGCCGAGATTGAAGAGGCTTTGGCAGGCCATGAAGCGGTCGCATTTGCGGGGGCGATTGGCCAGCCGGATGCCCATGCGGGCGAGGTGCCTTGCGTCTATGTCGAGCTTGTTGCCGGCGCATCGGTGACCGAAGAGGAACTGATGGAATTCGCGAAATCCAAGATCCACGAACGTGCTGCACATCCGAAGTATCTGGAAATTATGGATGAATTGCCAAAGACGGCTGTTGGCAAAATCTTTAAACCCGATCTGCGCAAGCGGGCGATAACGCGGGTTTATAATGCGGCCTTAGAGGCTGCGGATGTGCCCGTTTCTGTTCAGGCTGTCACCGAAGATAAAAAGCGTGGCTTGGTCGCGCATTTGATCAAATCGGGTGATGCGACGGACGCCGACATTACCAAGGCCTTGGGCGCTTATACCTCGCCATGGGACTGGGTGGCCTAATCAAGGCAGCCTGTTAGGTCAGGAGAGTTGAGCGACAATGAGCGCCGCCGTTTGTTCGGCGGCGCCATTTGCTTCACTGACAAGCTGTTTTGCTTGCGCGCCGCGTGCCTGCGTGTGCTGATCACTCAGGAGCTGCAAAACCTGATTCCCGAGGTCTATGCCGTTTTGCACAACATGCGCGGCCCCGACAGCGGTCAAAGCGGTGAAGCCGTCTTTGTGATTGCGGTGATTTGGTCCTGTCAGAACCACGCAGCCAAAACAGGCGGGTTCATAGGGGTTATGTCCGCCCTGCGGCCCGAACGCTCCACCGAGAAAGGCGATGTTTGTGCAAGAAAACAATGTGCCAAGCTCCCCCAACGTATCCGCGAGGTAGATCTGCGTCGTGGCGTCGATCGGTTCCGACTGGCTGCGTTGGCGCACCGAGAGCCCCTGTGCCGCGTGCCGGATCGCTTTGGCACGTTGCGGATGTCGTGGTGCCCAGATGAGCAGGGCGTCGGGAGACTGGGTGAGAATGGCGCTGCAAGCTGTCAGAATGTCCGCTTCGTCCTCTGCGTGGCTCGATGCGGCGATCCATGTCGGGCGGCCCGCGATCTGCGCTTTCAGGGTGGTCACGGTCGATGTGTCAACGGGCAGGGCAGGGGCCGAGGCGCGCAGGTCGCCAAAATAATGCAGGCGATCCCGTGCCACCCCAATTTCTGTGAGCGCGTCCATCACCTGCGCGGATTTGCAGGTGATTGCACGAAATTGCGCCAACAGAAATGCATAAGCATCAGGGTTTCGCTCGCGCGATCTGGAGGGGCGCGCGTTGAGCAGCAGTAGGGGAATGTCTTGACCATTCGCCGCGATCAACAGACGTGGCCACAGATCGCCTTCCACAAAGATTGCCGCTTGCGGTGCCCAGTGTTTCAGGAAGTGCGTCACAGCAAGGGGTGTGTCGAGCGGTAGGAATTGATGCGTGATCTGGGGGCATTCGCGCGCCATCCATCCCGCGCCGCTTTGGCTGACGGTCGTCACCAAAAGCGTAACATCCGGTTCGGCCATCAACCGTTCAAGCAGGTCCCGCGTTTGACCAATTTCACCAAGGCTGGCGGCGTGCACCCAAAGGAGGCGACCTTTTGGTCGCTCTTTGGTCGCAAGCCCAAGGCGTTCTTGCATCCGGTTCGGGTCCGCGCCCTGACGCCGATGTGCATATTTGGCTAGGGCATGAATAGGGCCAGCCAGAGAACGGCTCGCAAATAGCCAAAGTCGAATCAAGAAGGGCATTTGCGGTATCTGTCTCATGGTGCGTTTGACCCTAACCCGCTGCCCTCGTCTTGTCATCGCGGGGATCACCCGCGAGAATGCTATGGCAATAAGTGTAATGCCGCCTTAAGTGAAGCGGATTGCAACGTGAACAGCGCAAAGGGGCCAGGCAAGTGTTTCAAAAACTCGCAACAACCTTGGGCGAAATCGTCCGCAGCGCGCGTCCCGATTTTGGCCCTGTGCTCGTTTCTCCAGAGGAAAGAGCGCTGGCGCTCGCGCATTTACGCTATCATGACCACGGCATTCTGCGGGGCCGCTGGACCAATATGGCAGAGATTGCTCCGGGTGTGTGGCGGTCGAACCAACCTGACCCCGACCGCATTGCCCGCTATGCGCAGATGGGGATTAAAACGATCCTGAATTTGCGCGGTCAGGCCCAGCAAAGCCACTATCTGCTCGAAAAAGAGGCTTGCGACGCGCATGGCATCGCGCTTGTGAACATGAAATTCAGCGCCCGCGTGGCCGCGCCAAAAGAGCTTTATCTCGCGCTTCTGGATCAGTTCGACGCGATCACGCCGCCGCTATTGATTCACTGCAAGTCTGGCGCAGACCGCACGGGGCTGGCTGCGGCCTTTTACCTGCTGCATGTTGAAAACGTCCCCATCGCACAGGCCCGTGCGCAACTGGCCCTCAAATATGTGCATCTGCGCTGGCTAAAGACGGGCATCCTCGACGATATCTTGGAGGCCTATGCGGCTGATCTTGACAAGCGAGGCCCCATCCCGCTGCGCACTTGGATCGAGCACGATTATGACAGCGCGGCCATCACGGCAAATTTTCGCAAGTAGCACCGATGGGCAGCCGCGTGATTGTTTGATGTTATCCCTACTTTTCGTCAGGCATTGACCTGTCCAAAAGTAACTAAAGTGTTAAAAACACATTGATACTCAAATGTCGCGCACCTAACGTCTCCTCTTGTAAATCGCTGCTGCCCCTTACATTTGCCCCTCTGTCATCTGGTGGGGCTTTTGTTTGTTATACCGCTGCTACTCCAAAATCCGAAAGTTCTCGTGGGTTATGACGCGGAAGTTGTCTGACACCTTGTCGCGGAATTTGGCCCATTCATGCGGGATGGTTTCGCGCATGAATGCGTGG
>JAQXBV010000030.1 GCA_029252195.1 Yoonia sp.
TTAAAAGACCCTAACGGGCACTGCTTCATTGCGTTGCAGCATTGCTACATGAAGGGCGGGAACCGGACATTCGCTGCAGTTTGCACAGAGGTCTTCTATGCGGACTAAGCAGGCATTCCCTCTCCGCAGTTCAATGGCAGCTTTTGATCGGATGCAAGACCGCTGAAAGTGCCAAGGACGGGCAGCAGATGTTTGCTGTGAGCGCGCTTCGGCGAGGGATGAATGTGGGAAAACCCTCGATACACGCAACTTTCGAAATGCAAACGGCGCGCAGTTTTCACCGCGCACCGCGTTGTTAAAGCCAAGTTGGCTTAGAAGGTGCCAATTGACCAAAAGTAGGTTTCGCCTGAGCTGTCATCAACGCCATCGTTGTCCGTGCTGGCCCAAGCTACGCCATCTGCAAAAATCGCCAGACCTTCGACCTTGTCCACGACATACCCGTTGCCAGCCTGCAGATCAGGGATCAGGTCATAAACTGCCTCTTTGGTTATTACTGACAGTTCGCTGCCAAGTGGTGCGGGCACCATTTGGTCGCCCGCAATCCGGTAAACCATTTTGACCGCGGCATTGTCGCCGATCTGGTTATCACGCTCGATGACATAGACATCGCCTGCGTGCGCGACGATCTCTGATAATCCGACCCAACCTGTCTGAGTTGCAGCTTTTGGATAAAGGACCGCACCCCATTCACCGGTTGCGATGTCATAGGCGACCAGTTTGACGTGATCCGCCGGATCGTCTGCCCATTCACGTTGAACTGCCATCCAGAGTGTTCCGTCGATCAGCGTGATGCCCTCAAACCCAAACCGGTTTTCGACGGCGAGAAGCTCCGCAGGCAGGCTGATCTCTTCCTCAATCTCACCGTTTTTGTTTATGTGATAAATTCCGTGCGGGATCATGCGGTCCGTCCGACCCTCCGATGCAAGCCAAAAGCCACCATCGCCGTCCAGTGTGATACCCTCTAGGTCAAGCTTTTGCGCGGCATAACCGCCCCGCGTGACTGGAAGAGCCTTTGTGATTTGTGCAGGAGACACAGTGGTATCGATAGTAAAAATCGTCGGTTGATAGCCATAAAAGCTGTCGTTGACGGCATAGACGATGCCGTCTTCACCCGCGACCATGCCCGAAATTGCGCCCCAACCGATCAAGTTATCCGCGCCTTCGGAGGTCAGTTGCGGGTATGCGGCTGGTGCGTCTTGGTATTCATAAATCATCACATGACTGCGAATGCCATCATCCTCAATCAAGTCTGCTTCATTCGCTGTGACGAACAGACCGCGAGAGGGGATCGCGATAGCACCTTCTGGCGCAATACCAGACGGAAGCATTTGCGACAGGATCGGGGATGTGGGGTCGGTGACGTCATAAACGCCAACAACCGAGGCACGCTCGGCGAGGATAAAAGCGTAGGGTATGCCATTGAAAACCGCGAATTCCATACCTTCGGGTTCTGCGCCTTTGGCGTCTGAGCGGGTGTCGGGATAGTGGCCAAGTTGGACGATAGAATGTTCAAAGCTATTGCCTGCCTCAAAAATCTCGGTGCCGTCTTTGTTGAAAATAGTCCAACCACGCGCGCCGCCATCCATGTCGCCCTCGTTTGCGATAGCAAAGTGGTCGTTGTCGATCCACTGAACGCCGTCAGGTTCACGCAGGCGGCCTTCTTGGGTTTCCGTGAACAAAAGCGCGCCGCGCTCGTCCGTTGCGTCAATCTCGATCAGATCAACGGAGCCTGCTGAGAAGTGGTTCAATATCTCGCCTGTCCGGGTCATGATCACGATGTGGTTATTTTCTTGCATCGTCACAACGATTTCGCCGGCAGCGTTTACATCGACAAACTCTGGCTCGGGGTCGTCAGCGCCGATTTCGGCCAAGCCGTTGACGTCGATTTTTACAATCGTGTCACATGCTGGAATGCCGTCCTCGATGCCGATGGTCACAACATAACCTCCAGGCATCTGACCGAGACCGCCGTCGCCCAAATCTTCGTCGCGTTCATTTTCAATGGCAACGGCGATAAAGCTGCCATCAGGTGCAATCGCGGTGCTATCTGGCTGGCCGCCGAGGTCACATGCGGCGATTTCTGCCTTGGTTGTCAGGTCAAAGGCCTTCAGCATTCCCGATGGTGCCGTGTAGCTTTCCGATGTGTTCACGCCAGTCATCGCGATATTACCTAAAACGGACACGGCCGTCGGCTCGCCGCCAACGTCGATATTGCCTTTGGCCACGGGTGCGGTCGGATCGGTGATGTCGATCAACCCGATCACGCCGAGCGGGCTGTCGGAATAAACCAGTGTCATGCCATCGCCTGAGGCGCTGATGATCTCGGCGGAGGATTCCGCTGCTGCGTCTTGGTTGTTGGCAAAGGTTGCGAAGCTGCTGATGCGGTTGAAGTTCATTTCAGCCGTGGCACCTGTCGCGATGATCGCAACGACTGACGTCATGCCGATGAGTTTAAGTGACATTCTGGATTCCCCAATGTGTTAGCTTTCGCGCGCAGTGTTTGGGTATTTCATGACGGAGGGATGACGTTTGTGTAACGGCACGGTGAAGACTTACGACGTCAACGCGGTCAAGCGACGGCACACCAAATCACTTCGTGGTCTGACAACGGCTTGCCATCTGGTGCCAGCGCGGGAACCAATGCTTTTTCCACGCATGCCAAACTGCGTGTCGCGAACCAGTCAAGTTTCATCACACGGTCGGGATGCGGCGTGATCAGACTGGCGCGTGTGGTCACGCCGTCAGGTGTGCTGCTCCAGTCATAGCCACGCGATTTGGCGCGTTCAAACAGCGTCTCTTTTCGCCAATCGAAATCAGGAGGCAGGTGGTTGCCCGTGTTGAGGTCGCCACCGATTATGACTGACATATCAGGGGCGAAATCATCGATTGCATCCATCAGGCGGTCGAATTGCATGGCGCGGTGATCTGCCTGTGCATTGCTTTCCAAATGCGTTGAAACCACACATATCTTCCGCGCGCGCCAAGGCAGGATCGCGGCCAACGCCATGCGGCCACCCACGCGCGGTTGTTGCGGATCGGCGTCCAACTCATCGGATGAAAACCAATGCCCGTGATCGTCGAGCCGAAACATCGTGACGGCATCAAACGGAACCGCGCTTAGGATCGCGTTTCCATGCCAGCCACTTGCGTTAAAATCATCGCGGCACATCACGCGCTCTGTCGGGCCGCCAAGGTCAAGCTCATGGAACTCAACGCCAAAGGCATATGTCATAGCAAGCGCCTTCGCCGTCTCTTCTGCAGTGTGCCGCTGACCCGTGCGCGCCATGCCGTGATCGACCTCCGAAAGCAACACAACCTGAGGTGCAAAAGGGGCGAGAAGAGCAGCGTTCTCTGTTTGAAACAGCCCCCGTTCGACATTCCATGCCGCAATAGAGATGTGGTCAGGCAGAGAGGTCTCCGATGCCGCGCCCCCGACCTGCACCGCATTCATCGCGGGCAGTGCCGACAGCAAAGCGCGGTGCGATTGCGCGGTGCGCGGGGCGGCAAGAATGCGCGCTTTTTCTGCATCTGTCACAAGCGGCAGGTTGCCCACGATTTTCATGCGATCCTCATGCCAGTGTCTGCATCAAAAAGGGAAATAGCATTTGGCTTCAGCGAAACCCGCATTTCGCCAGTCGTAATCGGGCTATCTTCGAATACATCAACGGCTTCTACAATCCGCGACGCCGCCACTCAGCTCTGGGCTGGAAAAGCCCTGTCGCCTTCGAACGAAAGGTGGCTTAAACGAGCACCGGGGGCGGCACGAAAGCGTGAAAGGTCCAGTGCTTGAGGACCAAAACCTGATTTTTATAAGGACCGCTTTCGGGACCATTTTACCTTGTAGGCCCTGCACTAAGCCCCTAGCACTGCATGACAAACTGCGAAGGTGGAGTTCTTCTCCTGGGCACCAGCATCTCCCTAGATATCCTTGATCAATCGCAACGCGTCGTAGATCGCCGCATGTGTATTTCGTGCCGAGACTGCATCCCCGATACGGAACAGCTGGAACTTGCCGTCTGGATTTCGGACGACCGTCTGTGGATGCCCCGCGATCAGGGCATCATGATCCACCGCGCCTGCGTTCGTTGAAAGGGGCTTGAGCGCGAAGTAGAGGTCCGCATTTGGCATGGTCCCATAATTGACGACCACCTGATCATACAGAACCTCATGGCTCTCGTCGCTGTAATCCGTGCCAATCTTCGCGCTCAGTTGATTGCCGTTCCGCTGCACATCCAGCAAACGTCGCGTGACCGTGAAGGTCACATCCTTGGATTGCAACGACCGCATATAGGGCACTAAATTCATCGCCATGACCTCGGGCGAGAATGTCCGGTCTGGCGTCATTACTTCGACCTTCGCACCTGTCGCCGCTGCAATCTCTGCGGCCTGAAGCGCGGGATGATCGCCCGCTTCGTCGTAAATCAGAATATGAGCGGCTGGCTTCACATCACCCGAAATAAGATCCCACGCGGACACGACATTTGATTGCTCGTGTTTGGCCTCAAATAGCTCCAGATTGGGCAAGCCACCCGTGGCAACAATCACCACATCAGGGTTGAGAGCGGTGACATCGGCCGCCTCGGCCCATGTGTTGAAGTGAAACGCAACGTCCCGCGCCGCGCATTGGATCATGCGCCACTCAATGATCGAGATCATCTCGCGCCTGCGCGGTGATTGCGCCGTCAGACGGACCTGCCCTCCCGGCTGGTCGGCTGCTTCAAAAACCGTCACGTCATGGCCGCGCTCTGCTGCAACGCGCGCCGCTTCCAGCCCCGCTGGCCCGGCACCGACAATCACAACCTTTTTTCGGATCGACGCCTTGGGGATGTCATGCGGCATCGTCAGCTCGCGACCCGTTGCCGCGTTATGCATACACAGCGCGTCGCCCGCTTGATAAATCCTGTCCAGACAATAGGTGGCACCCACGCAAGGACGGATATCCTCTTCGCGCCCTTCCATGATCTTGCGCACAATATGCGGGTCCGCGATATGCGCACGGTTCATGCCGACCATATCCAGAATACCCGCTTTGACCGCGTGCCGTGCCGTGGCCACATCAGGGATCTTTGCCGCATGGAACGTGGGCAGCCCCGTCGCCTTTTTCACTTCGCCTGCGAAATCCAGATGCGGCGCGTTGGCCATACCCTGCACAGGAATAATATCCGTCATTGCAGGGTCGGTATGGATACGGCCGCGGATCACATTGAGGAAATCAACCTGCCCTGTCGCCGCCAATATCTTGGACATTTGCAGGCCTTGGGCGGCATCGATCCCGCCCTTTTGCGCCTCGTCGGCCGTAAAGCGCAGACCGACGATAAACTTGGCCCCGACCCGACTACGAATGGCAGCAAGTACATCCAGCGGAAACCGCATCCGGTTTTCAAGCGTATCTGCGCCATAGGGGCCCGTCAGGTCATTGGTCAGCGGCGACCAGAATTGATCAAGCAGGTGGCCGTAAACCTGCAACTCGATCCCGTCCATCCCGCCAGCTTTCATCCGCTCAGCGGCATCTGCGAAATCACCGATAATCCGTTCGATATCCCAGTCTTCGATCAGTTTCGGAAACGCGCGGTGTGCAGGCTCGCGGTGTTTGGTGGACGACACAGAGGGGAGCCAATCGCCCTTGTTCCACGTCGTTCGCCGGCCCAGATGCGTCAATTGGATCATCGCGGCACAGCCATGTTCGTGCACCGCGTCCGTCAAGTTCTGGATCCACGGCACGACATCATCACGGTAGGCCAAGACGTTGTTGAAAACAGGTGGGCTGTCTTTGCTCACCGCCGCCGAACCTGCGGTCATGACCAGCGCGACACCGGCCTTGGCCCGCTCTGCGTGATAAGCCGCGTAACGCTCTTTTGGCATGCCATCGACCGGATAGGCAGGCTCGTGGCTTGTCGTCATGATCCGATTGCGCAGCGTCAAGTGCTTCAATTGAAAAGGTTGCAGCAGCGGATCAGTCGACATGTCAAATTTCCTATCGGTTGGAAGGTGTTGCCGCTGGACAATTTCTGCGGCGCTTGTCACCAATTCAACAACAAGCGATTGCATTGGAGTATGCCCATGTCCGACAAAAGTAACCGAAAAACGTCGATTACAACCCGCGTCGCGCAGGCGCTCCACTTCATCGAAAGCGAAACGGGTGCCGTTGTCCCCGCCATCCAGCCCGCCGCGACCTATGCTCGCGATGACGCCTACCAGATCCGCAAGCCCTATTTCTATCGCCGCGATGGCAACCAAGCGACCGTCCATGCAGAGGCCATCATTGCCGAGCTTGAGAATGCGACGGATTCGCTTTTGTTTGCGTCTGGCATGTCCGCCTGCACCGCTGTGATTGAGCATCTGCCGACTGGCGCGCATGTCGTGGCCCCACGCGTCATGTATCATGGCGTTTTACATCAACTACAAACATATGCGGCCAACAAGCGGATCACGCTGAGCTATTATACCGCGGGCAATATCGCGGAACTGGCCGAGTCTGTCGCGTCCTGCAAGCCAACACTTGTCTGGGTTGAGACCCCGAATAACCCGAACTGGGAAGTGACCGATATCGCCGCTGCCGCCAAGATCGCACATGACGCGGGCGCCAAGCTGATTGCGGATTGCACCGCAACACCGCCCAATATGACCCGCGCGCTCGATTTAGGGGCCGACTTTTCGTTTCATTCAGCGACGAAATACCTCAACGGGCATTCAGACATCACGGCTGGCGTCTTGTCGGTGCGGGAGACGGGGCCGTTTTGGGACGACATCATTCTGATCCGCAAATTGCAGGGCACCGTATTGCATTCTTATGATGCCTGGATGTTGATCCGCGGCATGCGCACGTTGTTCTTGCGGGTCGAGAAATGCTGCAAAAACGCGATGGCGATTGCCAAGCATTTTGACGGACATCAGCATGTCGAGGCCGTTCTCTATCCAGGTCTGCCGACCGATCCGGGTCATGAGGTCGCGAAACGTCAAACGGATGGGCAGTACGGCGGCATGATGTCGATCATCGTGCGCGGGACTGAACAGACCGCAATTGATGTAGCCCGCTTTTGCGAAGTCTTCTATCCCGCGACATCATTGGGCGGGGTCGAGAGCTTGATCGAACACCGAAAGACCGTGTCCGGTGAAGGCTTCCCCGTGCATCCACGTCTTTTGCGGCTGTCGATCGGGATCGAGGACGCCGATGACCTGATCTATGATCTGGAACAGGCCCTCGCGCGAGCGGTCGGGTGACGGTTTATTCGGCGGGCTGAAAGCCTTCGATCAGTTGACGTAGGCCAATATAAGCACCGACAAAAATCGCGGCGAGCGTGATGGGCGCGCTGGTCGCCAGCACGGAGAAGGCAGACAGCCCCTGCCCGATACTGCATCCGGCAGCCAAAACCGCACCGACCCCCATCAGCGCCGCGCCGCCAATCTGGCGGCGCAATTCGCGCGGATCTTCGCAGGCCTCCCAGCGGAAATGGCCCTTGAAAAGACTGCCGATAAACGCGCCAATCAGAACCCCCAATACGGAGCCGACACCAAAACTCAACACATTGCCCGATGCGGTCATTGCGTAGAGCATTGTTTCGCCAAGTGGGGCGGCGAAGGTATGAGATACGATTTGCAGATCATCAAAACCGTGCTTGGCGACGTAGCTGGTGCCGACCCATCCAGAAACAATAACCAAACCTACGCCGCTGCCCCAAAAATAGATTGATTTTCCCTTTGTCCCATCACTTACGATGACGCTAAGCAGGACAATCATCACCCCGACAAGTACACCAAGTGCATTCACCCCGAACCCTGTGGCAGCGCCCAGCAGATGAACAACGCTCGCTGGTGTCTGAGCTGCAGCGACCGGAAACAGGCGAACGCGCAACCCCGCAAAGGGGCCACTCATCACCATATAGGCCGCCAGCCCCATCACCAGCACGATCACAAACGACCGCAGATCACCGCCGCCGAGCCGCGCAAGGGCGCCAAAACCGCAATTGCCCGCCATCGCCATACCATAGCCAAACAACAATCCGCCGAGGATGGCGGTAGGTATGTTCAAACTTTGCGTCAGATAAAATGTTTGCGCCAGATCAATCAGCCCGAGCGCCGCCCCCGCATGCGTCCCAATGATTGCCACACCAATCGCGAAACCCCACATCCGCAGGCGCGCATTGCTATTGCCATAAAAGTAATCTTCGATCGCGCCCAAAGTGCAAAATCGGCCTAGCCGCGCGGCAAGGCCCAAAAAAAGGCCGCCAAAACCGCCGATCAACGCAACAAGAATAGGTTCACTCAAATACTCTGTCACTGTGGGTGATCCTCGCTAACCTGATTTAATCGTTCTTGCAGAACAACTCGTAGACGACTTCCATGATCTGTTTTGGCCGCTCGTCCGTCAAACGATAATAGATCGCCTTACCTTCACGGCGCGGCGTAACAAGCCCCTCAAGGCGCAAGCGAGACAATTGTTGCGACACCGCCGCCTGCCGCGCAGAAAGCAATTCCTCAAGCTCGGTTACGGATTTCTCACCTGTTGTCAGATGGCACAGAATCATAAGACGGCCCTCATGGCTGATGGCCTTGAGAAAATTCGACGCATCAAGTGCGCTGTTCATCATCTTGTCGAGATCAGCTTCGCAGAGCGTCTCATCAAAAACTGGTAGCCCCATCACATCGCCTCTAAAAGCTGTCGTATTCATTTGCCATCTCCCCTTAAAGCAACCTCGAAAAAAGGTCTATTTAAAGTTCAATTTTAACCCTCGGTCGCTTCGGTCGCGTCGCTTTGCTTGATCATCATGTCGAGAAGCCCCCAAAAGAAGTCCTCTCCAGGATAGCCCTCAATCCGCGAAACCTCGACCCCATCGTTCACGAGAATGAAGGTCGGTGTGTAATGTGGCGCGCGGTCAAACGTCAGGTCCGCAGGAATCGGGTCCGTCATTTCGATACGGCGCAACGGCGCGCGCCCGCCCTCGGTAGTTTTCGGATAGATTGGCCCGATCTCATCATTCCAGCGGGCGCATCACATGCACCCCTGCTCTTCAACCATCACCAAATTCATCTCTGCACGCGCAGGCGACGTCAAAAGCATTGTAACGGCAATTAAGTTGAATATCAGACGCATGATGTGGTCCCAATTGACACAACGTATTCAAGATACTTAATGTGAAAATATTAAATATTCAAGCCATAGGCACTCTCCACATGTTTGACATTACGCTCTCAGGCGCAGCATTGGCGGGGCTGCTATCGTTCCTGTCCCCCTGTATTCTACCGATTGTTCCTTTCTACCTCTCGTACCTAGCGGGGGTCGGTATGAACCAGATATCCGATGGGACAGAAATCACAGCCGCGGTGCGCAAAAGGGCCTTTATCGCCGCGCTGTTCTTTGCGGCAGGGGTGATCACGATCTTTATGGGCTTGGGCGCTACGGCAACCTTGTTCGGGCAAGTGGTGCGCGAATGGTTCGGCGTGCTGCGGTGGGTCGCGGCGACGATTATAATTGCAATGGGACTTCACTTTCTGGGCGTGTTGCGGATCAGTTTTCTATATCGGCAATTCCGCGCAGATGCGGGTGAAACCAGCAATCTGAGCTATGTCGGCGCCTATGTCATCGGGCTTGCGTTTGCATTTGGCTGGACACCTTGCGTCGGGCCAGTTCTTGCCGCGATTTTGTTCATGGCGGGCGGCGCGGATACAGCCGGACAAGGGGCGCTGCTCTTGCTGGTCTACGGGCTGGGGATGACGCTTCCTTTTGTTATTGCGGCCTTATTCATAGGACCCTTCATGCGCTGGATGAAAAAATTCAGAAAGCATTTGGGCAAGATCGAAAAGGCCATGGGTGTTTTGCTCATTGTCTTCGGGATCCTGATCGCAACGAATTCGGTGAACTACATCGCCCAATGGATGCTAGAAATCGCGCCAGACCTCTGGCTTTTGAAATAGAGAAGGGATGATCATGAAAAGATTATTTGCGGCGTTGATGCTGGTCTTGATGGCAGCGCCCGCTTGGGCATTTACGATGGGCGACGACGGTTTGCACAAAACCGAATGGCAGCGCGATACCTTCAAGGACTTGCGCGAAGACCTTGCGGAAGCCAATGCAGAGGGCAAGCGGCTTTTGGTCATGATCGAACAGCGCGGCTGCATTTATTGCACCAAGATGCACGAGGAAGTTTTCCCCGATCCGAAGATCGACCAATATATCAAAGACCACTACTTTGTGATTCAGATCAACATGTTCGGGGATGTGGACGTCACCGACTTTGACGGAACAACGCTGCCGGAAAAAGACATGGTCGGTCGCTGGAACGCGCTGTTCACGCCGACACTGATGTTTTTCCCCGAAGAGGTGCCCGCTGATTCGACCGCAAGGCAAGCAGCAGTGGCCGTTATGCCCGGCGCTTTTGGGAAACATACAACTTTCAACATTCTCAATTGGGTGGTCGACCATGGGTATGATGGGGACGAAAACTTCCAAAAATACCATGCACGCATGATAGCAGAGGGCGGTCCGAGCGATTAATTCGGCCGCCGATGAAAATGCCGCAACGCAGAAACATGCAAGAATTAGAATTTGTATTTGCGTTCCGACATGTTTCTCGGCTACGTTGTATACTGAAGAATGCGAACATGCAGGGAGGTGTCATGAAACGCACAGCAATCGCGCTCGCCGCGCTCATTGGGTCCGGCACATTTGTGTCCGCCGAGACGGTCACGCCAGATAATGTCGTCATGGACGAATACGGATCAATCGAGGCATCCCTGACGGGTGTCGCTGGGGATCCGGCCGCAGGTGCGGAAGTTATGTCGAGCCGTGGTCTTGGAAACTGTGTCGCCTGTCATCAGGTGTCCGCTCTGAGCGCCGCGTTCCAAGGAAATGTTGGTCCAAGCCTTGATGGTGCGGCCGACCGTTGGGAAGAAGCGCAACTGCGCGGGATCGTCTCAAACGCGAAAATGACGTTCCCTGATTCTGTCATGCCCAGCTTTTACAAAACCAGTGGCTTTATCCGCCCTGGTAATGCCTTCACTGGCAAGGCGGCCGAAGGCGCGCTGGAGCCACTGCTGACGGCGCAACAAATCGAAGACGTGGTCGCATACCTTGCGACCCTGAAAGAATAACGTGGCCGAGAGGAGTGGCAACAAGATGAAGTTTACCCGCAGAGAGACAATGTTGATGGCGCTCGGTGCGACTGCAGCCACGATGCTGCCAGGGCGTGCCATGGCGGACGTTGACGAGAAAGTCGCCGAGTTCACTGGCGGTGCTGAAATTGGCGAGGGCGGTCTGACGCTCACAGCGCCAGAAATTGCCGAGAACGGTAACACTGTGCCAATCGAAGTATCTGCACCTGGTGCGGTGTCGATCATGGTTCTTGCAACGGGCAACCCGACACCGGGCGCCGCTGTGTTCAACTTCGGTCCATTGGCAGGCGCGCAATCTGCATCCACCCGTATCCGTCTTGCAAAAACGCAAAACGTGATGGCTGTGGCAAAGATGGCGGACGGCAGCTTTGTTCAGGTCTCGCAAGAGGTTAAGGTCACTATCGGCGGCTGCGGCGGCTGATTAGGAGGAAAAGAAAATGGCAGACAACGTAAAACCAAAAGTCCGCGTACCCAAGACAGCTTCGGCTGGCGAGGTCATTACGCTTAAGACACTGATTTCCCACCCAATGGAATCCGGGCAGCGCAAAGACGGCGACGGCAACCTTATTCCACGCTCGATCATCAATCGTTTTACTTGCGATTTTAATGAGCAAAATGTCATTGACGTGACGATGGAACCCGCAATCTCGACGAACCCTTACTTCGAATTCGAAGCGATTGTACCAGAAACTGGTGCTTTCACCTTTACTTGGTACGATGACGATGGGTCCGTTTACACCGAAGTTCAGGAGATCACCGTCGGCTAAGCCGCTGGAGGAGATTCAGGGAGGGATCACCATGACAACAACAAAACTACTGAAAACCGCAGGTCTGGTCGCAGTATTGGCTTATGCCTCTTCTGCGTCCGCACAGGATGACAGCCAACTCGTGATTAACGGCGAAATCGAAATGATCACCGAAGTTGCGACGCAAGACTATATCGGTGGCCTGAAAACCGCCTATTCCGGCTGGCGTTTCCGCAACAGCGATATGCAAGCCATGCAGTTGGACGACTTTGAAAACCCTGCTGCAATTGCGGTCGATGAAGGTTTGGCGAGCTGGTCAAAAGTTGACGGCTCTGAGGGCAAGTCCTGCGCGTCTTGCCATGAAGACCTCGAGGCTTCGATGGCTGGCGTGCGTGCGGTCTATCCAAAGTGGAACGAGGAAGCTGGCGCAGTGATGACACTCGCGAGCCAAATCAATAACTGCCGTACCGAACAGATGGGTGCAGAAGCCTGGAAGTACGACGGGACAGAAATGACAGGTATGGAAGCTGTTATTTCCCTGCAGTCGCGCGGGATGCCCGTCAACGTTGCGGTCGATGGCCCAGCACATGACGCATGGCTCAAAGGCGAAGAAATCTACTACACGCGGTATGGTCAGCTTGAGTTGAGCTGTGCAAACTGCCACGAGGACAACGCCGATAACTACATCCGCGCTGACCACCTGAGCCAAGGTCAGATCAACGGCTTCCCTGCATTCCGCCTGAAGACCGGTGGTTTGGTTCAGGTACAGAACCGCTTCAAAGGGTGTATCCGCGATACGCGCGCCGAGACATTTAAACCAGGTAGCGAAGAATTCGTCGCACTTGAGCTTTATGTCGCATCGCGCGGCAACGGTCTGTCGGTCGAAGCACCGTCTGTCCGTCCTTAAAATCAATTGAACCCGCGCATGATTTTTTCATGTGCGGGTTTTGTCTTTTCAAAAACATTCACAAACGCGAATACGTCAACGCGAAGGACCGCCCCATGATCTCCCGCCGACACTTTATGCAAGCTGGTATGGCCGCATCTGCCCTCTATGGCGCCTCTGGATTTGGAAATTGGGGGCGTCTGGCAGCCCAGCAAGTGCTGACACAGGACGACCTGCTCAACTTTGAAACATCGGGCAACGTGACCCTGATGCACATCACTGACATCCACGCCCAACTGATGCCAACATTTTTCCGCGAACCCGAAATCAACATCGGTGTTGGCGACGTGATCGGCAAACCGCCCCACGTCACAGGGGCCGATTTCCGCAAGCTCTATAACATCGAGAGCGGATCGCCTGCCGACTATGCCCTTACCTACGACGACTTTACCGCACTTGCGGGCACCTACGGACGCATGGGCGGAATCGACCGGGTGTCGACCGTCATCAAATCCATCCGTGCAGATCGTGAAGACGCGCTCCTGCTGGATGGCGGCGACACATGGCAGGGCAGCCTGACCGCGCTGCGCACCAACGGCCAAGACATGGTCAACATCTTCAACGCGCTTAAAACCGATGCCATGACATCGCATTGGGAATTCACCCTTGGTATCGACCGCGTCATGGAGATCGTCGAAAACGAGCTGAACTTCCCGTTCCTCGGCGCGAACATCTTTGACACCGAGTGGGACGAGCGGGTCTTTGAACCCTATCAGATGTTCGAGCGCGGCGGCGTGCAGATTGCCGTTATCGGTCAGGCGTTCCCCTATATGCCAATCGCAAACCCGAAGTGGATGTTCCCAGAACTGTCCTTTGGTGTACGCCAAGAAAATATGGCCGCCATCGTGCAAGAGGTCCGCGACGCGGGTGCTGAACTCGTTGTCTTGCTGTCGCACAACGGCTTTGACGTGGACCGCAAACTTGCGGCAAACGTCGACGGGATCGACATCATTCTGACCGGCCATACACATGACGCGCTGCCCGAGCCTGTTCTCGTGAACAAGACCTACCTGATTGCCAGCGGCAGCCACGGCAAATTCTTGACCCGCCTAGATCTGGATGTGCGCGACGGCGAGATGAAAGGGATCAATCACCGTCTAATCCCGATCTTCTCTGACGTGATTGCGCCCGATCGGGAAATGACCGCCTTGGTGGAAGCCGAACGCGCGCCGTACCAAGCCGAACTCTCCGAAGTAATCGGCAAAACGGATTCGCTTTTGTATCGTCGCGGCAACTTCAACGGCACATGGGACGATTTGATCTGCAACGCCCTTATCGAAGAGCGCGAAGCCGATATCGCCCTTTCCCCAGGTTTCCGT
Source organism: Yoonia sp. (assembly GCA_029252195.1). Classification (GTDB taxonomy): domain Bacteria; phylum Pseudomonadota; class Alphaproteobacteria; order Rhodobacterales; family Rhodobacteraceae; genus Yoonia. The sequence goes on from JAQXBV010000030.1 coordinate 14,121, forward strand.
TGGGGCGCATCTGTCTTGCCAGGCGCAGACATCACGCGCGAGGACATCTTCAACGCAACCGCGATGTCCTACCCAGAGGCTTACCGCTCTGAAATGACGGGCGAGACGCTGCACATCATTCTTGAAGATGTGGCCGACAACCTGTTCAACCCTGATCCCTACTACCAGCAAGGCGGCGACATGGTCCGCGTTGGTGGCATGGGCTACCGCATCGATATCAACAAACCGCAAGGCAAGCGTATCACCGAAATGACGCTACTGAAGACCGGCGAGTTGATCGACCCAGCCAAGACCTATGTGGTCGCAGGCTGGGCAAGCGTGAACGAAGGCACCGAAGGCCCCGCAATTTGGGATGTCGTCGAGAACTTTATTAAGCGCAAAGGCACCGTTTCCGTCGATCCGAACACCTCTGTTAAGGTTGTTGGGGCATAAACTCACCATGATGAACGCATTGAAAAGAGACTTCCGATGACAGATCATTCCAATGATATGAAGCCATCGCGCCGCGCGTTTCTGCGCGGAGCGGCTGCAAGTGGCGTCGCGGTTGCAGGCACAATGGCAGCCGCCGAGGGCGATCCTGCAATCCTGAACAAACAACCGTGGAACCAAATGCTCGGCGAGGGCGTTGATGCCCGCGCCTACGGTGTTCCATCACCGTTTGAGGCCCACGTCGGGCGCAAGAACGTGCCTTGGCTGACCGCCGAATCAATCTCGTCGATCAACTTTACGCCGCTGCACGAGCTTGACGGGATTATCACGCCAAACGGACTGTGCTTTGAGCGTCACCATAGCGGTGTCGCCGAGGTGGACCCTGCAGAGCACAGGATCATGATCAACGGTCTGGTTGACCGTGAGCTTGTGTTCACGATGCAAGACCTGATGCGTTTCCCACGCGAAAACCGCGTGCACTTTCTTGAGTGCGCCGCTAACTCCGGCATGGAGTGGCGCGGTGCGCAGCTCAATGGGTGCCAGTTCACACACGGCATGATCCACAACGTCATGTACACTGGTGTCTCACTCCGCCTTCTGCTGGAAGAAGCCGGCATTAAGACCGAAGGCAAATGGCTCTTGGCAGAAGGAGCCGATGCCGCTGGCATGACCCGCTCCATCCCGATGGAAAAGGCGCTGGATGACTGCCTCGTTGCGTTCAAAATGAACGGTGAAGCATTGCGACCAGAGCAAGGTTATCCCGTCCGTCTCGTCGTTCCCGGTTGGGAAGGCAACATGTGGGTCAAATGGCTCCGTCGCCTTGAAGTGGGCGACGCGCCTTGGCACCACCGCGAAGAAACGTCGAAATATACCGACCTTCTTGGCGACGGTCAGGCACGCCGTTTCACATGGGAAATGGACGCGAAGTCCGTGATCACCAACCCAAGCCCACAGGCGCCGATCACGCATGGCAAAGGCCGCACAGTGATCACAGGTGTTGCTTGGTCCGGCCGTGGCACGATCCCACGCGTTGACGTGACAATCGACGGCGGGATCAATTGGGTCGAGGCACGCATGTCAGGGCCAAGCTTGGATAAATCCATGCACCGGTTCTACTATGAATTCGATTGGGACGGCTCGGAGTTGCTGCTGCAAAGCCGTGCGCACGACAGCACAGGCTATGTGCAACCAACCAAAGATCAGCTCCGTGCAGTGCGCGGTCTAAATTCAATCTATCACAACAACGGCATCCAGACTTGGTATGTGAACTCTGACGGGGTGGCTGAAAATGTCGAAATTTCTTAAACTTTTGGCAAGCGCCGCAATCGTCACCGGGGCTCCTGCTTTTGCTGAAGGTCTTGGACGCGTCGCCCTTCCCGAGGAAGTTGCCGCGTGGAACACCGACATTCGCCCCGACGGCCAAGGCTTGCCAGTCGGCAGCGGCGACGCCATCGTCGGCGAAGAAATCTGGACCGAAAAGTGTGCGGTGTGCCACGGTGACTTTGCCGAAGGCGTGGACCGTTGGCCAGTTTTGGCCGGCGGTGACGGCACATTGGCAAGTTCCAATCCGGTTAAGACAATCGGGTCTTACTGGCCGTACCTGTCGACCGTTTATGACTATATCAACCGCGCCATGCCATTCGGCAACGCCGGGTCGCTGGAACCCGATGAGGTCTATGCTTTGACCGCTTATCTGCTCTATTCCAACGACCTGATCGAAGACGATTTCGTTCTGTCAAACGAGACATTCGGCGACATCGTCATGCCAAACGTCGACAACTTCTTCATGGATGATCGTGCAGAAACAGAACTGCCGATTTTCGCTGCAGAGGCGTGCATGACCAACTGCAAAGACAGCGTCGAAGTTACCAAACGCGCTGCTGTAATTGACGTGACGCCCGAAGGCGGCGGTACTGGCATCGATCTTGAAAGTGGCGGCGGCAGTGAAACAGTAGCCCCTGCTGCTACGGAAGCGGCACCAGCAGATGAACCTGCTGCGGTAGAAGAAGCTGCGCTCAACATGGAGCTCGTTGCACAGGGAGAAAAAGATTTCCGCCAGTGCAAATCCTGCCACCAGGTTGGTGATGGCGCGAAAAACCGCACCGGGCCAGTGCTTAACGGCGTGGTCGAACGCACCGCAGGTACAGTCGACGGGTTCCGTTACTCGAACGACATGGTCGATGCGGGCGCGGCAGGCTTGGTCTGGACAGAGGTCGAATTGGCGGCCTTCTTGGCCAATCCAAAGGACTACATGTCAGGGACCAAAATGAGCTTCCGTGGTGTGCGTGACGAAGAGGAAATTGCGGGCCTTATCGAGTACCTGAAAAGCTTTCCGGAGTAACCGGACCAAACGCGCGGCGGCCTGAGCCGCCGCGCACCAACCCAAGAGGGGATCATGATGAAACACCATTTTCTTGCCGTCGCGATTGCGATTTTTGGCCAAACTGCAGTTGCTCAAGATGAAACCCACTATACGTTCGACGGCTCTTTCGAAGACGCCGCCTTCAGCCTTGAAAGTGCGATTATCGGGCGCGGTCTTGTGATCGACTACCGTAGTCACACCGGCGAAATGCTTAACCGCACCCAAGCCGATATTGAAGGAGCGATCCCGCTGTATGATGCAGCGGACATCTTCGTTTTCTGCTCGGCTGTCTTGTCGCGTAAGATGATGGAAGCAGACCCGCTCAATATCGCACACTGCCCATACGGAATTTATGTGGCAGATCGGGAGGGCGAAGTGACCATTGGCTACCGCAATTACCCCGAAGGCCCAATGCAAGAGGTGCAAGCCTTCCTCGACGACATTGCCCGAGAGGCAATTGGAGAATAATGCACTACAACTCTTTCTTTGAGGCGCAACTCCAGCAGTTGCGTGACAATGGTAACTATCGCGTCTTTGCTGACCTTGAACGGCACAAAGGCGCGTTTCCCTATGCAACCAACCGGAACGGCACTGATGCGCGCGAAGTCACCATCTGGTGCTCGAACGATTATCTCGGCATGGGGCAACACCCCGCTGTTCTGAACGCGATGCACAAGGCGCTCGACATCAGCGGCGCAGGTGCTGGCGGCACCCGCAATATCTCGGGAACGACCCACAATCATGTCTTGCTAGAACGTGAACTTGCGGATCTGCACGATAAAGAAGACGCACTGCTTTTCACCTCTGGTTATGTGTCGAACTGGGCCGCATTGAGCACTCTGGCCTCGCGCATGCCGGATTGTCTGATCCTGTCGGACGCGCTGAACCACGCCTCAATGATTGAAGGGATCCGACACAGCCGCGCGCAGTGTCAGGTTTGGCGCCATAATGATATCGCCCACCTTGAAGAACTTTTGGCCGCGCAACCTTTAGATCGACCCAAGCTTATCGCCTTTGAAAGCGTCTATTCGATGGACGGCGACATCGCCCCCATTGCCGACATTTGCGATTTGGCAGAGCGTTATAACGCCATGACTTATCTCGATGAAGTTCATGCCGTGGGGCTTTACGGCCCGCGCGGTGGCGGGATCGCCGAACGTGAAGGTCTGATGGACAGGATCACCGTGATCGAGGGCACTCTCGGCAAGGCCTTTGGTGTCGTTGGCGGCTATATCACCAGCACAGCAGCGATTTGCGATTTCATTCGCAGTTTTGCGAGCGGCTTCATTTTCACGACGGCCCTGCCGCCAGCCGTTGCCGCAGGCGCCGCCGCGTCGATTCAGCACCTCAAGGCAAGCAATGCGGAACGCGAGCTGCAACGCGCGCGTGTCGCCGAAGTACGCAGAAAATTGTCCAAAGCGGGTATTCCACATGTGGAGAACCCCAGCCATATTATCCCCGTCATGGTCGGCGATCCGGTAAAGTGTAAATTTATCTCTGACACGCTGATGGACGAGTTCGGAATTTACATTCAACCGATCAACTATCCGACCGTGCCAAAAGGCACCGAGCGGCTTCGTATCACACCTTCGCCGGTGCATAGCCCTGAAGATGTCGAACGGCTTGTCGCGGCGCTTGGCGTTTTATGGACACGCTGCCAATTGTCACGCGTGTCCATGGCTGCCGAATAAGCTGCGGTAATCTGCGCCGCAGCCTATTCGAACTCCATTTCCTCAAAAACCCGCCCTGCGTTTTTGGTCGCCAGCTCTTCGAAAGTGTCGAGATTCACATAAGGGGATTGATCGACGTAATAGGCCTCTGCAAGGCTACCGCCATTGTCCAGCAGATCAGCAATACGGGCACGCAGATACTCCAGATACCCTTTCGTATAGCGGCGGACCTGCGCCATATTCGTCGGGTGACCATGACCAGGAATAACGTAAGTCGCGTTCAGTGGTTCAAACGCAGTGTCCCAAGTATCAAGCCAATCCCGCGTGCTCGTCTCAGGAAAAATGGGCAACATGCGTTCGTGGAATGCAATATCGCCTGCAATAACGAGACTTTGATTAGGCAACCAAACGATCACATCGCCCACGGTGTGTGACGGCCCGATATAGCGCGCCTCGATACGAAAGTCGCCCAATTCGACGATGTATTCGTCTGTAAATGTCTCGGTTGGCCCCTGTAAAAACGTGCCTTCCGCCTTTTCAAGGTTCACCTGCTCCATCGCCGCCAAGATGCTATGCCCGCGCTCTTCAAACTCGGTAGCGGCATCGACGTGCGCCACGATCGGAACGCCTTGCTCGACCCAATAGGAATTGCCAAGCATCGCATGCCCCTGCCCGTTTTCATTGATCACAAGCACAACGGGTTGATCAGTCAGACCTTTGATTTCATCATGCAGCGCCTTTGCAATAATGTAAGCACCGCCGCCATTGATCACGACAACACCTTCGCCTGTGATGATGAAGCTCAGGTTGTTGTTATGGCCCGAATTGTCATAAGTCGGCGGCGCAGTCGCGCCCGTCGCCGAAAACACACCCGGGATAAACTCAACAGGTTTGGCATAAAGCGCGGACTGCGGGTATTGATCCGCAATATTCTCGCTCGCGATTGCTGTCTGCGCGATCATGACAATCGCGGCGACCAGATTAATCCGCAGCAAAGACATACCCATCCTCCTTCTTTTCGGCACGCCCGATACCTGGCGACGGGAGATGGAAACCGATCAGATGCATCTGCTCGGATGCCAGTTGATCAAGCAGCAAGGTCCGCGTCGCGGCGCCCAAATCACCGTCTTGATCGGATCCGGACCGCCATGTCGGGCGCTCGAAGGCAACATGGTGGTTGCCGATACAGTCACCCAGAACCATGACGCTTTCAGTGCCAGCACCCACCTGCAGAGCCATATGGCCCGGCGTATGGCCGAAGGTCGCGCGCGCTGCGATACCGGGGAGAATTTCCTCACCGTCGTTGAAAAACGTGATGTTGTCCTCGATCGCCTCAAGCCGCCGCTTGGCACCAAGCGCAAAGGTCGTGCGTGCTTCGCCGATTCTGTCGGCCGTGTTTGGGTCGATCCAATAGTCCCACTCGGCTTTCCCCATAAGATAGGTCGCATTCGCAAAGAGCGGCTCGTCGAAATCATCGAGCAGCCCCCAAAGGTGATCGGGATGGGCATGGGTGAAAACGACATGGGTCACTTCGGAAGGGTCGAGCCCGATGGCATCAAGCGCGTCGGACAATTGCCCTGCACTCGCCATAAAATCAGGTCCGGCACCGACATCAACCAGAATGGTACGCTCGCCGTCCCGGATCAGCGTCACGTTACAATCGGGCAGAAACTGGTCTCCCGTCAGCCCGTATTTTTGCAAAATAGTGTTCAGCTCGTCCTCGGGAAGATCTGAAAAGAATGCTCCGCGCGGCAGGGTCAAATGCCCGTCGCTCAGTGTATCAATCTGGACGTTCCCAAGCGTCATAGACGCATTGGCCCAGACCATTTTTGGGGCAAATCCTGCGATCGCCAAACTCGCAGCCCGATGTATCAATTTGCGACGCGTAATCATGTTGACCTCCATCATATTCTTTGTGCTGAATGTGATGGAGGTCGGTCATTTTAGCAAGCAGAAGTTACTTGAGGGCACTCGCCGCTTCAAATTGCGACAGGTACACTTTGCCAGTACCCGCCAAAAACGAAGAACGTACTGACACTGGTAAGCGTCATTTGGAGGCAGCCAATCGAACCGCCCGCTAGCGCCTTTTGAGCGGTTGGTGCTGTTATCAACAGCAATGCCAAAGACAGCATTACTGAACTGTGTCGCCGTGAAGCCGTTATCAAAGTTTGTGGCAATCAGATCATACAAAAACCGCCACAAACCAAATCGCAATCCAATCAGCTTGCTATACGCCACGCCTCCTTACGTGCAGCTCCACGCACAACCGTTCCGGCCTCCAGTGCCGCCAGCCAGCCATGCTTTTCGAGGACGCTAAGAGCTGCCCGAGCTTTTGTCGTTTCACGCAGAGAGTTGGGACCGAGCTGAACCACATCCCGCACCAGAACTTCAGGCTCATGCCATTGCTCCAATAGCCAACGTCGGAGTTTCTCAGCGTTATCAATTTCAGCGGAAACGACTGCGGCACTGGCAAGGCGAGATGCTTCAGAGAGATAGAACTTCGCTAGTGCTACTCCACTCTCCATTTCAGTCATTTGCACCTCAACTGCGTTAATGTCTCGCCACAGCGTCAACACGCCTCCGATACGGCATGCCTGCTCTGCAACCTTGGAAGCCGTGCCTGTGATATGTGCTAGCGAGCCACCAGCACCCTGCGCTTGCTCAATGGCATCGGCGAACGCAACCAACAATGCACGTGCTTCAGGCGCTAGCTCCAAAACACGTGGCTGCAGCTCTCGCGTTTCAGCGTCCATTGGCATTTCAGTTTCAAGGATAAGGCGCATGCGCCCACTAAACGTATTCAACGCTAATTCATCGTATGTTGTGTTTGCCTGTAACCGAGAACCAATCGTGCTGTGCGGCTCGCATATTAGAAACCGAGGCAGGAAACCTGTGTCGACCGCCAGTGGGTCAGCCATGAAGATACGCGCAACGCTTGGCTGCACCATGAGGTGAATTGCTAGCCGCCTCCCAAAGAGCGTTGAGTGACCATCACCAGAGCGGGTACGCCTAATTGGATTGCCCTGCCAAAGGTCATTGAACGCAGCCAGCGTCTTCTGCCGATTTTCAGAGTTCATGGCGTGGCCGCCAAGAAATTGCCCCCCCTCGTCAGAGAATAGACCGAGGCTGGGCTGACCAGTAGCTAAGAGCTTCGTCAGCCCCTCAAACGTCAGCTCACTCACAGTCCTATCCGCCGACGGTGGAGCTTCCGGCTCGCGGCCAAGCGCCTCAAGGTCAGCTTGCGCTGCCACGCGCTTCTCGCCTTTACCTTTTTTGACCTCTTTCAAAATTTGCCCATGTTCAGCCTTCCATAGTTCATGCGCATTGAACCAGCTATCAGTAGCGTCCCGTTGGGCTAGAGACCGCTCACGTTCATGGTCGCGAAGTGCAGAGATAAAAGGTGCATCGCACGCCGATTTACGTTCCCCACTTTGAGCTATCGTCAAAGCGTAAAGCGACAGGGGCCGCACCCCACCAAGTGTTTGTACATTGGCAAAGCCCTGCACCGCCAGAGAGGCTACCGCTAAGGCAGATTGGGCTGGAATGGCGACAGGGGCTTGGGTCATGCCTTGCACGGCCTCTGTCTGACGTCAGCGCTTATGGGTCCAAAT
>JAQXBV010000031.1 GCA_029252195.1 Yoonia sp.
CTGCAAGCAGAAAGCCTCGCTGCAACAGAGCAAGGGTTTGCCTCGGCGGGCGCATACTGGCGTTGGCTTGCTAATTATGTGGTCAAGCGAGGGTTTGGTTAGACCGCTAAACACCCCCCCGTCCGGCTACCCTTCGCGGGTGGTTGGGCAGCGGGGATGGCGATTAATTTTTTGGGGTGACAAAAACCACTAGCGGCCATTCTGCAAGAGGCATGTCAGAACGGCCCGGTAGCAGACGTTTATTGCGATCAAGACAGAGGGCAGCTTTGCGGTCCGCGGCGACGTTGGTAATTCCCACGCTAAGGTCGGCTTTCGGCCGAGACTGCTTGGAAACCGCACTTTGTGGTAGACTTCGGCAGGTCAGGCGGAGGCGGACATGGCAGGTTTTATCGAGGGCATTGATCGCGGCCAGTCGGTGCTTTTTCCTGATCGGCTGGCCGACTGGATCAGTGAGGATAGCCTAGTCCGGGTTGTCGATTTCTTTGTCGAAGATCTGGATCTGCAGCCCAAGACTGAAGCGTAAGAGCCAAATCAAGCACCCTTACAATGATCGTTTTTCGGGGTAGTCAAGTTCAAGACGGACTCGAGCTTATTCCACTTTATTTGGCCGCAATAAGCCCAAAAAGATCTCACCAATGCCATAGTTTCGTGGGGTGTGACTGGTACTTAGCTCTGAAATTTTCTGTGTTTGAAATTTCCTGTTAACGCGCGTAAATTCTTAACCGACGGTGTCGAATCTTTGACGCAGAGATGCCTTAAAAAACAGGAAGTGACGATGACAGTAGCGAAAATCAAAAACATGGAAGATTTCGCCGCAGTAAGTGGGATTTCACGCCCGACACTTTCTAAATATTTCAATGACCCAAACAGCGTGCGCGCGACAACAAAGCTACGTATTGAAGCCGCTTTGAAGCAGCACGACTATCGCCCGAATGTCTATGCGATCAATCAAAACCGCCGCCAAACGCGCACGATTGGCTTGGTCGTTCCGAACCTGACCGATCCCTTCTTTGCTGGTATCGCCCGCACGCTTGAAGGCTTGATCCTCAGGGCTGGTTTCACCCCTGTCTTGCTCAGCTCGCATGACGGCCCTGATCAGGAATTGGACAATCTCGAAAGTCTGCGTGCGATCAAACCTGCCGGGGTCTTGTTGGCGCCCTTGGGCCGTGCTTCGGACTTGGCAGGTGTTGCCGCATTTGCGCAGGACTGCCCCACGGTTCTGTTTGACTCCAATCTTGACGGCATCGGAGACGCATTTTTCGGGTCCGACAACCGTCAAAGCGTTGGCCTGATCGTCGACTACCTGTGCCGCAGTGGCGAGCCGCCTGTGTTTTTTGAGATGAAAACGCCCATCAATCCCAATGCCTATAAACGCCGCTCAGCCTATATCGCGGCAATGGAACAGCTTGGGCATGACCCACAGCTTGTTCAGGTTGAAGGCGACGGCTGGGGGTTTGAAGAAATCGGGTTTCGCGGCGGCTCAAAGGCGCTGACAGACCGGCAGTTCAAGACCAATACGGTGCTTTGTTCGAACGACCGGCTTGCCATCGGTTTGTTATCCGCAGCCTTTGAAAAAGGGCTGCGGGTTGGCCGAGGCGCCGGCAGCGCATTGCGCATTGCCGGTCATGACGATCACCCGTTTTCGAAATTCACCTGCCCAAGCCTCACCACGATTTCCCAAGACTACGATTCGATATCGACACGCAGTGTCGAGACGGTTTTGGCCTTGATCGAACGGGGCGAGCGAGCGCAAAGCCGTGAGGCCGCGCTATTTTCTGGTACGCTTGTCTTGCGAGGCTCCGCTTAAGTTATTGTTGTGATTGTATTAATATAATATTTTACGCGCGTAAAATATTTATTGACGGCGCGTATGTTTCTCGACTAGCCTCTTTCTAGCATCTAACCTAGGGAGGACTTCGGGATGTCTATGAAGAACGCGTTTTACGGCGCGACAGCGCTAACACTTGTGACAGCGGGCGGCGCGTTTGCCGATGCGCATGCAACGGAGCTGACAATCGCAATTGTGAACAACGGCCACATGATCAACATGCAAACCGTTGCAGAAGCTTACACAGAAGCCACCGGCGTCACCCTGAATTGGGTTTCACTGGAAGAAGGCGTTCTGCGCGAGCAGGTCACCTCTGACACAGCAACCGGTGGTGGTCAGTACGACATCATCAACATCGGCATGCAAGAAGCCCCCATCTGGGGCGCAGCAGGCTGGATCGAGCCACTTGAGTTTGGCGCAGATTATGACGTTGACGACATGCTGCCAGCAATGCGCAACGGTCTGTCCGCGGACGGCGTTCTGTATGCTGCACCATTCTATGGTGAATCTTCCATGGTGATGTATCGCAAAGACCTGGCCGATGCCGCTGGCGTTTCCATCGTTGACAATGACAGCTGGGACAACGTGAAAGCAGCAGCCGCTGCAATGCACGACCCAGACAACGGCGTTTACGGTGCATGTCTTCGCGGCAAGCCGGGTTGGGGCGACAACATGGCGTTCGTCACGACTGTTGTGAACTCGTTTGGCGGTGCATGGTTTGATGCAGACATGAAGCCAACCTTGGATACCGACGAGTGGAAAGCTGCGATCGAATTTTACGTTGATATGCTGGGTTCATACGGGCCTCCGGGTTCTGAAGGCAACTCGTTCAACGAGATCCTCGCTTTGTATAACGAAGGCAAATGTGGCATGTGGATTGATGCTACAATCGCGGCTTCTTTCCTCGAAGTCGACGGCGTCGCATATGCACAATCGCCAAACGCTGGGAACCCGGTTGGCGCGAACTGGTTGTGGGCTTGGGCGATGGCTGTGCCAACAGGCACGGACAAGACAGATGAAGCAAAAGCATTCATCGAATGGGCCACATCCAAAGCCTATATAGAAGCTGTCGGCAACCACCCAGACTTTGGTTGGGGTTCCGTTCCAACAGGGACACGTACATCCACATATGCGATCCCCGAGTTCCAAGCTGCGGCAGCATTTGCAGACGCCGAATTGGCAGCGATCAACTCCGCGGCACCAGAAGCAACAGACATCAAGCCATATGTTGGCGTGCAGTTTGCCGCGATCCCTGAGTTTCCCGAAGTGGGCTCAGCAGTTGCACAAGAAATCGCAGCCGCCCTGTCAGGTGCAAAAACTGTAGACGAGGCACTTGCAGCGTCCCAATCTGCGGCTGACGCCATCATGCAAGAAGCTGGGTATTACTAAGCCCTTCCTCCGGTTCAGGCCCGCGTCATTTCGCGGGCCTGATACCCTCGATTTTATCGAGGTAAAATCGCATTGCATGTGCAATGCTACCCCCGATCACAACCCGTCCAGTCATGCCAAACGATACATAATTTCGCACCTTCGCGTCATCTAGAGAGAATTAAGCCGTGGCCAACCGCACCATTCCCCGCCTGCTCCAGACCCCAGCCATCGTGTTATTGTTGTTCTGGATGCTTGTTCCGTTGAGCATGACACTGTTCTTTTCGTTTATCCGCTATGTGCTCGCGAGCACCAATCGTCCTGAGTGGACCTCGCCGTCGATCAGTAACTGGCGTGGATTTGGCAATTACCAATATGTCTGGAACCAAGATTCGTTTTGGCTGGCGATCCACAATTCCCTACTAATCGTTTGCTCGATCCTGTTTTTGACTGTGATCCTTGGGGTGGCGATTGCAATCTTGATCAACCGCACATTTCCGGGGCGTGGGATTGTCCGTGTCCTGTTGATATCGCCCTTCTTTGTGATGCCTGCGGTAAATGCCGTTTTATGGATCAATATGTTGCTCGACCCTGTTTTGGGGTTGCAGGGGACTGCCGTTGCGGGTGCAAATGATCTTGTCGCACTCCTGCGCGATGCGCCTGTGGTCGGCAGTTTCTTTTCGCTCTGGCCACAATTCGAGCCTATTTCATTCCGTGCGACGCAAACCTCTGCCTATGCGGTGATCATGATGGTCACATGGCAATGGACGCCGTTTGCGGTGCTGATTTTGATGACATCCCTACAATCCGAGGACCAGCAACAAAAAGAGGCTGCCATTTTAGATGGGGCCAGCCGTTGGTCACAATTCCGGTTTCTGACCCTGCCGCATTTAGCTCGCCCGATTGCGATTGTAGTGATGATCCAGGCGATTTTCCATCTGTCGCTTTATGCAGAAATCGAGATCGTCAGCCGCGGCAACGGGAACAAAAACCTGCCCTATTACATTGGTGAGTTGGTCAACAACAACATTGGTGCCGCCTCTGCAACGGGCATCTTTGCCGTCATTCTTGCAAATATTGTTGCCATCTTCCTGCTTCGGATGCTTGGCAAGACCTTGATGGAATAAGGACAAAACTAATGGCCATCGTCGCACAACATACAAAGTTTTCCAAAGTCGCCTGGCCTGTTTTGGCTTGGGCTGTGGGGTTGCTGTTTTTCTTCCCGATTTTCTTTATGGTGATGACCAGCTTCAAGACGGATGCGGATGCGGTCAAACCCGAATTCCTGTTCCGCTTTACGCCAACCTTGGAAAACTACACCAATATGACGAATAATTATGACTATTGGCGCTTTGCGACCAATTCAGTCATCACCTCGGTTACGGCGACCTTGTTCACGCTGTTCGTGGCCGTGCCTTGCGCCTATGCAATGGCCTTTAACCCGTCACGCGGCACCAAGGATATCTTGATGTGGATGCTGTCTACCAAGATGCTGCCTGCGGCTGCGGTCCTTTACCCGATGATCTTTATGGCCAAATCGCTGGGCATCTATGACACAAAATTTCTGATCGTCATGGTGCTCAGTCTGATTAACCTGCCCATCGCGGTCTGGATGCTGTTCACATACTTCAAGGACATCCCCAAGGATATCATCGAAGCAGGCCAGATGGACGGGCTGAACACCTGGGGTGAGGTGCGCGAAATACTGATCCCGCTGGCGTGGGGCGGCATCGCATCAACCGCTTTGCTGGTGTTTATCTTTTGCTGGAACGAGGCCTACTGGACCGTGCGCCTGACCACGATTGACGCGGCCACATTGTCTAAGCTCATCGAAGGCAACCGCGCGCCAGAGGGGCTATTTTTCGGCCGCCTGTCCGCTGTCTCCACCGCCGCTGTCGGCCCGATCGTGGTGCTGGGCTGGTTCTGCCAAAAACAACTTGTCCAAGGCTTGACCTTTGGCGCTGTGAAATAGGAAATCCGATGGGACGTATTGTACTTCAAAAAGTCAGCAAGAAATTTGGCGAAATAGAAATCATTCCGCCGCTAGACCTGACGATTGAAGATGGCGAATTTGCTGTCTTCGTTGGCCCTTCGGGCTGTGGGAAATCCACATTGCTACGCTTGATTGCAGGGCTCGAGGATAACACATCGGGCGACATTATCATTGATGGCAACACCGTCACCCAAGTACCCCCGTCCAAACGGGGGCTGGCGATGGTGTTTCAGTCCTATGCGCTTTACCCGCATATGACCGTACGCAAAAATATCGGCTTTCCGCTGCGGATGGAAAAGATGGATCAGGCCGAAATTGACGTCAAGGTGAATACTGCGGCGACATCGCTGAACCTCACAGATTATCTGGACCGCAAACCCGGGCAGCTTTCGGGGGGACAACGACAGCGTGTCGCGATTGGCCGTGCGATTGTGCGCGAACCTTTGGCATTCCTGTTCGATGAACCGCTGTCGAACCTTGATGCGGCCTTACGTGTGGGCATGCGGATGGAAATCCTTGAACTGCACAACAAACTCAAGACCACCATGATCTATGTGACCCACGATCAGGTTGAAGCCATGACCATGGCCGATAAAATCGTCGTGCTGCAGGCCGGTGTGATCGAACAGGTCGGCTCTCCTCTCGAACTGTACCGCGCGCCGCGTAACCTGTTTGTCGCGGGTTTTATCGGATCGCCCAAAATGAACCTGATCACCGGACCACTCGCCGCCAAACATGGAGCCACGACAATCGGGATCCGTCCCGAACATATCGATGTCGTGGCATCAGGCGGAACATGGGAGGGCACAGTCAGCGTTTCTGAGCATCTGGGGTCTGACACGTTTTTGCATGTGAAGGTCGCAGGGTTTGAACAGGTGCTGACTGTGCGCTCTATCGGGGACATTGCCGTCAAACATGGGGACAAAGTATCGCTGTCACCGCGCCTGGGTGAATTGCACAAATTTGGCGCAGACGGATTGCGGATAGGATGACACGTCTACTGGGAAAAACAGCCCTGATCACAGGGGGCGCACGCGGGATTGGCCGCGCATTTGCACAAGCCTATCTGCAAAACGGTGCTCGTGTCGCAATTGCCGATATTGACCGAGACCTTTGCCAAGCAACGGCGACAGCATTAGGTGATCAGGCCCTCGCTGTGCATATGGACGTGTCCGATCCAGCCAGCATCACACAGGCTGTCGATCAAACCATCGCGGCCTTTGGGCAGATCGATATTTTGATCAACAATGCAGCTGTGTTTTCTGCCGCCCCTATCGTCGAGATCTCTCCCGAGGATTATGCCCGTGTGTTCGACATCAATGTCAAAGGCACGCTGTTCACCCTTCAGGCGGTCGCGCGGCATATGATCGACGCAGGGATCAAAGGCAAAATCATCAATATGGCCTCTCAAGCGGGCCGTCGCGGCGAGCCCTTGGTCGCGGTTTATTGTGCATCCAAGGCCGCGGTGATCAGCCTGACGCAAAGTGCAGGATTGAACCTGATCAGACATGGAATAAACGTGAATGCCATCGCACCCGGGGTCGTGGACGGCGCACATTGGGACGGTGTGGATGCGTTTTTCGCAAAATACGAAAACAAACCTGCTGGGCAGAAAAAGGCCGAGGTCGGTGCCGCCGTCCCTTATGGCCGCATGGCGACCCCCACTGATTTGACAGGCATGGCGTTGTTTTTGGCAACCAGTGATGCCGATTACATTGTGGCCCAAACCTATAACGTCGACGGTGGGAATTGGATGAGCTGATGAAAGATCACATGCACAAAAAAAGCCCGATGAAACTTAACGCTGCCAATCTCGACGCATTTCCCCAAACGATTTTGCGCCCCCGCTATGACAGGGCGGCCCTGCGTGCGGGGATCGTACATATCGGGGTGGGTAATTTTCATCGCGGGCATCAGGCATGGTATCTGCACCGCCTGATGCAACAAGGGCTGGCGCATGACTGGGCCATTATTGGTGCAGGCGTGCGCGCCACAGATGCGACCATGCGGGATAAATTATTGGCGCAGGATTGCTTGACCACTTTGATCGAACTGTCGACCAATAATTCAGGCGCAGAGATCATCGGATCGATGATCGATTTCTTGCCCGTCGAAGATGGCAATGCCGCGCTGATCGCGCAATTGGCGCAAGCTGATATCCGGATCGTGTCATTGACCGTGACCGAAGGGGGGTATTTCATCCATCCTGCGACCAAAGGATTTGACGCGGCCCACCCTGATATCGCGCATGATGCCGCCAACCCAACCACGCCGCGCACTGCATTTGGCGCCATTGTCGCGGCCTTGAAGCTGCGCAAAGAAATGGGCCTTGGCGCCTTTACCGCGCTGAGTTGCGACAACCTTGTGAGCAATGGCGATATCCTGCGCCAGACGGTCGTCTCATTGGCCCACCTGTCCGATCCGGCATTGGCAGATTGGATCGACAACACCTGCAGCTTCCCGAATTCGATGGTCGATTGCATCGTGCCTGCTACGGGCCAGAATGAACTGGCCTTGGCCAAAGGTTTTGGTGTTGATGACGCAGCCCCCGTCACCCACGAGGATTTCCGCCAATGGGTGATCGAGGATCATTTTTGCGCAGGCCGCCCCGATTGGGACAAGGTCGGCGCACAATTCACCAATGATGTGCATGCCTTTGAGGCGATGAAAATTCGCATTCTCAACGGTGGCCATCAGGTTATTTCGGTGCCCGCCCAGGTGCTTGGCATCGACACGATTTCGGGCTGCATGGAACACGATCTGCTCGGTCCGCTGTTTTTGAAAATCGCCCACGAGGAAATAGCGCCTCATGTGGATGCGGTGCCCGATATGACACCTTCGGCCTATGTGAAGCTGATCCAGCGCCGCTGTGCGAACCCAATGATTGTCGACACCACGCGGCGTGTCGCCTTTGATGGATCATCACGTCATCCGGGGTTTGTTCTGCCCTCTATCCGTGATGGTTTGGCGGCTGGTACGTCAATTGATGGGCTTGCCTTGATCGAAGCCGCTTGGGCGCGGATGTGCGCCGGAACACGCGGAGATGGAGCCGTGATTGCGCCAAATGATCCTTTCTGGGCTGATCTCAATGTGATCGCTTTGCGCGCAAAAGATGACCCTGCTGCATGGCTGTCGATGACACATATTTATGGTGATTTGGCGGAAAACGCGCGCTTTGTGGCAGCCTTCAAGACCGCATTACGTAGGATTTGGGCCAATGGCATGTCCGCTGCGATCCAAAACTATTTGAGCCGGTAAATCCGTACCACAGCGGAAAATCCGACCAAGACATTGCAAAATCACCCTCGGCATCTTGGGGTTTCGCGTTGCTTTGCGCAGGCGCAGCGAAAGTCTGCTCCACCCTTTACAGTCATCTGTGCTGTTTGCGGTATCAGTCACTCCGAGTGCATACTGGTTGTCCGCGGCACTGTCCGCCGAGGTATGCTTTGGCTCAGAACTCATGGTGTGTGAGATCTAAAATCGGGACCGCTTTCTGGACCACTTCCGGTCCGAAGGTAGTCGCTAAGCCTCTATGGTTGCATAACAATTAGAGGTGGACCATGTCCTCTCCTGGGCACCAGCAATCAAACGTACTGCGCTGATTTAAAGCGTTAATATTTACCTAAAACATTTGACGTTACACCTAGCGTTACACTTTTGAAATTTACTAAGCTTGTTTCACTGATGGCTCCGTCATCTTTCAACTGAATTGGCAATGGTTTGAAATATTGTAAACCCACAATACCCTCCGCACAGCTACCAAAGGCGCTCAAAGGCTTGAGATACAACGGCGGCAAACTTCTCTAACCGTGAAAAAGCGCTGATCATGACTTTCGACCCTCACTTGCAATTTTGCCTCGGAGGGAAGTTTTGAACGACCACCGGTTATGTTTGTGTCTTATCGTGGTTGCCTACGGCCCCTAATAAATCAACAAATCTTAACACTTAAAATGTTGTGCCGAAGATCGTCTCTCCCCTAAGTGCATGGCCAATACTAAAACCCAGAAGCGCGCTCTGCGTACCCACCGGCCAATCTTGCAAGAGGACCCGCCCACTAGTTGGTTACTACATTTGCGGTGGGAACTGATTACAAAGCTTAATACCCAATCCACTCCACCAAGATTGACAAGTTACCCCCCGAATGTTCACGCGCATGCCGGCGTGGTGGCGTGTCAGCGTGTGTGTGATTACCTAACCACAGCCAAGCTAGCCATCTGCGCATACGACGGCTCTCTGCTGCTTCAATGCTTTTTCTTCCGTCCCGTCTACTATGAGACCGTAGATTAAAACCACCCGCCAAAACCTACTTGCGTATTGGCATGCAAAATCGCCGCTCGGCGGCAGCCACTCTAACGGGCCTTTCGCACCCTTTTCTCTGTTGGTGCCGTTATCGACAGCGAATAAGTTTCGTTGATCGTTTGCAAAGTTAGATCTTACCATGTCAGACCAAGCCCACGCTCCATGCATCCAAGCCCAATGCAACGGGACAAGGTGATCAATGTCGAGATTACTACTGTCTGTAAAAATCATGTCAGTGTAAGGGTCTAGCCAGCGTCCCCGCATGACTCTGCATCCGTTCTCACTCATCATGACGGGGCCAGTCGATAGCTGCGCCAGCAATTCGTTACGAGTATTCAAGCAGTCGCGATCAATATCCGCCCAGCCACCAAAGTAATCTCGATCGTATTCAGGCGGTATCTGAGCAAAAGACATTACAGGTGTCGCCAGCATGGTTGCGATTAAAAGTGTTACGTTCGCAAAAAATATCATAAGATTCATAAATCGAGACCTCAGCATAACCTGTTGTTTGGGTTCCCGTCGTTCCTGTTTTCCAAAAGCTGTATGGGTATCCCCCCACTTTTAATGGGCCCCGCCTGCAGAATTACTCGGCTGTTTTCAATTTCATAGCGGGTGTGATGCCGCCGATGCCCATGTTGGGTCGCTCGTTGTTGTAAGTCCAGAGTCATTCGGTCGCTTGGTTCTGTGCCTCCTCGATAGTTTCAAATATGTATTGGCTCAGCCATTCACCGCAAACCGTGCGGTTATAGCGTTCGATATATGTGTTCTGTTGTGGCTTGCCTGGCTGGATGTGCTCCAGCCTGACGCCCTGCTTATCAGCCCATTCCATTAACTTTCCGCTGATGTATTCGGGACCGTTATCAACTCGAATAGTGTTTGGTTTGCCCCGCGATTGGATGATCTGATTTAGGCTGCGCGCCACGCGTGCAGCGGGCAGTGAAAAGTCCACGTCAATGCACAGGCCTTCACGATTGAAGTCGTCCAAACCATTCAGTGTCCGGATCGATCTGCCGTCTGCAAGCTGATCCATCATGAAGCCCATGGATCAAGTCTCGTTTGGCCTATCCGGCACCGCCAACGGCTCCGGTTTGTCACGCTTCAGGCGCTTCTTTGGCTTGATCCGCAGGTTGCGCAGATATAGAAAACACAAACCAAAGCCCCATGTGCGCTTGTTCTCGGTCTTTCTGACAAAAGAGTACGTGCATTTGGAGGCCAAATCCAAAATGCTGCAAGTGATCTAACGACAGAAGTGAGCCCAAAGGAGAAGTCCGAATTTGTGCTGCGTGCGTGCGCAGCGGGGAATTTTTTGCAACAGCGTAATTACGTGTGTCGCAGAATTGCAGATAAACTGGCCATTCAGACGTCGCTCAGCGACGGCATGAAGGCCAAGGGCCCTAGTCGCGGTAAAATTTTGATTTCGTTGCGGTTTTCGTTAGTAGCGCTTGCCAATCTATGCATGGCATAGCTTGGCAACTATTTGCTTCTCATCAAGGATCTAGCTTAACGCCGCCAAACATCTTGGCGACCTTTTTCATCAATGCGTTGCGCTAAACCCAAAAACTCGGTCCGAAGGAATTTGTGAAAACGCGCGACTGCGGACCGCAGGGGGCGTTTGGCGTGCCACAAAAGCCCAAGTTCTCGCTCGGGATGCTCTAATTTCACTGGCAAAGCGACGATGGTTTTTGAAGTCCTTTGCATAAAAGCCACTGAATACGGCAAGACGGTCAGGGAATCTGAACCGCCCAAAACGCTGAGGATCGACGCGAGTGACCCCCCTGTAAAACTAACCCGAAAATCGGTGATCCCAATACCTTTGAGAGCAACGATGAGGTCTTCATAAAGCGGGCTGCCTGCGGGTGGCGCTATCCATGGGTAGGCGGCAATGTCTTCGGGTTTGAATGCCGATTTGCGCGCAAGCGGGTGGGACGGCGCGCAGGCAATGACATTTCTGCCCCGCAAAAGAGGTTGGAAATTCAGGCCTGATGGAACGGCATTAGGGCGGATCGGGCAAATGCCGAGGTCGATTTTGTCCGCGTAAAGCTGTTCTGACAATTCAGTCAGGTAACCGTAGGTCTGGTGGATGGCGACATCCGGAAACACGGTCTGAAACTGCGCCATCATCCCGGAAATGACCCCGTCCATGAAAATTGGCGTGCCCGCGATGCGCGCTGAGCCAGCCTTTCCGCCGGAATACCGCTCGGCGGCTGCTTGGGCCGCCTCAGCTGCTTTTGCGATCAAACGGCCTTGCTCTGCAAGTCTTTGACAAAGTTCGGTAGGGCGCAGTGGGCGTCTCCCTTTCTCAAAAAGCCGTGTTCCAAGCCGCTTTTCCAGCATGGCAACGGATCGCGAAAGGCTTGGTTGCGATTTGTGCAGCGTCGCAGCGCCTTCAACCAAGCCACCCGCGTCAATGATGGCTGCCAGCATTTGGAGGTGATTTGGGTCAATCTTCATAACTCAATGGTATATTGACCGGCAAGATTTCGATCAACTGATCATTTTGCCTCCCTATTCTGTAAGAAACGTAAATGGAGTGATAATCGTATGACGCAGTCAGTCCAGAAGAGTGATCTTTCTGTTCGGGTCGTTTTTGGCGCCGCGACGCGAAAGTCGATTGCGGCTGAAGTTCAACGGCTTGGAGGGACGCGGGCCTTGGTCTTAGCAACTCCACAGCAGTCCAATGAAGCCCTTGCAATTGCCGAGCAGCTTGGAGCGTTGGCCGTTGGCGTTTTTTGCAAGGCTGAAATGCACACGCCTGTTCACGTCACCGAGGCGGCTATGGTTCATGTCGCTGAAACAAAAGCCGATTGTTTGATTGCGATTGGCGGCGGGTCAACTACCGGCCTTGGTAAAGCGATTGCCTATAGAAATGATTTACCGCAAGTAGTCATCCCGACGACCTATGCGGGAAGCGAATGTACGTCAATTCTCGGCCAAACCGAAGATGGCCTAAAAACAACGCTGCGAGACGCGCGTGTTTTGCCAGAAGTTATCATTTACGATTCCGAATTGGTGATTACCTTGCCAGTTTCAATGACGGTCACATCTGCGTTGAACGCAATGGCGCATGCGGCAGAGGCCCTATATGCGCCTGACCGTACCGAAAAAACTACGGCACTTGCGATGGAAGGGCTTCGTGCGTTTGTTGAGGGCCTTCCGAAAGTTGTAGCAAGCCCAAACGATTTGGCTGCCCGCGAGGCTACGCAACGCGGCGCTTGGGCTTGCGGAACCGTCTTGGATCAAGTCGGGATGGCGTTGCACCATAAGCTTTGCCATACACTTGGTGGTTCGTTTGGATTGCCGCATGCCGAAACCCATGCCGTCGTTCTACCGCACGCGATCGCTTACAATGCGCGGGCTGCGGCCAAAGAATTGCAGCCAATATGTGAACTTCTGGGCGGCGAAAATGCGGGCACAGCCCTTTACACCTTTGCCAAACAGATGAATGCACCGATGGCATTGCGTGATTTGGGCCTGAAAGAGGCAGACCTTGATCGGGCCGCTGATCTGGCGACCACAAAACCCTATCCAAACCCACAACCTGTGACGCGCGATGACATTAGAGCACTTTTGCAGGCTGCTTGGGCTGGCGACACACCAATTGAATAAGCAAAACGACGTTTGGGAGGACATCATGCTAACACGCCGTAAACTACTGAAATCATCCGCTGCAACGAGCCTTACGCTGGCCGTCGGAGGGCTTGCCGTCCCGGCCTTGGCGCAAGGTGCGAAAATACGTCTGGGCTATATCAGCCCGCAGTCGGGTCCGTTGGCCGCATTTTCTGAAGCGGATCAATTCATCATTGACGGGTTTTTGAAATCAGAAGCGGGTGCCAATTTTGAGGTTATCGTCAAAGACAGCCAATCGAACCCGAACCGCGCTGCCGAGGTTGCCAAGGAGCTGATCATCGACGATGAGATCGACATGATGCTTGTCGCGTCCACGCCAGAAACGACAAACCCCGTTGCGACGACATGCGAAGCGGAGCAGATTCCGGTCATCTCAACCGTAGCTCCATGGCAGCCCTATTTCATCGGTCAGCAGGGTAATCCAGGTGATCCAACGAGCTGGCGACCTTTCGACTTCAGCTTCCATTTCTTCTGGGGCCTTGAGGATGTCATTTCAACCTTCACATCCATGTGGAACCAGCTTGAGACCAACAAATCGGTTGGCGCGCTCTTTCCGAACGACGGCGATGGCAACGCGTGGGGCGATCCAAACGTTGGGTTCCCGCCCGTGCTGAGTGCGCAAGGCTATACATTGACCGATACAGGTCGTTATCAAAACCTGACGGACGATTTTAGCGCGCAGATAAACGCGTTCAAAGCGGCGAACTGCGACATCGTGACGGGCGTTCCTATTCCGCCAGATTTCACGACTTTCTGGACCCAAGCCAAGCAGCAAGGTTTCAACCCAAAGGCCGCAAGCATCGGCAAAGCAATTCTATTCCCACAAGCCGTTGAAGCCTTGGCTGATCAGGGGCACAATCTGAGTTCCGAGGTTTGGTGGTCGCCAAGCCATCCTTTTGCCTCGTCAATTTCAGGTCAGAGTGCGGGTGATCTTGCGGGAGCGTATTCCGCCGCAACCGGAAAACAGTGGACTCAACCTATCGGTTTCGCGCATGCATTGTTCGAGATGGCGGCAGACGTCTTGGGCCGTGTGCAAGACAGCCGTAACGCTGAAGAAGTTGCCTCCGCGATTGCGGCCACACAACTGGCGTCAATTGTTGGTCGGATCGCGTTTGATGGGACTGGCTTACCGCCGTTCGCCGCAACAAACGTCGCGAAAACGCCGCTTGTTGGCGGACAATGGCGGCTGAAGGATGGTGGCGGATACGATCTGGTGATCGTCGACAACTCCGACCATCCAGACATTCCCACCGGCGGCACGATGGAAGCAATGTCTTAAATACGGCCAATGGCGCGCCCTGACATTATCGTCGGGGCGCACCCTTTCTCGCTTAATATTTCCCTAAACGTGGGTCCCGAAAGAAGTTATGTCGATCTTATCTCTCAAGTCGGTCTCAAAAAGTTTTGGCGCGTTGACCGTAACGGACGATGCCAGTTTTGATGTCCCGCAAGGTCAGGCGCTTGGGATTATTGGGCCAAATGGCGCGGGTAAGTCGACATTGTTCAACCTGATTACAGGTAATATCCGCGCCGATCAGGGTCGTATCCACTTTGATGGGCGCGATATTACAAAAGTGTCTGCGATGGAGCGGTGCCTGACAGGGATTGGGCGGTCCTTCCAAATCCCGCAGCCGTTTGAGAAACTGACCGTTTATGAAAACCTTCTGGTTGCCGCGACCCACGGGCGCAATATGTCCGAGCGCGCGGTGCGCGATGACTGCATCGATGTGCTTGAGCGCACGGAGCTGATCGGACGTGCGAATACCCCAGCGGGGCAATTGTCCCTTTTGGAGCGGAAACGCCTGGAGCTGTCGCGCGCCATGGCCACACAGCCCAAACTATTGCTGCTTGATGAAATCGCGGGCGGATTGACCGAAGGTGAATGTCAGGCGCTAATTGGCACGATCAAAGACGTTCATGCCCAAGGCGTAACGATCATCTGGATAGAACATGTGTTGCATGCATTAACGTCTGTGGTCGAGCGGCTTCTGGTTTTGGATTTTGGCAAAGTCATTGGTCTGGGTGATCCACAGCAGATCATGGCGAGCCAAGAGGTGCGTGAAATTTATCTTGGGATCGACGTGTGATGGCGCTTTTGCAAACCCACGGCCTTGTTGCCCGCTACGGTGATTTTCAGGCGCTGTTTGGTGTTGATATCATGTTGAATGAGGCTGAAACCATCGCGATTATTGGCGCGAACGGCGCAGGCAAAACTACGCTTATGCGCTCTATCGCGGGCGTGCTGCGTAACGATGCCGCTTCAGTTCTACTTGATGGAAAACCGATTGGGACGCGTCCTGCGGAAGAGATCATGTCGCAAGGCGTCGCCATGGTCCCCGAAGGGCGTAAATTATTTCCGTCACTTAGCGTCGAGGAAAACCTGTTGATCGGTACTTACGGGCGCAAGATCGGCGGGCATTGGACGCTAGAGACGGTCTATGACTTGTTTCCAATCCTGCGCGAACGCCGCCACAGCCCCGGCACGGCGCTTTCGGGGGGGCAACAACAGATGGTCGCGATCGGACGCGCCCTGATGAGCAATCCACGTGTTTTGCTGTGTGATGAAATCAGCCTTGGCCTTGCTCCTGTGGTCATCAAAGACATCTACAAAGCAATCCCGCAAATCAAAGCCGCGGGTGCGTCGTTGATTATCGTTGAACAGGACATCGCACAGGCTATTGCGGTGGCAGACCGTGTCTATTGTATGATGGAAGGACGTGTGACGCTGTCAGGCACACCCGATACGTTATCACGCGACGATATTCACAACGCTTATTTCGGTGCGGGCCATTGATCTGGGTTGACACAATCGCTCAAGGCATCCTTTTGGGTGGCCTTTACGCGCTTTTTGCATCAGGCCTCAGCCTTGTTTTTGGAATTATGCGGCTGGTGAACCTTGCCCATGGTGATCTGATCGTCATGGGGGCTTACCTCATTCTTGTGCTGGTGACGCTGTTGGGAATTTCGCCATTCCTTGCGGTCTTTATCGCGATGCCGCTGATGTTTGCTTTGGGCTGGCTGTTACAACGTTACTTGCTGAACCGCACATTGGGCGATGACATATTGCCACCGTTGTTGGTCACGTTCGGCTTGTCGATTGCCCTGCAAAACGCATTGCTCGAAGGGTTCTCGGCGGATAGTCAACGCCTGCCCACAAGCGCCTTGACCACAGCATCTGTAAATGTCGGGCCGATCACGCTTGGGATCATGCCGCTTTTGACGTTCGGGTCTGCGGTCTTGGTGATCGTCGCTTTGAACCAGCTCTTTTACCGCACGGAACTTGGCCGCGCCTTCCGCGCCACATCGGATGATGCCACGACAGCAAGCCTGATGGGGATCAAGCCTGCAAACATTTTCGCCACGGCAACGGGGATCGCCATGGTAATCGTCACAATCGCGGCACTTTATCTTGGCCTGCGCGCGAACTTTGATCCCAATATCGGGCCTGCGCGTCTGATCTATGCGTTTGAGGCAGTGATTATCGGCGGACTTGGCTCACTTTGGGGCACGCTTCTGGGCGGGATCATTATTGGTGTGGCGCAAACCGTTGGTGCGGCGATTAACCCCGAATGGCAGATCCTTGCAGGGCACATCGCCTTTCTTGTGGTGCTGCTTGTGCGCCCCCGTGGCCTGTTTCCAAGGGCGCATGATTGATGGCATATACCGTGACAACCCAAACGCCGGCCTCGCGCATTGCGACCATCCTTGGCGCCATCACAATTGTTGTTCTGATCTCGCTGCCATTTTTCGCCGGGCGCGGCACTATTCAGGATATGTTCTTTATCCTGACAATGCTGGTTTTAGCCCAGTTGTGGAACTTGTTGGCGGGTTACGGTGGCTTGGTCAGCATCGGGCAACAAGCCTTTGTCGGCATGGGCGCTTATGCGATGTTCGGCGCGGTGATCCTTTTGGGGTTTGATCCAGTGCCTTCGATCTTGCTGGCAGGGGTCGTGGCCTTGATGATCGCAGTCCCCACCGCTTTTTTTGCGTTCCGCCTGAACGGGGCGTATTTCGCAATCGGCACATGGGTCATAGCCGAGGTTGTGCGCCTGTTGGTGGCGCAATGGAAAACCCTTGGTGGTGGCACGGGCACATCGCTGCCGCGTGAAGCGACCAGCGATATGTGGTTCGTTGCGGGGATAGAAAAGCTGCTTGATGTCAGGTCCGCCGCTGCCCGCGACATCCTTGCGTATTGGCTGGCGTTGGCACTGGCATTGGTAACGATCGGTGGCATCTACTGGCTCTTGCGCACGCGGCGCGGGCTGGCACTTGCTGCAGTCCGCGATAATTCCGAAGCCGCGCAATCGGTCGGGGTGGACGCTGTGCGCATGAAATGGCTTGTGTTTTTGACCTCTGCTTTCGGGACCGGTCTTGCTGGCGGACTGATCTATATGCAAAAGGCACGGATCAGCCCCGATGCCGCGTTTAGCGTCACCGATTGGACGGCTTACGTCATCTTTATTGTCGTGATCGGTGGGATCGGGACCATTGAAGGGCCAATCGTCGGCGTACTTGTCTTTTTTACGCTTCAAACGCTGCTCGCTGATTTTGGCAGTTGGTATCTGATGACCCTCGGCGTGCTTGCCATTGTTATCATGCTCGTCGCCCCCCGCGGCCTTTGGGGCCTGCTATCGGAACGCACAGGCTTGCACCTTTTTCCAATTCGCCGCCGTCTCACGGGTGGCAAACTCAAACCTGAGGAGAGATGATCATGGCAGACATGACAACTGAAGTTCTTATCATCGGCACTGGCCCTGCGGGCTCTACCAGTGGTGCCCTGCTGTCCAGCTACGGTGTCGAAAACATTATGATCAACCGCTATCATTGGCTTGCAAACACACCACGTGCGCACATCACCAACCAACGGACAATGGAAGTCCTGCGCGATCTTGGCAAAGAGGTCGAAGCCGAAGTCTATTTGAACGCAATGGACCAATCGCTTATGGGCGAAAACGTGTTTTGTGAAAGCCTTGCTGGTGAAGAAATCGGGCGGATGAAATCGTGGGGCACGCATCCGCTTTCCAAGGCGGAACACCTGATGTCGTCGCCTTCATTCATGAACGACCTTCCGCAAACTTTCATGGAGCCGATCCTGTTTAAGACGGCCTGTAAACGCGGGACCCGCGCGCGGATGAGCACAGAATACAAAAGCCATGTGCAGGATGCGGACGGGGTGACGACAACTTGCCTTGACCGCATGACAGGGCAGGACATCACGATCCGGTCCAAATATCTTATCGGCGCAGATGGTGGTAATTCGCTTGTCGCCGAGAATGAGAATTTGCCGTTCGAAGGCAAGATGGGCGTCGGTGGATCGATGAACATCTACTTCCGTGCGGACCTGTCGAAATACGTCGCTCACCGCCCGTCGGTTTTGTATTGGGTCATGCAACCGGGCGCGAATGTCGGCGGCATTGGCATGGGGCTGATCCGGTGCATCCGTCCATGGAATGAATGGCTGATTGTCTGGGGCTATGACATCAATGAACCAGCGCCTATTGTCGACGAAGCGATGGCCACGGACGTTGCCCGCCAGTTGGTCGGTGATCCAGAGCTAAAAATTGATCTGATCAATGCGAACACTTGGACAGTCAACGACACTTACGCGACGCAAATGTCAAAGGGCCGCGTTTTCATTATGGGTGATGCGGCCCACCGTCACCCGCCCTCCAATGGGCTCGGGTCTAACACCTCTGTTCAGGACGCCTTTAACCTTGCATGGAAAATGGCTGCTGTCGTGAAGGGCCAAGCAGGTGCTGCGTTGCTGGACAGCTATACGGTCGAACGCGCACCTATCGCCAAACAAATTGTGACCCGCGCCAACCAATCCATCGGCGAATTCGGACCGATTTTTGAAGCGCTTGGTATGACGGGCGGATCAGATATCGCGCAGATCAAGGTCAACATGGATGCGCGGTGTGATACGACCGCAGAGGCAGAGGCGCAGAGGGCTGCGCTCAATTCCGCGATTGCGTTCAAAAAATACGAATTTGATGCGCATGGCGTCGAGATGAACCAGCGGTATTCCTCAACGGCCGCGGTAACGGACGGGCAGATTGAACCTGATTTTGCACTGGATGCCGACCTGCATTATCAACCGACAACATGGCCTGGCGCGCGCATTCCGCATGCGTGGCTGTTTGATGCACAGGGCGGCAAGCACTCGACGCTTGATCTTGCAGGTGGCGGGGCATTCACGCTGTTTACCGGATTAGGTGGCAAAGACTGGGCCAAGGCAGCGCAGGACGTGGCAAAAGACCTTGGTATCAAGCTGCACGCCCACATCATTGGTCCACGGCAGGAATTTGTTGATCTCACTGGCGACTGGGCTCGTGCATGTGAAGTGAGCGATTCAGGCTGTATTCTCGTGCGTCCTGATCACCATGTCTGTTGGCGCTCTGACGCATTGGCGGATGATCCTGCCCTTGAGTTGACTCGCGTTCTGACTTCAATTCTCGCACGATAGGATCGAAAATGACATCGCCATGCATTATTTGCGTCGCCATTACGGGCAGCTTACCACGCAAGAGAGACAATCCCGCTGTCCCGATCACGGTATCAGAGCAGATCGAAAGCACACACGCAGCGTTTGAGGCAGGTGCAAGCATTGTTCATGCACATGTGCGCAATGATGATGAAAGCCCGTCGAGTGATCCGGACAAATTTGCAGCGCTAAAGGAGGGCGTCGAAAAGCATTGCCCTGATATGATCATCCAGTTTTCGACAGGTGGGCGGTCGGGTTCTGGGCAAACGCGAGGCGCTATGTTGCCTTTGCGCCCTGCCATGGCATCGCTTTCGGTCGGATCGAACAATTTCC
The DNA here is from genome assembly GCA_029252195.1 of Yoonia sp. Classification (GTDB taxonomy): domain Bacteria; phylum Pseudomonadota; class Alphaproteobacteria; order Rhodobacterales; family Rhodobacteraceae; genus Yoonia. The sequence continues at coordinate 19,933 of JAQXBV010000031.1, forward strand.
CGACGCGGGTCTATGAAAATCCGCCTGAACTGGTCGATTGGCTTGCCGCAGAAATGGTGGCCTACAATGTCAAACCGGAGGTCGAAGCCTTTGATTTGTCGCATATTTTGAAGGCCGCCGACATGCACAAGAAAGGCCACATCAAAGATGTCCCCTACGTGCAATTTGTCATGGGTGTAAAGAACGCGATGCCGGCTGACCGTGACGTTTTCAACTATTATATACATACTGTGAAACGTTTATTTGGGGTGGACGCGCC
>JAQXBV010000032.1 GCA_029252195.1 Yoonia sp.
ACTCCAGCCCCGTCTGCCCCTGTTCTTGTGCAGTGCGAAGATTGGCTGCGGCTTGGGTCGCGTGGCCTTCTGTCTCGATCAAAGCAGCGGCCATTGCCTGCCGTTCAGCAGCGATGTCAGCGCGGTATTTTGCATAGTTCTGCGGCGTAATGGCGCCTGCGGCACGTTGAAGCTCTAGCGCCGCCAATACTTCTTCTTGTTGGGCAAGGCGTGAAGGCAGTGAGGTTTTCACCAATGCCATCTGGGCATTTGTTTTGCGAAGTGTGCGCACGACGGCGCTTGGAGATATCTTTTCGATGCGGCGCTCGACCTCACGCTTGCCTGTGACGTGACCGACAATCGCCCCCCCTACGGCGCCCGTTGCGGCAGTGGTGATGCAGGTTTGGGCATTTCCCGATGATACAACTGCCAAGCCATACCCGACAGCGGCACCGATGCCTGCCCCTTTAAGAGTGGTCTGCACAACAATCCGGCGGGATAATTCGTTGAGCGCTGTCGTTTGCGCATCCATCTGTGCGGGCTGCGCTGCAAAGCTCAGCGGAGCGCCCGCTGCGCGGCTGGACAGGTCAGAGGGGGATTGCCCGCAGGATGCCAAAACGACAAATGCCAAGGGTGCGGCGATATGGAATGATATGTGCATAGCGGTACAATCCTGTTTTTTATCTAGCATCGTTGCTAAATTCGAAACCGGGCAGAATTGTGACGCCGCAGTAAAAATCATTACTTTTCAATATTTTAAACTCATAGCGTGTATTTATTTTGCGTAACACACAGGCCGAATGCAGGAGGCCGGGCGCTCGTTAATATTGCCCGACCTCCTGTTGTTTCAGACTATGAAGCCTCTAGAGAAGCTGGCGCAACAGCTCTGGTGACGGCTTGCCGGTCACGCTCAGGCCCTTGCTGCCTTGATAGGCGCCGATCGCCTTTTCGCTGTTAGGTCCGATCACCCCGTCCGTGCCGCCCGTATCAAAGCCGCGCGCGGTCAGGCGCTGCTGCAAGGCGACACGGTCATCTTTGGTCAGCCCGTTTGCATCTGGCGGGAAGCTCCCGCGCAAGGGCCCTGCCCCGCCGATCCGGTCCGCCAGATGGCCCACGCCAATCGCATAGGCATCAGAGTTGTTATAGCGTTTGATGGCGCGGAAATTTCGCGTCACGGCAAAACGGGGGCCGCCCGCCTGCGGCTGGATTATGCTGCCCTCGGGCGCGCCATTGCCCACCTCGCCACCCCATTTGGTGCCACGGGACCAGCCGTTGCGTTGCAAATAGGCTGCGGTCGATGCCAGAGCATCTGTGGGGTCTTCCGACCAGATGTCGCGGCGGCCGTCACCGGTAAAGTCAACAGCAAAGGCCTGATAGGATGTCGGGATGAACTGGGTATGGCCCATCGCACCAGCCCATGATCCCGTCATGCGGGATGCTGGAATATCGCCGTTCTGGACGATCTTTAACGCGGCGATCAACTGCTTTTCAAAGAACGCGCCGCGGCGTCCGTCAAAGGCCAGTGTCGAGGTTGCAGAAATCACCGGAACATCGCCGCGACGCTCCCCGAAGAAGCTCTCCAGCCCCCAAATCGCACAAATGATTTCGGCATCCACGCCATAGCGGCCTTCCAAGGTTTGTAGCGTGCTGCGGTGGCGGGCAAACGCCGCGCGGCCTTTGCTGATCCGCTCGTCGGAGGCGGCGATGGCCAGATAATCCTCAAGACTGCGGCTGAATTCGGTCTGGTTACGGTCGCGTTTGACGCAGCCCGGCAGATAGCCTGTTCCGCGGAATGCGGAAGCAAGCGTTGCCTGAGAAATCCCCTGCCCTGCTGCATAGCCACGGAAGTTTGCCACCCACGCGTCATATGAAGCGTTTGGCGTCGGAAGCAAATCTGCGGGCAGTGGCCCGCCCAAATTGGCGCTACTGCGCACCACGGGCGCACCGCCACATGCTGCAAGTGTGAGGGCCCCGAGACCCAATCCAAAATTCCGCCGTGAAAGTCGCATACTGCTGCCCCGTTTATGAGTTATGGGTTTTTGTGCATGCTACCCGATTGCCTGCCCAAGGCAACAGGACATCGCTGCGCGTGCGCGGGGCTTCGCCCATCTTTTGTTGCGGGATGTACCGGTGAAATCGGGCGCAGCCACGCAGCGACAAAATCCCGCCTCCCCACATGAATACTTGCCAGACCAGCGATGAGAACATTATACGAACATCATGGCAAAAATGAACCTTCAGGAAAAGCTCGCTGTGTTGAGCGATGCGGCGAAATACGACGCATCTTGTGCGTCGTCAGGGACGACGCGGCGCAACAGTGCGGGCGGCAAAGGGTTGGGCAGTACCGAAGGGTCGGGCATATGTCATGCCTACACGCCGGACGGGCGCTGCATCAGCCTGTTGAAGATCCTGATGACCAACTTCTGCATTTATGATTGTGCCTATTGCATCAACCGCGTCTCGTCGCAGGTGCAGCGGGCGCGGTTTACCGTAGAAGAGGTCGTACACCTGACGACGGAATTCTACCGACGCAATTATATTGAGGGGCTGTTCCTGTCCTCCGGCATTATCAAAAGCCCGGATGACACAATGGCCGATATGGTGCGCATCGCACGCGAGCTGCGCGAAGTGCATCATTTTCGAGGGTATATCCACCTCAAGACGATCCCCGATGCCGCGCCGGAGTTGATCGAGCAGGCGGGACTGCTGGCGGACCGTTTGTCGATGAATATGGAGTTGCCGACAGATGCGGGTCTGCGGACCTATGCACCTGAAAAGAATGCCGAGGAAATCCGGCGCGCCATGGGCCGCGTGCATGAGCGCAAGCTGGCCGCGCGCGACCAGACCCACAGCGGCCGGCGCGGCGCGAAATTTGCACCGGCGGGGCAAAGTACCCAGCTAATAGTGGGCGCAGACGGGGCGAACGATGCCACGATTCTGCAAAGCTCCACGCGGCTCTACAGTTCATACAAGCTCAAGCGTGTGTATTATTCTGCCTTCTCTCCGATCCCCGACAGCACCGCAGCACTGCCCCTGATCAAGCCCCCGTTGGTGCGGGAGCACCGTCTATATCAGGCCGATTGGTTGATGCGGTTCTATGGTTACGAAGCCACAGAAATTGCATCGGCCACCACGGGCGGCATGCTGGACCTGACAGTTGATCCAAAGCTGGCGTGGGCCTTGGCAAACCGGCAGGTGTTCCCTGTTGACGTGAACCGTGCGGGTAAGGAAATGCTGCTGCGCGTGCCGGGATTTGGCACCAAATCCGTGGCGCGGATCCTGTCTGCGCGGCGAAATGGTGCGTTGGGCTATGGTGATCTGACACGCATCGGCGCGCTGGTGAACAAGGCCAAGCCGTTCATCACAACGCGCGACTGGTCTCCCGGCAGCATGACCGACGCGGAAAACTTGCGCGCACGGTTTGCACCCAAGCCCGAACAGCTGAGCCTGTTGTGATCTACGCGCCGCGCCTGCCACGTTTGGGTGTCTTCGACGTGTGGCGGGATGCGGCGCGGGCATTGGCCAGTAATGATGTGGCCGCGGACTCTGTGAACTGGGCCATGGAAGAGGCGTGCGATACCCTGTTCGGACAGGGAGCCGCACTGCCTGCGGCACGTGCGATGACGGTGCCCAAGGAATTCATCCCACTGGCGAAACTGGTCTGTGCAAGCCGTGCAACCGGTGCGCATGATCTGCTGTACCGTGTGCTGCTGCGATGCCGGAACACGCCGCATCTGTTGAACAACCGCGCAGACCCGCAGGTGCAGCAGCTGACCGCATTGGCCAAGCACGTCCGCCGCGACATGCACAAGATGAAGGCTTTCGTGCGCTTTCGTGAAGTCACGCCGCAAGGGAGCAACCGGCGTCAATTCCTCAGCTGGTTCGAGCCTGATCACCGGATTGAAGAATTGATTGCCGGATTTTTCGTCCGCCGCTTTGCCGATATGGATTGGGTGATTGTCACACCCGAGGTAACCACCCGCTTTGACTGCGGCACGCTAAGCCATGAGGCACTGGCCAGTGACCGCATGGCGCTGAGTGATGATACCGAGGACCTGTGGCGAACCTATTATGCCAATACGTTCAATCCTGCCCGCCTTAAAATCAAAGCGATGCAGTCCGAGATGCCCAAGAAATACTGGAAGAACCTGCCAGAGGCCGACCTGATCCCAGACATGATTGCACAGGCCGAGGCGCGGGTATTGCAGATGCAGCAGACGGCGCCAACGGTACCGCCCCTACGCGCCGCCCGGATTTTGGGGCGCTTGCCCGCACGCCCGGAACAGGCGCGCGGGCAAAAACCGGATTAGAGGTCAGGGCAGATAGCTGCGCAGGGCTGCTTCGGTTCCATACTGCCAGATCGTGTTTAGCCAATGGTCAAAACGTGCTGCAAAAAGGGTGTTCTGGCCGAGGGTTCCGTAGAACTGCACCTGATCAATCCAGACCTGCGGGGTTGACTTTGCGGCTTGCGCTGCAGCTGTCAGGGTTTCCCATGACGGATCGTTTGGCTCAATCGTTGTGCCGTCTTCGCGCGTGCCTTCGCACATCCGCGCCCAGAGCGCCTCAACCAGTACGAGCCCATCCATTGGGGTATCAGCAGCCAGCGCGTCGCGCAGGATGGGGTGCAGGAAGCCCGAATGGCGCGAGCCGCCATCAAAGGCCACACGGCGTGTGGTGTCGTGGATTTCAGGATTGGCAAAGCGCCGCTCGATCAGGTCGACATAGGCGGGGGCGGGCATGCCCGGTACGGCGCTCACATGGGGGACGATTTCCTCCATCTCGATCTTGCGGAACAGTTTGGCGATCAGGGGATGCGCCATTGTGCCCGCGATGGTGTCCACCGACAAAAGCTCGCCGGGGGTAGCGATTATCTGGTGGTCGGCGTTCAGCAGGCGCAGCTTCATCACCTCAAAGCTGTGTACGTCATTTGTGAAGGTGGCGCCGGCCTTGTCCCAATCGGGACGGCCTGCGCAGAATTTGTCTTCGATCACCCATTGGCGGAAATTTTCATGTGTGACAGGCACCGCATCCTTGATGCCAAATGCCTGGACCAGCTCCAGCTCTTTCGGGCCGGTGGCAGGCACGATGCAATCCACCATCGAGTTGGGGAAGGTCACATTTGCATCGATCCAGCCAGCCAGATCCGCGTCTGACAGCATAGCGAGGCCCACGAGAGTTTGTCTCAGGATATCACCATTGCCTTGCAGGTTGTCGCAGCTCTGGCAGGTGAAGGGGCCGGCACCTGCATCGCGCCGCAGTTTCAACGCGGCAATAATTGCGCCAAACGCTGTCTTTGGTGTGTCGGGGTTGGCTGCGTCATGGGCGATATCCGCATGAGATGTATCCAGCCCGCCCGTGGCGGCAACATAGTATCCGCCTTCAGTGACGGTGAGCGCGACAATACGGATAACAGGCTCAGCCATACGGGCGATCAGCGCTGCGTTGTCTGCGGCCACGGGAACAAAATCGATCATGGAGCCTGTCACTTCGGCGGATTTGCCCGAGGGGTCCAGCTCGATCAGTGTTGTCAGGCAGTGTTGCGCCAGCATCTTGGTGCGCTGTGCAGCATCCGCAGGGCGAACACCTGCCCCGATAATAGCCCAATCATGGGCCAGACCCTGTTCCATGAGCCGGTGCAGGTACCATGCCTGATGCGCGCGGTGGAAATTGCCAAGGCCGATATGCACGATGCCGGCGGACAGATTTGCGCGGTCGTATGATGGCCTGCGCACCTCGGCGGGCAGGCATTTCAGGGTGTTCAAGTTCAGTTGCATCAGCTCATCCACTGGCCGCCATCGACGTTATACGTCTGGGACACGATATAATCGGATTCCGAGGAGGCGAGGAAAACCGCCATCCCTGTCAAATCCGCGGGGTTTGCGAAACGGCCCGCAGGCACGCCGGCAGCTACTTCGGCTTTCTTCTGCCCGGGCGCTTTGCCCTCCAGTTTGGCGAACATTGAATCAACATGTTCCCAATGGGCGCCATCCACAACACCGGGGGCGATGGCGTTGACGTTGATCCCGTGCTTGATCAGGTTCAGATCCGCAGATTGGGTCATCGAGATCACAGCCGCTTTGGTCGAGCAATAGACCAGAACAAGGCTTTCGCCACGCCTGCCTGCTTGGGATGCCATGTTGATGATCTTGCCTCCGTGGCCCTGGGCGATCATCTGCCTGGCAGCGGCTTGCATGGTGAACAATGTGCCCGCCACGTTGACTGCATAGAGCTTGTCATAGCTGGCGCGGGTGATTTCCACCGTCTCGGCCGCGTCGAACAGGGCTGCGTTGTTGATCAGGATATCCAGCTTGCCCGCCTGCGCCACAACCGCTGCGATGGCTGCATCGATGCTGGCCTGATCAGACACATCAAGCTGGACGGCATAAGCGCCCGCGCCCAATGCTGCCGCAGCCTCCTTCGCGGCAGAAAGGTTGATATCGGCAATGGCAACAGTTGCGCCTTCTGCAAGATAGCGCTCGGCAAAGCCGAACCCGATCCCGCGCGCAGCCCCTGTTACAAGTGCCGATTTTCCAGCCAGGCGTTTCATGCGATACGCAGCCCCTGCGCGTCGAAGCGGTGCAACTGGTCCATGTCTGGCGTCAGGTAGATTGTGTCGCCGTGGCGTGCTTCGATGTCGCCGGTGATGCGGACGGTCATCATGTCCATCAGGCCGGTGTCATGCACGTGGATGAAGGTATCGGAACCCAGATGCTCGGCCACGCCAACGCGGCCTTTCCACAGTCCTTCCGTCTTTGAGACGCCCAGATGTTCGGGGCGGATGCCGATGGTGGTTGCGTTGTGTTTGGCGGCCTCTGCCCCCTCGATCAGGTTCATCTTGGGCGAGCCGATAAAGCCCGCGACAAACTTGTTGCGCGGCGCATGGTACAGCTCCAGCGGGGAGCCGACCTGCTTGATCCCACCTGCCTGCAACACGACGATCTTGTCGGCCATGGTCATCGCCTCGACCTGATCGTGGGTCACATAGACCATCGTTGTCTGCAACTTCTTGTGATGCTCCATGATCTCGAGGCGCATGCCAACGCGCAGAGCCGCGTCCAGGTTCGAGAGCGGTTCGTCAAACAGGAAGGCAGAAGGCTCACGCACAATTGCACGGCCAATCGCCACACGCTGGCGCTGGCCACCAGACAGCTGGCCCAGCTTGCGGTCGAGATAGTCGGTGAGGTTCAGCGCTGTCGCGGCCGCGTCGATCTTGGCCTTTTGCGTGGCTTCGTCGATACCCGCCATCCTCATCGGAAAGGCGATGTTCTTGCGCACCGACATATGCGGATAGAGCGCATAGGACTGGAACGCCATTGCCAGACCGCGCTTGGCCGGAGGCAGGACTCTCGCATCATTGCCATCAATATTGATGTGGCCTGATGAGGTATCCTCAAGCCCCGCAATCAAACGCAACAATGTGGATTTGCCGCAGCCTGACGGACCAACAAAAACAACAAACTCACCTTCGTTGATCTCAAGATCAAGTGGCGGGATGACTTGGACATCACCAAAGCTTTTGGTGACCTGATTGAGAGAAATCTGACCCGTTATTTTACGGCTCCGAATGTAAGGCCCCGAACGAGCTGTTTCTGGGAGAACCAGCCCATGACGAGGATTGGTGCGATGGCCATCATCGAAGCGGCCGAGAGTTTTGCATAGAACAGGCCTTCAGGCGCCGAGAAGCTGGTGAGCGGTGCGGCGTTTACTGTGGTCAGCAAGATCGTCCAGAACGCTTCGTTCCATGCAAGGATGATGTTGAGAAGAACAGTCGACGCAATGCCCGGAAGTGCCATGGGCGTAAGAACATAGAGGATTTCTGCCTTGAGGCCTGCGCCGTCCATCCGTGCGGCCTCCAGAATTTCCCCCGGAATCTCGCGGAAATAGGTGTACAGCATCCAGACAATGATCGGAAGGTTGATCAACATCAGCACAACCACCAACAAGATACGGCTGTCCATGACGCCCAGCCATTTCGCCAGCAACACCAGCGGATAGAGTACGCCAACAGCGGGCAGCATCTTGGTGGAGAGCATCCACAGCAAAACGTCTTTGGTCTTTCTGCCCGGCACAAAGGCCATGGACCACGCCGCAGGTACAGCAATCAGAATACCCAGAAACGTGGAGCCGACCGAGATGATGATCGAATTCATCAGCGCCTTGGGATAGTTCGAGCGCGCCTGCACATCGACGTAGTTCTCTAACGTCCAGTCAAAGAAGAACCAGACGGGCGGATCGGAAATTGCTGCAGCTTCGGTTTTGAACGATGTCCGAAACGTCCACAGGATCGGGAAGAACATTGTCAGGCCGAATGCCCATGCAAGGGCCGTCCACATGACTTTCTTCTGGGTTGTAATAGCCCGGGCCATAATCTTTCCTCCCTCAGTTATCGAGGTTCTTGCCGACGATCCGCATCAGGAAAATCGCGACGATGTTAGCAAGGATGACAGCGACGATACCGCCCGCCGACCCCAGACCGATGTTCTGGCTTTCCAGTACACGCTGATAGACCAGATAGGTCAGGGTCCGTGTCCCGAAAGCACCATTGGTGGTGACAAAAATCTCTGCAAAAATGCTGAGAAGAAAGATTGTTTGGATCAGGATCACAACGGTGATGGCACGGCTGAGGTGCGGCAGGATGATAAAGCGGAAGCGTGACAGCGCAGGTGCCCCGTCCATCTCTGCGGCTTCCAATTGCTCGCTGTCCAATGACTGAACCGCTGTGAGAAGGATCAGCGTGGCAAATGGCAACCATTGCCATGCAACGATCATAATGATCGAAAACAGCGGAGCCTGACTGAGAAAGTCGAAAGGTTGCGCGCCGAAAAACTTGTAGGCGTAAGAGAACAACCCGTTGTCGACGTTAAAGAACATGTTCTTCCAGACGAGTGCGGACACCGTAGGCATTACAAAGAATGGGGCGATCACCAGAATGCGCACGATACCCTGCCCGAACATCGGCCCGTCCAGCAGAAGCGCCATCAGCACGCCCCCCGTGATCGTGATGGCGAGGATGCCGCCAACCATCCACAAGATCGTAAACAGTGATTTCAGAAAGGAAGAGGACGTCACAAAGGACGCATAATTATCAAAGCCGATCCACGCCTCGAATATTCCGCGCATGGGGCGGTAATCTGCAAACGAGAAATAGAGCGTCATGCAGAGCGGGATAAGCATCCACACCAACAAGACAAACACGGCGGGTGCAATCATGAGGCGGGCCGCAGATTTTGAACGCGCTGTCGACATGACAATGCTCCTGATTTGGGGCTGGGATCGGGGCTTGCGGAAATTCGAACGGAATTCGCGAAAGGGCCGACCGTCAGATGAAGGGAAATAGCGGGCGGTGCATCATCTGCACCGCCCGCCGGAAGATAGCGGCTTAGTAGCCTGCTGCTTCCATTTCTTCTGTGGTCAGTTCTTGCGCGTTTGCCAAAGCTTGGGCTGCAGTCTGGTTGCCTGCCAGGGCGTCAGAGAACTGCTGGCCTGTCTGTGTGGCGATGCCTGCAAACTCGGGGATCGCAACAAACTGGACACCTGTGTAAGGGACCGGCTGGATCGACGGGTTTGTCGGGTCAGCGGACAGGATGCTGTCCAGTGTCATCTGGGCGAAAGGTGCCGCTGCAAGGTAGTCAGCATTTTCGTAAAGGGATGTACGTGTACCTGGAGGAACGTTTGCCCAACCTTCGTTACCTGCTACCAGAGTGGCGTATGCCGGACCAGTTGCCCAAGAGATGAACGCTTTGGCTGCTTCTTGCTTCTGGGAAGAAGACGGGATCGCCAAGGACCATGCCCAGAGCCAGTTGCCGCGCTTGCCCAGACCGTTATCGGGTGCTAGAGCAAAGCCGACTTTGTCGGCGACTGTCGAGTCAGCGCCTGTCACGAAGGACGCCGCAACTGTCGCGTCGATCCACATGCCGCATTTGCCCTGCTGGAACAATGCCAGGTTTTCGTTGAAGCCGTTGTCGGCCGCACCGGCAGGACCGGATTCATTCAGCATACCAAGGTAGAAGTCGATGGTCGCTGCCCACTCCGGGCTGTCGAACTGTGCGTTCCACTCTTCGTCAAACCAGCGTGCGCCGAAGGAGTTGGACATGGCTGTCAGAAACGCCATGTTCTCGCCCCAGCCGGCTTTGCCGCGGACACAGATGCCGTTGATGTCGTTCTCACGGTCGGTCATTGCGGCCGCTGCTTCACGGATGAATGTCCATGTTGGCGCGTCCGGCATTTCCAGACCGGCTTTTTCCATCAGGTCTGTGCGGTACATAACCATGGAGGATTCGCCATAGAACGGGGATGCGTACAGCTCGCCGTCTACTGTCAGGCCACCTGCGATTGCGGGCAGCAGGTCTTCTTTGTTGAAATCAGCTGCCATGCCTTCGTTCAGGGAAACCAGCCATTTGTTGTTGGCCCAAATCGGCACTTCGTATGTACCGATTGTCATAACGTCGTATGCGCCGCCGCCTGTAGAGATGTCTGTCGTCAGGTTCTGACGCAGAACGTTCTCTTCGAGAGTTACCCACTCGACCTTAATGTCGGGGTGCTTCTCGTTGAAATCGGCTGTCAGACCCTGCATGCGAATCATGTCGCCGTTGTTCACGGTTGCAATTGTGATTGTCGTCTCGGCCGCTGCGATACCCGCAGTAAGACCCATGCTGACTGCTGACATCAGCAGCGTTTTCTTAATGGACATTTAGCATCTTCCATTTTTTACATGCGTAAATATCGGGCAGAGTTAGCTCCTGAGTCAAGCTTGAATTTCTGATCAAAATTTGCCGCACTGCGGCATCGCAATGCACTATGCGGATTCACGCAGCCTCAGCGAACCATCAAAAAGCGTCACCTCGGGCGCACCCCCGCCCCCCTCGCCGCTAATGAGTTGAAGAATAAGGGAAACTGCCTTTTTGCCGATGGCATCGGTATTCTGTGCAACTGTCGTCAACGCAGGGTTGAGGTAGGGGCACAGCGGATAATCATCATGCCCAGCAATCCGCAATCCACCCTTTGCAGCGCGCCCCGGGACCAAACCGTGCCGCGCTGCAGCGCGGATCGCGCCGATGGCAACACGGTCATTCACACATAGAATCGATCTCTCTGTCAGCCTCCCCTGACCGAAAGCTTCATCCAGCACAGCCTCCCCATGCTCTTCAAAGTACCCCCCTTCCCGCACCTGCCCCCCCCCGATCACCTCAGGCTCGAACCCCATTCGCTCCATTTCGGCAATATATGCCGCCTCCCGCTCCAGCGCGTTGAAGTTCACGCGCGGCATTGCCAAAAAGACCGGAGGCGGGCCGACCCGACACAGATATTCGGTAATCAATCCGGTGCTTTGCGCGTGATTTGTTCCAACAAAATCAACATCTAACAGTGTTTTTGGTCGCGAATCCATCATCACAAACGGCAACCGCGACTTCAGCCGCATCTGCACGCCCTGATCACTATGCTCCCCCAAAGGCGCCACCAAAGCGCCATCCACATTCATCGACATAAACGTCTCGGCGGCGCGCGCCTCTATTGCCGGATCGGAGTGGGAGCATTGGGTGATCACCGTCAGGCCGGCCTCCATTGCAGCCGACTCGACAGACTGAAGCAACTTGGTGAAGAACAGATCATTGAGATAGGGAATGATCACACCAATAATGCCGGTTGTCTTCCGGTTCAGACGGGTCGCAAAAAAGTTCGGTACGTACTCAACCCGCTCCAGCCCGGCCTCAATCCGCGCCACCGTCTTGGCCTTGACCAGAGCCGGATCCTGAAAAAATCGGGAAAGGGTCGGACGTGACACACCTATCGCAACCGATAGATCCTCCATCGTTTTGATCCGCGGCTTCGGCATGAGGGGGAGCTCCTTTTCTATGTTCCCGCCACCATACCAGACGAACCCAGCTCGGCGAAATATTTTTTACACGCGAAAAGGAATTTTTACACCAATTTTCACGCAACCTCGCGCCTGCTGAGTATTGCAGCTCACCGCTGTCCTGCCTGAACTGGCTACAATGCGCCACCGACTACCGGCTGCCAGCCTCGAGACCTGCCCCGTGCATCTCAAACCCATACGTCCGCTCACCCTAAATCTTGCCGAAAAGCTAGGTAATTAGAGACGCCCAAGGTCTCAGGAATTTTTATAGGCAAATACGTCCTTTTCCGCTTGCGCTCACATTGATCCACGCATA
>JAQXBV010000033.1 GCA_029252195.1 Yoonia sp.
CCCCATCTCAATCCGATCGAGCGGCTTTGGGACGTCTTGCATCAATATGTGACCCATAATCGATACTACCCAAATCAGAAACAGTTCGCCGACGCCGTCCTCGCATTCATGCGCGAAACAATCCCGCATGAATGGACGAAATTCCGCGACAAGGTGTCAGACAACTTCCGCGTCATAACCCACGAGAACTTTCGGATTTTGGAGTAGCAGCGGTATAACGCTTAAAGTTGATAATATTATGGCAATTATGTGAAGAAACGGGCGCTGCGTCATTTGGCGGTGCCACGGGTAAATGAGGGATTTGAAGTGGCAACATCATATAAAGATAAGCTGCGTGTTCTGGCTGGCGGCGCTGCCGCCGGTGCAATGGCTTTGTCATTGTTCGCGGGCGCGGCTCAGGCGCAAACGCGCACTGTTGTTGGTGAAGAGTATACGCCAACAATTTGGATTGATCCGGACGGCTGTGAGCACTGGGTTATGGATGATGGCTTTGAAGGTTACATGGATGCACGCCGCACACGCGATGGCCGCCCTGTTTACCACCGCTCCGAAATTTGCGGCGTGATCTCGACAGATCAGTTGTTTGCGACGGCCAAGTCTTTTATCGCTGAGGGCGCGAAGGCTGAGTTGATGAATTTCTTCCGCTCGGCGAATGCATTTGGCTTCTTGATTTACGGCCATACGGATGCGCGCGCATCTGACGAATACAACATGAGCCTGTCGCATCGCCGTGTCAATGCGGTTGCAGGCGTCGCACAGGCCGCCGGTGTGCGCGTTGTGGACGTTAAAGGATTTGGCGAGCGTCAGCCACGTGCGCAGGGGAACTCGGCAGCCGCGCTGCAAGAGAACCGCCGCGTTGAAATTTATTGCATTCCTTAAGGAGCAGACGACATGACATTGATCAAAATCACTGCGCTGCTTGTTGCGGGTCTGGGCCTTTCGGCCTGTGCCTCTATCGAAGGCGGTCAGCGCACGGGTGCAGAGCGTTCTTTTGATGCGGGCCAAGATAGCAAACACTTGAGCCAACTGGTTGCGGGTATCTGGGTTGACCCGGAAGGCTGTGACCACTGGATCATCGACGACGGCGTTGAAGGCTACCTCTCGGCACGTATGGCACCTGATGGCAGCCCGATCTGCTCTGGCGTCGCTCCAGCGAACACGGTTGTCGGTCCGTTCCGTGAAGGCTCTGACATCCCAGACTCGCTCTAGCAGTGACGGGCGCCCCAAATTGTCTGAAAGGCCGCAGAGATTTCTGCGGCCTTTTTGCTTTTGTCCATGCTAGCGCTTGCCACAGTGCTTGTCGCGGTCCACTTTGCATAAGACACTAACGCCAAAAGGAGAGTTGATTGGCCGTAGATCTTACCGACGTTTCGGAATCCACATTGGAGTTTCCAGACAACTTTTTGCTGATTGATTTTTGCGGCGAGTATGACCGCAATCTGGCCACCATCGAGCAATCTTACGGGGTGCAAATTCTGCGCCGCGGGAACCAGCTTTCTGTGGTTGGCGAAGACGGGCCGAAGCAAGAGGCGCTCGATACCCTGAAGGCGCTTTACCAACGCTTGGAAGCGGGCAGAACGCTGGAAGCTGGCGACATTGACCGCGAGCTGCGCATGGGTGGTCCGTCGGTGGCCACACCGCCCGGCCCGTCGGATCAAAAGGAACTGTTCAAGGGCGCCATTGCAGGGCGGATCGAAATCAAGACCCGCAAGAAGCTGGTCGAGCCACGCACTGCCGCGCAAAAGGCCTATGTCGAAAGCCTTTTTGACAAAGAACTGGCCTTTGGGATCGGCCCTGCAGGCACGGGCAAAACTTATCTGGCTGTAGCCGTCGGTGTGAATATGTTGATCAGCGGCAAGGTCGATAAGATCATCCTGTCGCGTCCTGCGGTCGAGGCGGGCGAAAAGCTTGGCTATTTGCCCGGTGACATGAAGGACAAGGTCGATCCTTATATGCAGCCGCTTTATGATGCGCTGGGCGATTTCCTTCCGGGCAAACAGATGGCTAAGATGATGGAAGAGAAAGTCATCGAAATTGCGCCCCTTGCATTTATGCGGGGCCGCACCCTTTCGAACGCTTTTGTCGTGCTTGACGAGGCGCAAAACGCGACATCTATGCAGATGAAGATGTTCCTGACCCGTCTTGGCGAAGGCTCCCGCATGGTGATCACAGGCGACCGCACCCAGATTGATTTGCCGCGCGGGGTATCTTCTGGCTTGTGGGATGCGGAGCGTTTGCTAAAACATATCCCGAAAATTAGCTTTAGCTACTTCACCGCCAAAGATGTGGTGCGTCACCCGTTGGTTGCCGCCATTATCGAAGCTTATGAGGCAGAGGACGCCAAAAAGGTATGATCGTAGATTGTATGATAGAAGATCGGCGCTGGCTGTCGCTCGACCTTGAAGCCCTCGCAGAGGCTGCCGCAACCGCGACATTCGCGCAGCTTGGGCTATCGGGATCGGGGTTCGAGGTGAGCTTGCTGGCCTGTAATGATGCGCGGATTGCCGATCTGAATGCCGATTTTCGCGGCAAACCGACACCGACAAACGTTCTGAGCTGGCCGTCTGACGAACGTGCCGCACAGGTGGATGGCGGACAACCGCTTGCCCCATTACCACGCGACCCCGAACTCGGTGACATCGCGATTGCCTATGATACATGTGCCGCCGAGGCCGAGGCCGTGGGCAAAACCCTCTCAGATCATGCCACACATTTGATTGTGCACGGTATCTTGCACCTTTTGGGCTATGATCACGACCGTGACCAAGACGCCACCCTCATGGAGGGCTTGGAAAAGCAGATACTTGGCAATATGGGTCTGGCAGACCCATATAGGGATGCGTAACGACCCCAATGGGTCAAATTAAGAACTTTAGGTAAGGATAAAATGGGCGACAATAGCGACGGTTCCTCTAGTGCAGCGCAAAGCGCGCAAGATGATCCAAACGAACAACCAAGCCGCGGCTTTATCGGCCGTCTCTTTGATGCGTTGAGCCCATCTGATAACGGCGAAGAAGAAGTCCACGAGAAACAAGGGCCGTTGATGCCATCCCCGATGCAAGGGATGCTCAATTTGCGCCGGATGCGCGTTGAGGATGTTGCTGTTCCCAAAAACGATATCGTTGCGGCCCCGATCGGTGTGACCAAGGGGGAGCTGGTGGAGTTGTTCCGCGAAAGCGGCCTGACGCGTATTCCGATCTATGAAGGCACGCTTGATACCCCCATCGGGATCGCGAACCTCAAGGATTTCGCCCTGAAATACGGCTTTAACGGCAATAAGGCGCCGCTGGACCTGCGCGAGATGGTGCGTCCGCTGCTTTTCGTCCCGCCTTCCATGCCGCTGGGGATCTTGCTGCAAAAGATGCAATCCGAACGGATTCACATGGCTTTGGTCATTGACGAATACGGCGGCACGGACGGGCTTGTGACCATTGAGGATCTGATCGAACAGGTCGTGGGCGCCATTGAAGACGAGCATGACATCGACGAGGCCAAAAGCTTTACCTGCGAAAGCGAGGGCGTTTACAACGCGTTGGCACGCACGACGCTTGAAGATTTCGAGGCTGAGGCTGGCACTGATTTGACCGCGCATAGCGAGATCGACGAAGAGGAAGTCGATACGCTTGGCGGGCTTGTCTATATGCTGTCGGGGACAATTCCTGCGCGCGGCGAGGTGATTTTCCACCCCGACGGGACCGAGTTCGAGGTCTTGGACGCGGACCCACGCCGGATCAAACGGCTGCGCGTGCGCCTGCCCGGATCACGCGATGACTAAACTGCGCGCTTTGGCGCCCGTTGTTTTGGGGGCCTTGGCAGCGACAGGGCAGGCCCCATGGGGGCTGTGGCCGGTTACACTTATCACCCTTGCCATCTGGATCGCTCTGCCCGCAGCCACTGCGCGCGCGGCGGCAGGGTTGGGCTGGCTCTTCGGGATTGGGTATTTCGGGGTCAGTTTACACTGGATTATCTGGCCGTTTCTTGTCGAACCCGATGTCACAGGTTGGATGGCCCCTTTTGCGCTGATCTTCATGGCCGGCGGGGCGGGGGCGTTCTGGGGCGTGGCGCGCTGGGGCGCTTACAGGCTTGTGCCGCAGAGCACGGTCGTTGTCGCCGCCTGCTTGCTCGCGGCAGAGGTCACGCGCAGTTATCTGCTGACGGGATTCCCTTGGGCGCTTTTGGGGCACATCTGGATCGCCACGCCGATTGCGCAAGTGGCCGCAATTGGCGGGCCGCATGTGCTGACCGGGATCTCGCTTGCGCTGGCCGTGGCTTTGGCCGCGCTGGCACGCAAACGCTGGTCGGCCGCGCTGGCGCCTGCCTTGGCCGCGGTGGCTTGGGGCGTGTTGACCTTGCCAGCGGCATCGCAGGGCGACGGGCCGCGCGTGCGCCTCGTGCAGCCCAACGCCAAACAGATCGAGAAATGGGACCCCGAGCACGCGCAAACTTTCTACAATCGTATGATTGGCTATACGGGGCAGGGTGGCCGGCCTGATTTGATCGTTTGGCCCGAGACTGCGATTTCCTATCTGCTGGAATACGCAGGGCCCGAGCTTGATCAGGCCTCAGATGCAGCCCGCGGCGCCCCCATCGTGCTGGGCATTAACCGTCGCGTCGGGGCTCGCTATTATAATGCGTTATTAACGGTCGAGCAGGGCGGCATCGTCTCGAATGTCTATGACAAGGCGCATATTGTGCCGTTTGGAGAGTTCATTCCAGGTGGGGAGATTTTGCGCAAAATCGGGATCGACGGGTTTGCCGCGTCGACAGGTGGAGCCTTCACGGCGGGCGATGGTCCGCAGACGCTCGACATTGCCGGGATCGGATTGGCCCGTCCGCTGATTTGCTATGAAGGGATTTTTGCGGAAGAAATCGCCACACCATTGCGCCCGCGTCTGATGATCCTGATCACAAACGATGCGTGGTTTGGCCCGTCGGCAGGGCCGCTGCAACATCTGGCGCAGGCGCGGTTGCGCGCGATTGAGCAAGGTTTGCCCATGGTGCGGGTCGCGAACACCGGCGTGAGCGCTATGATTGACGCCAAAGGCCGTATCACCGCGCAAATAGGCATGAACGAAGCGGGTTTTGTTGATGCAGCCTTGCCTTTGGCGGCGCCCGCTACAATTTACAGCCGATACGGCGACTGGCGTTTCTTGGCTGCCGCATTCTTCACACTACTCGGATACGTTGCGTTGCGGCGGCGAAATACGAATTGACCACAGATTAATGAACGCCTAAGCGGGTCCAATTGCTGCCACAACGGCTTCCTGACGTGGCAGATTATTTGGAATGGAGCACGATCATGACACGCAAAGACTATGTTTTCACTTCGGAATCCGTTTCCGAGGGTCACCCCGATAAGGTCTGTGACCGAATTTCGGATGCGATTCTGGATGCGTTTTTGACGCAAGAACCCGAAGCCCGCGTGGCATGCGAAACCTTTGCGACGACAAATCGTGTTGTGATCGGCGGCGAGGTCGGCCTGTCGGACCAAGACAAGTTGACCGAATACATGGGCCGCGTCGAAGGCATCGTTCGCGCCTGCATCAAAGATATCGGCTACGAGCAAGAAAAATTCCACCATGCCACCTGCAAGGTGTCGAATTACTTGCACGAGCAATCCGCCCATATCGCCCAAGGGGTGAATGCCAAAGAGGGTAAAGAAGAGGGCGCGGGCGACCAAGGGATCATGTTCGGTTTTGCGACCAACGAGACCGAGGCTCTGATGCCAGCTCCGATCCAATACGCACATGCGGTGCTTAAGCGTTTGGCTGAGGTGCGCAAAGACGGCACCGAGCCGACGCTGCGCCCTGATGCAAAGAGCCAGATTTCCTTGCGTTATGTGGATGGCAAACCGGTTGAAGTGACGTCGATCGTTCTGTCCACGCAGCACGCCCATGAAAGCCAGACGAGCGCGGATATTCGCGATATCGTGGAGCCTTATATCCGCGAGGTATTGCCCAGTGGTTTGATTACGGCGGCGACAAAGTGGTGGGTGAACCCGACGGGGACTTTTGTCATCGGCGGTCCCGATGGGGACGCGGGTCTGACTGGGCGCAAGATTATTGTGGACACCTACGGCGGTGCTGCCCCGCATGGCGGCGGCGCTTTTTCTGGGAAAGATCCGACCAAGGTTGACCGCTCGGCGGCCTATGCGGCGCGCTATTTGGCGAAGAATATCGTCGCTGCCGGTATTGCCGAGAAATGCACGATCCAGCTGTCGTATGCGATTGGCGTGGCGCGTCCTTTGTCGATCTATGCCGATTTGCATGACACGGGCGAGGTTGATCCTGCCGCAGTCGAGCGTGCGGTTGATCAGGCCATGGACCTGACGCCGCGCGGTATCCGCGAGCATTTGGGCCTCAACAAGCCGATCTATGAGCGCACGGCAGCTTATGGCCACTTCGGGCGCGAACCTGATGCCGATGGCGGCTTTAGCTGGGAACGCACAGACTTGGCCGAGGCCCTGCGCCGCGCCGTATAAGCGGGATGGGTTAAAACCCCTCCTACGATATTGTGCCCAAACACATGAGGTCTGCCATGACTGAGACAAAACACCCCACTGGCGCGCCTTGGCGCAATTTCTATGGTCGCTTTCGTGGCAAGACGATCCGCCCTGCGCAGAACGACTATTTGGAGAATGATCTTGACGGGTTGTCCCCTGGCCCTGTCGGTTGGGATGTGAACCCTGATCGCAACCCGATTGATCTTGAAGCCTATTTTGGCAAACGCGAAATCTGGCTTGAGATTGGCTTTGGCGGCGGCGAGCATCTTGTGCATATGGCCAAGACCTATCCCGATGTCGGGATCATCGGCTGCGAGCCTTTTGTGAACGGTGTCGCGATGCTTTTAGGCAAAATCCGCAAGGCCGAAGTGACGAACCTTGCTGTGCATCCCGGTGATGCGCGGGACATGTTTGATGTGCTGCCTGCCGGCACGCTGACCAAAGTGTTCCTCAATTACCCCGATCCGTGGCCTAAAAAGCGCCACCACCGCCGTCGCTTTGTCACCCAAGAGCATTTGCAGCCTTTGTTTGACGTCATGGCACCGAATGCCGAGTTGCGCGTCGCGACCGATATCAAGGATTACGTCCGCCAGACCTTGGAAGAGGCGCCAAAGGCGGGCTTTGAGTGGTTGGCCGAAGGACCTCAGGATTGGCGTGAGGCGTGGCCCGATTGGATTTCAACCCGTTACGAGCAAAAGGCGCTCCGCGAGGGCCGCACGCCGCATTATCTGACGTTCCGCCGTCCGTAATCGGTATTTTAGTATTTGAGAAAAAGCGAGGCGGGGGCGATGGACCCTGCTTTGCTGTTGGTTTATCACGCTGTGGAATTTATGCAGAAGTGAGATCACCATGTCTGGCCACGGCACCCCTATCCCGATGACATCCCGCCCTTGTGGCCCGCTCAAGGGCGAGGCTCATGTGCCAGGCGATAAGTCGATTTCGCATCGGTCCTTGATCTTGGGCGCGATGGCCGTGGGCCAGACCCATATCACGGGCTTGCTTGAGGGCGAGGATGTGCTCGATACCGCCAAGGCGATGCGCGCCTTTGGGGCCACGGTGATCAACCACGGTGGCGGCGAATGGACGGTTGATGGCGTGGGCGTTGGCGGATTTGCCGAGCCGGAAGGTGTGATCGATTGCGGCAACTCCGGCACAGGTGTCAGGCTGATTATGGGCGCGATGGCGACCTCGCCGATCACGGCGACATTCACGGGTGACGCGTCGCTCAATGGCCGTCCGATGGGCCGCGTCACTGATCCGCTCGCACTTTTCGGTACCCAAGCCGTGGGCCGCAAGGGGGGACGTTTGCCGATGACCTTGGTGGGGGCGGCTGATCCGGTGCCTGTGCGCTACACCGTGCCTGTGCCCTCTGCGCAGGTGAAATCAGCCATCTTGCTGGCGGGTCTGAATGCGCCCGGCCAGACGGTCGTGATCGAGAAAGAAGCGACCCGTGACCATACCGAGCGCATGCTTGCAGGGTTCGGCGCCACGATCACGGTTGAGGAAACCGATGAGGGCCGTGTGATAACGCTGACAGGCCAGCCAGAGCTTAAGCCGCAGACGATCGTTGTGCCGCGCGACCCGAGCTCTGCCGCTTTCCCAGTTTGCGCCGCGATCATCATCCCCGGCTCGGATGTTTTGGTGCCCAATATCGGGCTGAACCCGACCCGTGCGGGGCTGTTCACCACGTTGCAGGAAATGGGCGCGGATCTGACTTACGAGAACATCCGCGAGGAGGGCGGCGAACCTGTCGCTGATCTGCGTGCGAAATTCTCGCCCGAACTGAAAGGGATCGCTGTGCCGCCAGAGCGCGCGGCCAGTATGATCGATGAATATCCTGTGCTCTCGGTTGTGGCATCTTTTGCCAAAGGTGTCACCGACATGCAGGGCGTCAAGGAACTCCGCGTGAAGGAATCCGACCGCATTGACGCCATGGCCAAAGGCCTGCGTGCGGCTGGTGTGACCGTGGAGGAGGGCGATGATTGGTGGAAGGTCACCGGCCTTGGTCACGGGAATGTGCTAGGTGGGGTGAGGGTCGCATCCGTGCTCGATCACCGTATCGCGATGGCCTTTATGGTCATGGGCATGGCGACCCAAACACCGATGACGGTCGATGATGGCAGCCCGATCGCCACCTCTTTCCCGATCTTCGAGAAACTGATGGGTGATTTGGGCGCGCAATTGGTGCGCAATAGCGCATGATTTTCACGGTCGCGATCGACGGGCCAGCGGCTGCAGGTAAAGGGACGATCTCTAAGGCTGTTGCCGCGTATTTCGGCTATGCGCATTTGGATACGGGACTGCTTTACCGTGCTGTGGGCGCCAAGGTCTTGGCGGGCGCTGACCCAATGCATGCGGCACAAACGCTTGATCCGACCGATCTGGAAAACGATGCCCTGCGCACGCCAGAGGTCGCACATGCCGCCAGCCAAGTGGCGGTCAATGCCGAAATCCGTAGCGCCTTGGTCGATTTCCAGCGCAGTTTTGCGGTGCGGACGGGCGGTGCGGTGCTGGACGGCCGCGATATCGGGACGGTGATTTGTCCGGAAGCGCAGGCCAAGCTTTTTGTGACGGCCTCACCTGAGTGTCGTGCCGATCGCCGGTTTAAAGAGCTGCAAGCAAAAGGCATGGATGTGAGTGCCGCGCAGGTGCTTGCCGATGTCATTGATCGTGACAAGCGCGACAGTGAACGGGCGACCGCGCCCCTACGCGTAGCGCCTGACGCGCAAGTGATCGACACATCTGATCTGACGATTGAGCAAGCGGTTGCTGCGGCCATCGCATTTGTGCAAAGCCGTCTGCCTCACTGACGCATGAGCCAAGCGTTATAGGTGAGACGCACAGAGGAATAGCGATATTCAATCGTCTGTCGCGTCACATTCTCTTCGGTCGGTGTCAGCACCGTTGCGGGCAAATGCCAGTGTTTGAAGGTGCTTGGAGAGGTATGCGGATACTTGCGCCAGCTCCGCAGGGCAGGGCAAGCAAAGCGACCCCGCCAGTTAACACGCTGTGTCAAAACGCCGTGCGCCATATCAATCACGGCGATAAACACCTGATCTTCTTCGTCGTCGTAACTGTCCAGTAGCCGTCCCTTATCCAGCTCCTTTTCATAATATTGCGGATTGCAGGTCTCGAAAATCTGCAAAGCCGTCGCGCGGTCGCATTTGGGGTGGTGCAAAATCGCTTCGAAAATCTCGACCTCGGCGGCAACGCCATGCAGCGAGGTAAACTGATGCAAATCGTCAGCCGAGCAATGTTCGACAAACGCGATGATTTGAGTCGGATCGTCGCGCAATACGTCAAGCAGTTCGCTTGATTCCTCCCAAGCACTCGCCTGAGCGGGGGAAATTGTCTGATGTAAGGTCATGGGTGGCAGCCTCTGAACTAGATTAGAAACCTGTCTGGCAGCGAATCCTGCCAAAATCGGGGCAGGAATATGGAGTTTCCAAGCAAACTCCATAAATGGCGATCGAGCACGGCACAAACGGCGCAAGAGGCAGCCATCATTGCAACGGGTTTTCGGCGGTGCTGTTAAAAAGACGTCACATCAACACGTTGCGGCCTAGGTCATCGCGTTTTGCGCACAATGCGATTGCGGGCCCAGCCTGTGCGCGGTCCAAATATGGCAGGCCTTACAAATAAGGGGGGAGAAGACTTGCGAGCGCAACATTTTGGGCCTATACGGCCCCTTGTCGAAGCGTCGAGACAGGCGCGGACATGAGAGCCTGAGCGGGGTCGGTATCTATCGTCCCTGTTATTTTATGTTCGTAATGACGTGAAGACCAATGGAAACCCAAAGACCGGCGGAGACAACCGCTCGGCCCGTATAAACAAAGAATTAGGAAATAGACGCCACATGGCAAATACAATGGAAGAGTTTGAAGCACTCTTGAACGAAAGCTTCGAGATGGACACACCTGCAGAGGGATCCGTCGTCAAAGGCAAGGTTATCGCGATTGAAGCGGGCCAAG
This sequence comes from Yoonia sp., assembly GCA_029252195.1. Lineage (GTDB taxonomy): Bacteria > Pseudomonadota > Alphaproteobacteria > Rhodobacterales > Rhodobacteraceae > Yoonia. Next base: position 10,474 of record JAQXBV010000033.1, read on the forward strand.
CGATCATCGACGTAGGCTACAAGATGGAAGGCCGCGTTGATCTTAAAGAATTTGCAAACCCAGGCGAAGAGCCAGAGTTGAACGTCGGCGACACCGTCGAAGTGTTCCTCCGTCAGGTTGAAAACGCACGCGGCGAAGCTGTGATCTCCCGCGAGATGGCACGCCGTGAAGAAGCATGGGACCGCCTTGAGAAGGCCTATGCAGACGAAATCCGCGTCGATGGTGCGATCTTCGGGCGCGTCAAAGGCGGCTTTACTGTTGATCTGGGCGGCGCGGTTGCGTTCCTTCCAGGCTCTCAGGTTGACGTGCGCCCCGTGCGCGATGCTGGCCCGTTGATGGGTCTCAAGCAGCCGTTCCAGATCCTCAAGATGGACCGTCGTCGTGGCAACATCGTTGTGTCCCGTCGTGCAATCCTCGAAGAGTCCCGTGCTGAACAGCGCGCTGAAGTCATCGGCGGCCTGACAGAAGGCCAAGAAGTTGACGGCGTCGTCAAGAACATCACCGAATACGGTGCGTTCGTTGATTTGGGCGGCGTTGATGGCTTGCTGCACGTCACAGACATGGCATGGCGCCGTGTGAACCACCCATCCGAGATCCTCGCAATTGGCGAGACCATCAAGGTTCAGGTGATCAAGATCAACAAAGAAACACACCGCATCTCTCTCGGCATGAAGCAGCTTCAGGACGATCCATGGGATGCAGTTGAAGCGAAATTCGCGCTTGGCACAGTGCACACTGGCCGCGTCACCAACATCACCGATTACGGCGCATTCGTTGAGCTGGAAGCTGGCGTTGAAGGCCTCGTGCACGTTTCTGAAATGTCTTGGACAAAGAAAAACGTACACCCAGGCAAGATCGTTTCCACTTCGCAAGAAGTTGAAGTGATGGTTCTGGAAATCGACAGCACAAAGCGTCGCGTTTCCCTTGGCCTCAAGCAGACACAGCGCAACCCATGGGAAGTCTTTGCTGAGACACATCCTGAGGGCACCGAAGTTGAAGGTGAAGTTAAGAACATCACTGAATTCGGTCTGTTCATCGGTCTCGAAGGCGACATCGACGGCATGGTTCACCTGTCCGACCTGACATGGGAAGGCCGTGGCGAAGACGTCATCGGCGATTTCCGCAAGGGCGACATCGTCAAAGCCAAGGTTGCTGAAGTTGACGTTGAGAAAGAGCGTATCTCTCTCTCCATCAAAGCACTCGACGGTGATCCGTTCGCAGATGCAATCGGCGGCGTAAAGCGTGGGTCTGTTATCACTGTTGAAGTGACCAAGATCGAAGATGGCGGCATCGAAGTTGTATATGAAGGCATGACATCGTTCATCCGTCGTTCCGACTTGTCGCGTGATCGCGCTGAGCAGCGTCCAGAGCGTTTCGGCGTTGGCGATAAGGTTGACGTGCGCGTCACCAACATCGACAGCAAGACACGCAAGCTTGGCCTGTCCATCAAGGCACGCGAAATCGCAGAAGAGAAAGAAGCCGTCGAGCAGTTCGGGTCTTCCGCTTCTGGCGCGTCTTTGGGCGACATCTTGGGTGCCGCACTCAAGGGCGATGAATAAGTCTTTTTCGCTGAACTGATAAGAAGGCCCCGCAGCGCAATCTGCGGGGCCTTTTCGCATGAAAAGGGGGGGTATTTTGATCAGTTTCAGATGAATGTCTGTTTAAAATATCAAACCATCGAAGCGGGTTAGCCGAAAAAACGCCGGCTTTGTTCACGCGTCCAATTAGCACTCCGCACGGATTGTCTGTCAGAAACGGGTCAACCGACCAGTCACAAAATGTGAATGAGACCATGCCGAATCGCCCGATTGCGTCCGCCGAAAATCCCGCCGCTCTTCTTGATTGCGATTAATCCGCCTTTATCAACGGCTTGTCGGGGTTCGATAAGTGCCAAAAACGGCAAATTTCGACGATTATCGCAAAGGACACTATTTCTAGAATGGAAGTTAGCGCCTATAGTTCGAGGGAGCGTGACGATAAGTGGCGCACTTTGAGTTGAAAACCTTTGGGGGGTTAGCACCTATGATCCGGTCGGAACTTATTCAAAAGATCGCGGACGAAAATCCACACCTGTATCAACGTGACGTCGAAAATATCGTAAACACGATTTTTGAAGAGATCACTGGCGCGATGGCCAAAGGTGACCGTGTTGAATTGCGCGGCTTTGGTGCATTTTCGGTGAAAAAACGTGACGCGCGCGTGGGCCGAAACCCGCGCACCGGCGAAAGTGTCGCGGTTGAACAAAAGCACGTTCCGTTCTTTAAGACAGGCAAGCTATTACGTGATCGTCTGAACGGAAACTAAGAGGTCCTTTATGAAAACCTTACGCTATGCCTTTTGGGCAATTGTGGCATTGATTCTGATTCTCGTAGGGTTGGCGAACCGCGGTATGGTCACCCTTCGGGCCATGCCTGCGTCTTTCAGCGACTATTTGGGAATCTCCCCTGATATCCAGATGCCTCTCTTTGTGGCGATCTTCATTGGCGTCGGCGTCGGCCTCTTGCTCGGGTTCGTCTGGGAATGGATCCGCGAGTATAAAGAGCGTGCCGTAGGGCGTGCGAAAGCGCGTGAAGTCGAGGCATTGCGCCGTGAACTGGCCGCGCTCAAAACGTCTCAGGCACCAAAAGGTGACGATGTATTGGCCCTGCTGGGTCGCTGATGCCACAAGATACAAGAGTAAAGATTTGCGGCCTTTCGACCGAAGCTGGGCTTAAGGCCGCCGTTGATGCAGGGGCTGCCTATGTGGGCTTTGTGTTCTTCCCCAAATCACCACGAAACGTGAGCATTGTGACGGCGCGCTCACTCGCACAACAGGTCCCTGTCGGCGTAGCCAAAGTGGCGTTGGTCGTCGATGCAGACGATGCCTTGCTTGATGCGATCACCGAATCGGTCCCGTTGGATATGTTGCAGTTGCACGGCCATGAAAGCCCTGAGCGGGTTCTTGCGGTCAAGGCGCGCTATGGGCTGCCAGTTATGAAAGCGGTCGGCATTGCAGATGCCGATGACCTTGCTTTGCTCGATACCTATCAAGCTGTCGCGGACCAGATCCTTGTTGATGCCAAGCCTCCAAAGATGGCGGAATTGCCAGGAGGCAATGGGTTATCTTTTGATTGGACGTTGATAAGCAGGCGGCGATGGCCCAAGCCATGGATGCTCGCAGGCGGCTTGACCGTACAGAATGTGGCCGAGGCTATAGCTCTGACGGGAGCACCGCAGGTCGATGTGTCATCTGGTGTTGAAATGCCGCCTGGGGTAAAGGATCGGGCGATGATCGCGGCATTTATGACGGCGGCATTAACTTAGTTTTTACGATGTTTTGTAAAAATGAGATATGACTCGTGACAATGATCCTATAACGCCAGAACTTTCGTTTAAGCACTTGTTTGCCTCTCAGGCGGCTCGAGATGGTGGTGTCGTGCGCCGAAAGGTGCGGGATATGGAGCGGTATGTCGGTCGCGAGTTTTTCGCGGCGGAGCTGTTCCGGCGCGGGTATTCGGCGGTCGAGAATGGCGGGCAAGTGATCATCTTTTGCAATGCCGAACCCCTGCGCATCGCGGTTCGGCCCCGCAATTCCTAGCAGGAATTGCACTAAATCCTTTAAAAGGATTTGGTGACAGACTTTCCAGAAAGTCTGTGTGCTTTGGCGACTTTACGAACTTGGAGAGAGGCGATAGGTCTAGTCTGCAATTCAATAAGGGGCACACGCCAATGTCAGACGATCTTTTCAATAGCTTCATGAACGGTCCCGATGAAAATGGCCGTTTTGGCGATTTTGGTGGACGTTTTGTTTCCGAAACGCTCATGCCATTGATTTTGGAACTTGAAGAGCAATATGAGATCGCCAAAACCGACGACAGCTTCTGGGCCGAGATGCATGATCTGTGGACCCATTACGTGGGCCGCCCCTCACCGCTTTATTATGCAGAGCGTCTGACAGAGCATCTTGGCGGTGCCAAAATCTATATGAAGCGCGACGAGCTGAACCATACAGGTGCTCATAAGATCAACAACGTGTTGGGCCAAATCATTCTTGCCCGCCGCATGGGGAAATCTCGTATCATCGCTGAGACAGGCGCGGGGCAGCACGGTGTGGCCACTGCCACCGTTTGCGCGAAATTCGGGCTCAAATGTATCGTCTATATGGGCGCGCATGACGTCGAGCGCCAAGCGCCGAACGTTTTTCGGATGCGCCTACTTGGCGCCGAAGTGATTCCTGTGACGTCTGGTCGTGGCACTCTTAAAGACGCGATGAACGATGCGCTACGCGACTGGGTGACCAACGTGCGCGACACATTTTATTGCATCGGAACCGTGGCTGGCCCACACCCTTATCCTGCGATGGTACGCGATTTTCAGGCCATCATCGGCAAAGAAACCCGCGAGCAGATGCAAGCCGCCGAAGGGCGCTTGCCTGATACTCTCGTTGCGGCCATCGGCGGTGGCTCTAACGCAATGGGCCTGTTCTTTCCGTTCCTTGATGATCCAAGCGTCAATATTGTTGGCGTCGAGGCCGGCGGTAAGGGCGTGAACGCAAAGATGGAGCACTGTGCCTCTCTCACGGGCGGGCGCCCTGGCGTGCTGCACGGCAACCGCACTTATCTGCTTCAGGATGATGATGGTCAAATCCTTGAGGGGTTCTCGATTTCAGCGGGTCTTGATTATCCTGGCATCGGGCCCGAGCATGCGTGGCTGTATGAAATCGGGCGGGCGAAATATGTTGCGATCACTGATGTAGAGGCGCTGGAGGCTTTCCAGCTGTCATGCAAGTTGGAAGGGATCATCCCGGCCTTGGAGCCATCCCACGCGCTTGCCCATGTGATGAAACTTGCGCCGACCTTGCCCAAAGACCACCTGCTGGTGATGAACATGTGCGGGCGCGGCGACAAGGATATCTTCACTGTGGCTAAGGCGCTTGGCTTCGATATGAAAGTCTAGGGAATCGGGCAGCAGGAATGTTGTGTTGCGATGATATTCCGGAGTGTGAAGCTCCGGAATCGTCTGGGACATACGCTGAATTTTTGCAACGCTTGGAACAAATTTGATTGCTGGTGTCGGGGAGTAAATCACATTTTTCAGCCGCCCGCGGTTTTTAGATGAGATGCTGCATACAAGAAACATCTTATTCGCGAATATTTGGAATATTCTGCTAAGTCGGGCATTTGCGCGCTGACGCATCAGCGCCGCCATAATATGGCTTGATTTCACTTATTTTCTTGGTTTTTTCACACCTTTGACCCGCCATAAACTTTAGTTTAGGCGTTTCGGCCATATGTTTAGGGGGGCACGGATCAACCCAAGTTCAATAGCTAGAGCGGTTTCAATGGGTTCTTTTGGGTTCAGGTCCTCAACGGGAGGCCTAGTTTAACAAAAGGAATATGACGATGAAAAAGCTTATGATGACGGCGGCGTTCGCCATGACAGCAACTGCAAGCTTCGCTGAAACTGTGAGTGAGCAAGTGATCACGCAGCTTCAGGCACAGGGCTTTACCCATATTGAAGTCAAGAACGGCCCGACCCAAGTTAAAGTAGAAGCCTACCGTGACGGCATGCAGTTTGAGGCGGTCTATGACGCTGCGACAGGTCAGGTACTCATGCAGGAATTTGGTGCTGCCGATAACAATGATACCCAGCAGGGTGTATCAGTCCGTGATGATGACCGTGATTTCGTCAGTGATAGCAACGATGATAGCAACGACGATGGCGACGATGATCGTGGCGACGATAGTAACGACGATGGCGACGATCATGACAGTAACGATGACAGCAATGATGATGGTGCCGACGACGACAGCAACGGCGACCGCGATGGCCGTGACAGCAACGATGACAACAGCTCCGAAAACGACGATCGTGGCGGAAACGACCGCAGCGACAGCAACGACGATGACCACGACGACAACGAAGATGACGGCGACGACAAAGAAGATGACGGCGACGACAAATAATCGCTATGATAACAGCTGGGGCTGCGGCCCCAGCGCCACTTTTAAACCGGGACAAAAAATGCGCAAACGCCTCATCTTGATCGGGCTACTTGCCGCCTAGCCGCTGCCGGCGCTGGCGCAATCCGTGCAAGATCAGATTATTTCCCAACTGACGGACCAAGGGTTTGGCAACTTTGAGGTCTCACGCACATTGTTGGGGCGTGTCCGCATACTGAGCAAGAGCAACACGTTGTCCCGTGAAATGGTGTTCAACCCCGTCACTGGGGAAATCTTGCGCGATTATTGGTATCGTATTTCGGGTGGCAAAGTGAACCCGCAGATTATCAACCCCAACGACAACGATCATTCAGTTCGCAGTACCGATAGCGGGCAGAGCACCTCCAGCCTGTCCGACGACGACCGTAACGACGACCGCAATGATGACGTCAACGAGGATAGAAGCGATGATAAGTCGGACGACAGAGAAGACGATAAGTCCGACGAACGCGACGACGATCAGGAAGATGATAAGTCCGACGACAAAGAGGACGATAAGGAAGATAGCGATGACCGCAACGACGACTAATCAGATTAAGTTCTGAGGTCATCA
>JAQXBV010000034.1 GCA_029252195.1 Yoonia sp.
CTCAGGCATGGATAAGATCGCGTCAGCCGCCCTTATTGTGCTTGCCATTCGGGGCATGGATAACGCTGCCGTTATTCCCCCTAGGCGGCGTTGTACATTTGTTTCCGAATGGGACATAAAATAGTCAAATTCCTTGGATACATAATATCAACTCCTCCAGGAGAGAGGACCCCGATCAACCCGCAAGCCGAACCGGAGCAGGCGCGTAAATGCTGGAATTTCGTAACGTTTCCAACGTTCTTCTGGACGGGTACGCAACACAAGGTCATTCTTGACCAGGTGTCGTTCCGAGTCGAGTTGGGCCATTCTATGGGCATCCTTGCACCTAACGGTACAGGCAAAACCACGCTGATCAATATGATGGCGGGGCTGGAAAAGCCTGACGATGGTGAAATTGTGCGCGGATGCAACATCTCGTTCCCGCTTGGATTTATGGGGGGTGTGGTCAGCAAGGTCTCCGCCATGGAGAATGCGCGTTACATTGCGCGGCTCTACGGGTTGGACCCCGACTATGTCGAGAGTTTCTGCCGCTGGCTGTGTGGCTTGGGCGAATATTTCGACCAGCCGATTGGCACTTATTCGGCGGGCATGCGCGCACGGTTCTCGTTTGCGCTCATGTTGGCGCTCGACTTTGATATGTATCTGATTGATGAAGGCATGCCGTCTACGACGGATTTGGAATTCAACCGAAAGGCAGGCGAAATCCTGCAAGAACGCTTGCGCACCACGACCATTGTGATCGTGTCGCATCAGGCGGAAACGCTTGAAAAATTCGCGCGTTCTGCCGCGGTTCTGATGAACGGGCAGCTCAACGTATTTGACAGCTTGGAAGAAGCGAAACAGTTGTATGATTACCAAACCCAAAGCTAGAAAATTCCGCATCAAGCGTAGTCCAAGCGCGGAGACCGAAAGTGCGACACCGCAGGCCCAGGCGCCCAAGGTGGACAAGCCCGTTGTCATGCCCGAACCTGTGCGGCCTGAGCCGCGTACGCAGCAGGCACAACCCATTCGCCCGGCGGCCCCACAACCAACCGCCCGTAGCGGTGAAGTGTCTTCTGCGGCGCAAGTGAGCGGCGAGCAGGACATGGATGCCATCCGTCAGGAGGGGCTGACAGGGCGCCAGCTGCGTATGGCCCGCCGCGTGGCGCAAAAGCACGACCTGCCGGCCACGTCGGATTTTGACGCCGTGCGTTTGCTGCGCGCCAAAGGCATCGACCCTTTCCAACGCTCCAACATGCTGGAACTTGTCGTCCCGCAGGCGGGCGGAGAGCAGCGTGAAGGCGGCCCCGGCAGTGCCTTCAACGATCTCCCCGCACAATCCGGTGGTGCAGGGGCAGGGCGTGTGCAATTGCCCCAGACCATTCCTGTCGGCAAAGGGACGCTGCCCTCGACCGAGGTCAGTCCGATGCAGCGGCGCACCCGTGAAATCTCGGACATCCAGAAAGACATCACACGTCGTCGCCGCAAAAAGATGGGCCTGCTCATTGTGCGGCTGGCGTTCTTTGTGCTGATCCCCACATTCTTTGCCGGCTATTATTTCTACAAAATTGCGACACCCATGTATGCGACTGACAGCCAGTTCCTGATTATCCAGAACGAAGGCGGTGGTGGTACCAGCCCGTTTGCCAGCATGCTGCCGACCCAGTTTGCCAACTCGGCAGACAGTATTGCGACGCAAGCTTACTTGCAGTCCAAAGATGCGATGCTGCGGTTGGATGAAGATGCGGGTTTCAAAGAGCACTTTACAGCCGGAGACATCGACGCCATCCAGCGTTTGAACAACGACCCGACAAATGAAGAAGCCTACAAGCTCTATAAAAAGAACATCAAAATCGGTTATGACCCGACCGAAGGTGTGATCCGCATGGAAGTGATCGCCGCTGATCCGCAGGTTGCGACGACCTTCTCGGAGAAACTGCTGACCTACGCAGAAGAACGCGTGAACAGCCTCAGTCAGGATAAACGCGACAGTGGTATGCGTGACGCCGAGGCCGGATATGACAAAGCGGTCATTGCCCGTCGCGATGCGCAGCAACGCCTGATCGAGTTGCAGGTGGCCAATGGCGTGGACCCCGAAGCGGTGATTGGTGCCATTCGTGCACAGATCACCAACTACGAGAGCTTGCTGATTGAAAAGCAGCTGGAGCTGGCAGCCTTGCTGGACAACGCACGCCCCAACGCCGCCAAAGTGGACGGTGTGCAGGGCGATGTGCGCCGGATCGAAGGGGCGTTGAAGCAGCTGAACGACAAGATGAACAACGCAACCGAGGGGCACAACTCGCTCGCCAAGCAGGCTGTGACGTTGCAGTTGACACAGGCGGATCTGGTCAATGCCGACACCAATCTGCAACTGGCACAGACAGGCCTTGATCAGGCGCGCACCAATGCGAGCCGTCAGGTGCGCTATCTCACGGTTGCCGTCCGGCCCGTCCCGAGTGAAGAGCCCAGCTATCCGCGCAAGTTCGAGAATACGATCCTTGCGTTCCTGATCTTCGGGGGCATCTATTTGATGCTGTCACTCACCGCGTCGATCCTGAGGGAACAGGTAACCTCGTAAGGCGAGGCCAACCGGAACAAACAAGAACGCCCGCTGGAGTAATCCGGCGGGCGTTTTTTATACGACGGTGGTCTATCCGGTCAGTCTGCGTTCAGCTGCTTGGCCTCCAGCACCAGCGTCAGTCTGGCCCGCTCCCGCGTGGCGCGCTGTACAATGGCAGGCTCGCGCAGGGTATAGGGGCTGTCCAGCCGGAAGGTTGCAGGCGCGCGTGGTGAAATCTCGACGCCAGACAGGGCAGACAGCGGAACAGCCAGCACCAGACTGGCGACAATAAGCACCAGCCAAAGCGAGACCAGCCCCGCCACAAGTCCACTCAGCAAAAGCAGACCCAGCGCCATTTCGACCCAGTGAAACTTGATCAACGTGGTCCAGCTATGACGCCGCGCCTCGCGCGATTGCGGCGCCCAGGCTTCGGAGCTGGAGCTCAGGGCGCGGTAGACTGCTTTGGTCTGCTGGATCATCATGATGGGCGCATAGGCGATGGAGAGGGCCACCTCGACAATGAAACTGCCCAAAAACGGTCCGACGCCGCCAAATACCCGTGCCGCGCGCGGTGTGCAGGCGATGATACCTGCGCCCGCAATCTTGGGGGTCAGCAGCATCGCGTACATGATCACCAGAAACACGGCGCTGTCGATATGGCTCATCGCGGGGGGCCAATCGGGAAACAGCGGATTGGCTTCGTTGAAATAGCGGATCACGTTTGTCTCGGCGTCCTTGCCCAGCAGCGCCCATATCACCAGCAAGAAGAACCACGCGGGGCTCATCAGATAGGCGATGGCACCGTGAAACATGTGAAAACGCGATACAGGATGCAGCCCCTTGGTACCCAGCAATTTCAGGTGTTGCAGGTTGCCCCGGCACCAGCGGCGGTCACGGATGACATAGTCGATCAGGGTTGCGGGGGTCTCTTCGAAGCTGCCGGTCACACGGGGAAGAAACCGCACTCCCCAACCTGCGCGGCGCAGCAATCCCGCCTCGACAAAATCATGGCTCAGGATCAGCTCGTCGCGCCCGCCGCGACCGCGCAAATGCGGCAGCATGGCACTATCGGCAAAGGCGCGGGTGCGGATGATGGCGTTATGCCCCCAATAGTTTCCTTCCGAGCGCGCCCAAGTGGCCAGACCTTCGGCCAGTAGCCAGCCATAGGCGATGTTGGAAAACTGTTGCAGGCGCGCAAAAACCGTCTGTGCGCCAATCAGCATCGGAAACGACTGGATCAGTCCGGCCTGAGGGTCCAGCGACAATTCGGAGGCCAGTCGTTCGATCGCGCGACCTGTCATCAGGCTGTCGGCGTCCAGCACCAGCATGGCCTCATAGGCCGCACCCCAACCACGGGTCCATTCGGCGATGTTGCCGACTTTCTTGTCGGTATTCATTGCGCGGCGGCGGTAGTGGACCGCAAATCCCACAGGGGCGCGGGCGGCCAGATCCTGATAGGCCTGCCATTCAAGCGCTGCGATTGTATCATCGCGGGTGTCGGACAAGACAAACAGGGTATAGCGGTGCTGGCCATTCCGCATTGCCAGTTCCTGTAACATTGCTGCTGCATTGCCAAAAACGTTTTGGGGTACTTCGTTATACACCGGCACCAGCAGCGCTACATCAATACCGGGGACTTCCCGCGCGGGCCGCACCACCGATTGTTCCCGCGCCAGCAGGCCCGTAATGGCCACACCAACTGTACTGACCGAGAGCGCGACCCAGATAAAAGTCGCGCCGATCATGCTCAGCAAAGCCCATTCCATCCCGCTCATCCCGCCTTGGGACAGCCAGCCATACAGCCCGTAGACAAGCAGCGAGGTACCGATGATTGCGGGCCAGAATGTGGCTGCACGCCAGCCGTTCACACGGGGCGTTTGGACTTGGGCCGCACGTTGTGGCGGCAGGCTCAGCGACTGCTCTCGTGCGTCGAGTGGCGCAAGGGGGGGCATGTTGGAAGGGGGCAGTAGGGTATTCATGCGTTCAGGGTCCAACGGTAAAGCCAGATTTCACTCAGTGCGGTATCGTTTGCGCGCAATTGTACTCGGAATTCGGACACGTCCGTACCTTGGGGGTCAAAGGTAAACGCCAGACGTGGTCCGTTGGTTTCGGGATTGCGCTGGAGGTTGCCCGGGGTGGTCGTGCCGGCACTTGTGCGCAAAACGACTTCTATGGTTTCCAGATCCTGGGGCAGGGCGACACCGTTTTCGAAATCAATAACCATCACCAGCCCGCCTTCGGGACGTCCGCCCATGGCAGTGCCCGTAACCCGCAACAAATCGGGCATATCGGGAGCGGGGGTGCCGCCCCAACGCAGGCTGTAGCGCATGCTATGTTCGGCCCCTTCGGCAATGGGGCTGTCCGGACGCCAATAGGCAACGATATTGTCGTAAATCTCCAGATCGGCGGGGATTTCGACCAGCGTTACAGCCCCTGCGCCCCATTCCCCACGCGGCGTGACCCAGACGGAAGGGCGCATGTGGTAATGCGCCTCAAGATCGTTGAAATCGCTGAATTCGCGTTTGCGCTGCATCAAGCCAAAGCCTTTGGGGTTTTCATCGCCAAAAGCACTGATTTGCAGGTTCTTGGGGTTAGCCAGTGCGCGCCAGATCACTTCATCTGCACCATTATGGATAAGCAAACCGTCGCTGTCGTGTACATTTGGCCGGAAATCAGAGAACCGTGTGCGGTCTGTGGCATCAAACAGAAACATCGAGGTCAGCGGGGCAATGCCCACATGCGACATCTCGGTGCGCGCGAAAATGATCGCTTCGACTTCCATAACCAGCACTTCGCCATGTGTAATGTCAAAGCGGAAGGCCCCTGTGCAGCTGGGGCTGTCCAATAGCGCGTGCACGGTGACGGACATATCCGACGGCTCGGGTGTCTCGACCCAGAAGGCGATGAAGTCGGGGAATTCCTCTCCCATAGGGTCGGCGGTTTTCAAGGCCAGACCGCGCGCGGACAGGCCGTAATTCTCGCCCGTGCCGATGCCGCGGAAATAGCTCGCCCCTTGGAACACGGCATATTCGGTATAAAGGCCCGAGTTCAGCAGATCGGCGCGCAGGCGCAAACCGGCATAGCCCATATGCTCGTTCAGGGGGAGATCCGGAAACTTGTCTGTGGTCTCGAAGGCGTTGATATCGAACAGCAGCGGGCTGGCCGCACCGTCCTCGACAATGTTCACTTCTACCGCTTGCGGGAAATAAAGACCGGGAGGGAAGACATCCAGCCGCTGGGGCCGGTTGGTTTTCTCCCACAGGCCGTTGCGTGGATCAAACCAGATTTTGCGGTACTGGTCATAGGTGAGGTCCTGCCATTCCTGCGGGATTTTGGGCCGCGGGGTGTATTCATTGGCAGCCAACGCGCGCGCGCGGTTGGTCACGGTTTGGGCATTGAATGGGGTGGAGGCACCCGTGCGCAAAGGCGCATCTTCCGCCCAAGCGGCAGAGGGAACTGCGGCCAGTGCGGCCAGTGCTTTGAGGATATCACGGCGAAGCATCATTGTGCCCTTTTCCAAGGTTGTGATTTGAACCAGCCTGCGCCGTATGCAGCAGCCACAAGAATTGTAGCGCCGATGAGGTTGATCAAAAGTGTGTTGCCGGTGTCGCGGCTGGTCCGGTCCATAACAAAGCCGAGCACCTGCGCCAGAAACATCGAGGTAATGAAGACGGCCAGAGATTGCTGGCCAACTTTCAGGATAAACGCCAGCAGCACGCTCCAGATGCGCGACAGCATACCTGTGCCGCGCGCCAGCAGATTGTCGCCTTTGTCACCAGCGATGACCCATGACAGATAGGCAAGTGCCAGAAAATGTGTGTAGCGCAGGATGCCAAAGTCGCTTTTGTCGATCAGCGGCAGCATGGCCTCGCGGGCTTCGGCGATCCAATTGCCGCTTTCGGTGACGTAGAACCAGTTGAGGCGGATAGAGCGCACGGCGATTTCGCTAAAACCCAGATTGAACACCACAACCACCACGGCCAGGGCAATCAGCGCACGGTTGACGGGAGGCTTGGGAATCCAGCCACGCATGAGGGCAAATCCGGTGAAAAAGATCAGCTGCCACGCGAAGGGGTTGAAATACCATTGCCGGTCTGACCAAGGTTCGGCCGGAAGGCCCAGATGTGCATCACCCAGCAGCCACTTCTGGCTGGCCAGCCAAACGGCCGCCATGAATGCAAAAACCAGACCTGTGTGAACACGTTGCAGGGCAATCACCAAAGGCATCATCGCCAGCACGGCCATATACATCGGCAGGATATCGAAATAATTCGGCACATATGTCAGGGTCAGCAGGCCTATCAGCGGCAGAGAAGGGTCCTCGAAGAAGGCCCACATGTTCAGCGACCCGATATAGTATTTGTCATAGCCACCGTAGTAATCCAGCCCCGCCAGAAACGTGGCCAAGGCGATGAACAGGGCGATATGGGCCCAGTAAATCTGCCAGATGCGGAACGCCACGCGTGCTGTTCCGGTCAGCCAGCCCATGCGTGCGAAGGTGCCGCCAAAAGCGATGGCAGAGGCCATACCCGAGCAGAACACAAACATCTCTGTTGCGTCTGAGAATCCCCAGCGGGCCGGAATCCACGAGATCAGGAAGTTGCCTGGAGTGTGCGAAATCAGGATGATGAACATCGCTATGCCGCGAAAGAAATCAAGGCGCAGATCGCGCACACGCGGTGCGGCAGCAGCCGCTGCGGCTGCGGGGCTGTGGCGGGCAGAAGGGGACAGTGTCTCAGGGGTAGCGAACGTCATATGTCTGGGGAATCCGGTTATTGCGCGGCGATGCCGCGGGCAGTGTTCAGGGTCTCGAATCGGGTAGCGGCAAAGCGGTCCATGTGGCCGCCGCGTTGCTTTAATCGGTCGCGAAGAATTGCGGAAGTGGCATCATAGCGGCCTGCACGCAGGCCCGCGTCGATGGTCATCCGCTCGAAGACATCACGTTGCGCGTGACTGCCACCGATTGTTGACATCAAAGGGCGGGCGGCGGCCAAATTCAGGAACGCGGTGTCATAGCGTCCTTCGGAAAAGGCGTTCAGCCCTGCCAGCGCGGCGGTGCCCGGCGCATCCACACGGGCGGGCATTTCGCCGTTCTTCACTGCATCACGGGCAAAACGGGCGGTCATTTTGGCAGCAGCAGGCCCGCGATCCGCACCTGTCAGGGCCAGCAGGTAATGGAGATCGGCGAAAACCAGACACCCGTCCTCGACCCGTGCTTCGGAAAAATTGGCCAGCTCGTCCCAGCGCGCGCCCACGTCCACTCCTTCCAGTTCCAGCCGCATCAGCAGCGATGTGGCGTTGGCGATGTCGCGGTAGTCGTCAGTCTTATCGGCACGAATCTGCGCATCATAGAGGCCCAGCGCGAAATCCAGCTCGCCACGCTCCATGTGCAGCAACGCCTTGTGCCACCAGACGTGGTAGCGGAAGTTGTTGGACGCTGCCCATGCGGCGGTGTTTCCGTCGATCAGGGCGATGCCCGCATCGGGGCAGGCTGTCATGTCATAGACGTGGGCCACAGCATGGAGACCCCATGCATCATCCGCTGCCAGTTCCAGTCCGGCGCGGCCTGTGCGTTCGGCCTGCGCATATTCACCTGTTTCCGCCAGTGTGAAGGCGTGGCACCCCATCAGATAGCCACGGCAACTGTGGTGTGCGCCATGTGCGTCCAGCACCCGCTCAACCGAGGTGCGCATGCCTGCACTGTCACCCAGCATAAAGCGGATGCCATGGCTCAGCTTGGCCGAGAGTGTGTCATGGGGCAGGGCGCGCAAGATTTCTTCGACAGCTTCGATCGCGGCTGTTGGTTTGCCCTCCAGCCAAAGGCCCAGCGCTGTGATCCATCCTCGCTCACGTGCGGTGATTGTGCTTTGTGCGGCCAGCAGCCGTGCCGTTGCCAGCGCGTCGCGCGCGGCAGGGATCACTTCGGCGCGTCCTGTCATCAGGCAGAACAATCCCCGCGCCGCGTGACCCATTGCGAAATCCGGAGCAGCCTCCATCAGGCGGGCCAAATGGACGGGCGTCTGGCGGCCATGCGACAGAAGGCCCAAAATAACGCCGTTTCAGTCTTCCAGTTCTGAGGGGGCTGATAGGGTCACGGGGCAAAAGCAAATATCTGTCTGGGTCACGGGTCAACACCTTCGGGTTAATCGTGGCGCGCACATGGGGTGCCGCCTCCCTCTGAGTGTAGCCGTGGATAGAGGTCCGCGGCAGGGTTGTGATGGCTGTCACACGGTAACGTGAACCTGTCCAGTCGTTTCGTGAACACAGCGTGATACCTGTTATCTCAGTGTGTTTTTTAAGCGAAGTTATGCCGTTAGCGCCGAAAATGGGCGTGTTATTGCTGTGGTTTGGCGCCCAGCCATGTTTCAAGAACCTCGTCCGTGTCCTGTCCGAAACGCGGCGGCGCGCGCAGGTATTTCACCGGTGTGGCCGAGAACTTGAGCGGATTGCCCAGCAGTTCGACCTGCCCGCCCTTGATTCCCGCGGCAGGCACCTTGCGCACGGTGCCGCGCGCCTCTGCCTGATCCGAGGTCAGCGCCTGCGCAATGGTGTTGATCGGGCCTGCTGGTACTTTGGCCACGCGAAGGGCTTCCAGAATGTCGTTCTTGCGCCAGTTCTTTAGCGCCGGAACAACAAAGCCTATCAGCGCCTCGCGGTTGGTAATCCGCGCAAGGTTTGTGGTGTAGTCGGGATCAGCTGGCAGATGTGAAAGCTCCAGCACATCACAGAAGCGTGCAAATTGCGCGTCATTGCCGACCGCCAGAAGGAAATGCCCGTCTGAGACTTCAAACGTGTCATAGGGCACGATATTCGGGTGGGCATTGCCGCGCCGCACAGGTTCCTCGCCGGAGTTCAGATAGTTAAGGCCTTCGTTGATCAACCACGCCATCGAGGTATCAATCAGCGCCAGTTCCACATGCTGGCCTTCGCCGGTTTTGTCGCGGTGGCGCAGGGCGGTCAGGATGCCGATGGTCGCGTACATGCCGCACATCACATCAGCGATACCCACACCCACTTTGGTCGGCACACCGTCAGGGTCGCCGGTGATCGACATGATCCCGCCAAAGCCTTGGGCCATCAGGTCATAGCCCGGCTTGTCGCGGTTCGGGCCCGTCTGGCCATAGCCCGAGATTGAGCAATAGACGAGGCCGGGGTGTGCGGCGCAAAGCGTTTTGTGATCCAGCCCGTATTTTACCAGCCCGTCGGGCTTGAAGTTTTCCACCACGATATCGGCGCGGGCGGCAAGGCGGCGGATGATGTCCTGTCCTTCCGGCGTCGCGATGTCGACCGCAATCGAGCGTTTGTTGCGATTGGAGGACATGAAGTAGGCTGATAGATCTGAGG
>JAQXBV010000035.1 GCA_029252195.1 Yoonia sp.
TATGCGATGTCCGGTGTTCGCTTATCAAGGGCGGTGTGAGGTCGTTCTGAGTTGTAGAACTCAATCCAGTTATCAATGATCCGTTTTGCTTGGAATCCGTCAGTAATTTCATGCAGGTACGGGTCACGGTCGCTGGGGCAAGAACCGCTGCGCGGGACGGACATCGAGGTTCATCGCATTCCGGCGGCGTGGGTGCGGTTTGCGCCGTGGTCAAGGGCTTAGATACTTGGTGCTGCACCACCATCGTTGCTGCCTTTGGCCTTGAAACGAGGGCAAGGCTGGTAAAGCATCTCGCGTCCAATCCGTTGATCAATTTGCGTGCGGCGAAGTGTTCTCAAAAGCAACGACGACCAAAAGAGCCTCAGCAGTTCATTGCCCACGATGTTGGATGGGATCATCGCTCAGGTGACAGCGGTAGGCATGATTGAACTAGCTTCGCCCGCGACGCGCAAGGATGCAACCGCCATAGCCGTGATACGCAAACGCCCCGCCAAACCTGTGGCGGGGTGTTTCAAGATCAGGCTTCGCCGATTGATCAGTCTGTTTTTGAGCCTTCCGCGTCGCGACGCTGCATCCCCGACTTCACCTTGTTGCCAAAGAACAGCGGCAGCATGAAGCCCACAATCGCCACAACCCAAAGCCCGATCGCCAGTGGGCTGTCGATCAACGTCAACCAATCGCCATTGTCGATCGTGATTGCACGGCGCAGGTTGTTCTCCATCGCATTGCCCAGCAACGTACCCAAAATTATCGGCACCAATGGCACATCGAATTTGCGCAGCACCCAGCCCAGCAGACCAAAGCCAATCATCACAAGCAGGTCGAACGACGAGCCCGAAATCCCAAAAATCCCGACGAAAGACACCATTGCCACGACGGGCATCAGGACTCTCGGCGGCACCAGCAGCAGCCGTGTGAACAGCCCCACCATCGGGATGTTCAACGCCAGCAGCATGAAGTTGGCAATGAACAGGGCCGCAATCAGTCCCCAGACAACGTCTGGATTGTTTGCAAACAAGAGCGGACCGGGTGTGATGTTGAGCGACAAGAGCACGGCCAGCAAAACAGCCGTTGTACCCGAGCCCGGCACGCCCAGCGCAAGCATCGGCACCAAGGCGCCGCCTGCGGCCGCATTATTGCCCGCTTCGGGAGCTGCGACGCCGCGCGGGTCGCCTTTCCCGAAGGTGCCGTCTTTGTCGACCAGTCGCTTTTCCAGCGAATAGGCAAGGAACGAACCAAGCGACGCCCCTGCCCCGGGCAAAACCCCAGCAAGAAAGCCGACAAATGAAGAGCGGAGCATCGTGGGCGTGCAGGACTTGAGCATCGACATCGGCGGGGTCAGCCGCTTGATCGTGATCGACTTGCCCTTCGCACTCGCATCCCCGTGGCGGTTCTCCAAGAAGATGAACACTTCCGACAAGGCAAACAGCCCGACAATGGCGACCAGGAAATCGAGCCCGTCATAGAGGTGCACTTCGCCGAAGGTGAACCGCGGCACACCTGTTTGGGAATCCACCCCGATCATCGCAAAGCCCAAACCAAGTGCGGCCGCAAAGGCGGATTTGGCTTGGTTCGTCGAAGAAACGCCCCCCAAGGTCATAAAGGCCAGCGCAAAGAGCGCGAAATATTCGGCGGGCCCAAACAGCAAAGCGATCTTAACAAGTTGTGGGGCCAAAAAGATGAGCCCCCACGTTGCCAAGAACGCACCCACGAAAGACGCGATGCCGGACAAGGACAAAGCCTCGCCTGCCATGCCTCTTTGCGCCATGGGGTAGCCGTCCAAACAGGTCATCATCGCAGGTTCATCGCCCGGAATATTGAGCAGAATCGACGAAATCCGCCCGCCATACATCGCCCCGTAATACACCGACGTCAGCAGGATCAACGAAGGTGTCGCCGCCAATCCCAAGGTGAACGCGAGCGGGATCAGGATCGCGACACCGTTTGACGGCCCAAGACCTGGCAATGCGCCCATGATCGTGCCCAAAAAGCACCCCAAAAGCGCAAGTCCGATGTTTTGCCACGTCAGCGCGATGGCAAATCCGTCGGCAAGATTTGAAAAAGTTTCCATGATTTATCCCCTAAAATCCCAGCGGGCCACGCGCGAGCGACAGGCCGAGAACGAGATGAAAGACGACATAAATGCCGATCGACGTACCCACGCCCGTCATGCAAGCCCCGATCAGCGTGGATCCAAGCCGCCACGACAAATAGGCCGCCGCGAATGCGGTCGCGGTAACAAAGCCCGCAATGGGCAAAAACTCTGCGTACAGGATCATCACGACGGCGGCGGCAACAATTTCAAGGAACTGCCCAAGCGGCGGCCAAACCGGTTCGGGATCAGGGCGCAATGCGATTACAGCACTGGCAAGCCCAAGGATCGTCGCGATGATATAGGGAAAGGCCTTAGGGCCAACAGCATCCGACAAAAAGCTCTCTTTGATCAGGCTCGCAGCAATCGCAAAGCCGATGGCGAGAAGCACGCCGAACACGCCGAAAATTCGATCACTCATGGCGATCTCCTCTATATTGGCGAAATGGGGGGTATAAACGAAAAGGCGCGCGATATGACCGCGCGCCCTTATATCAGCGCATTACTCGATAATGCCGATTTCGCGCGAGATTGTTTCGATTTGGGTCACGGAGGCCGCAACGAACTCTTCGAACGCAGCACCTTGCAGATCAAGCGGGGCCATACCGTTAGAGGCCATCACCTCTTTCCACGCGTCACTGGCGTAAAGATCGGCAATCTTGCTCACCCAGCCATTATAGGCTTCGTCAGACATGCCACCTGGAGCATAGAAACCGCGCCAGTTTGCGCCGATTGCATCAACACCTTGCTCGCGTGCTGTTGGGAAATCCGCAAATTCACCCTCAAGGCGCTCGGGGGACAAGACCGCAACAACGCGGATGTCACCGCTATCGACAAAGCCTTTGGCTTCGGAGATATCGCCGGTAAACGCCTGAACGGACCCAGCCAAAAGCTGTGTGACGGCTTCGCCGCCGCCATCAAAGGCGATGTATTTCACCGAACGGACATCTTCGATCCCATAGGAGTTTGCCGCGATCAAAACCTTCAGGTGGTCCCAACCGCCCACCGCAGAGCCGCCCGCAATAGAGATCGACGCGGGGTCGTTCTTCATGGCATCCAGCAGGTCTGTCAGGTTTGCAATTTCGCTATCTGCCGCAACAGCGATCACACCGTAATCCGCGCCGATGGACGCAAGCCAACGGACTTCGCTCATGTTGTTACCCGGGTATGCACCCTGCGCCAAACGGGTTGATGTCGCCGCAGAGGCGGCAACGATCAGGTCATTGTCGTCGTTGCGCTTGTTGACGACCTCAGCATAAGCAACGCCGCCGCCGCCGCCAGCAAGGTTCACAACCTGCATGGTCTTTTCAATCAAACCTTGGTCTTGCATAGATTTGCCAACTTGACGGCAAGTGAAGTCCCAGCCACCGCCGGGGTTGGCGGGTGCGATGCACTCTGGGTTTTCAGGTGTAAAACCTTGGGCCGAGGCCGCAATCGCAGATGCGCCCACGATGAGGGCCGCCAAGGTCAGGCGAGTTGAATTGAACATTTGTGTCTCCTCCACAAAATCAGTTTTGCGCTATGGTGCGCCGTCAGTGTCGCGCCGCTCAACCGTCTGCAATTTACAGACACCTCCCAGCGGGCTAAGCACAGGGGTAAGCCAGAAACCTGTCATGAACCTATCACGCGGGCCCATGATGCAAATTTTGAAGCTTAAACGGAGGGCAGCAAGCGCTATGCGGATCTTGATCGTCGAAGATGCGACCGACATGGCCGAAGCCATTGTTGCCCGGCTTGCGCAGTCTGGCATGGCCTGCGATTTGGCTGGCACAGTGAATGAAGCCCACGCTTTCATGGCCGTGCAGCGCTATGACGCCCTTATCCTCGACATCAATCTACCTGACGGGCTTGGCACTGATCTGCTGCGCGACATGCGCAACAAGGCAGACCCGACACCAGTTTTGATGCTGACCGCTCTGTTCTCTGTCGATGATCGGGTCAGCGCCCTTGATCTGGGGGCCGATGACTATTTGGTGAAGCCCTTTGATCAACGCGAATTAGAGGCTCGCCTGCGCGCGCTTTTGCGCCGTGATACCGACCAGAAAAGTGACGTTCTCAAACTCGCCGATTTGTCGTTTTTCCCTGCGACACTCTCTGCCGAGATTGCCGGAAATCGTCTTGAACTCACGCGTAGAGAGGCTGCTTTGCTGGGGCTTCTGCTCCGACACCCCCGTCAAATTCTGGGCAAAGAGCGGCTTTACGAGGGGCTCTATTCCTTTGACGATGTCGATGTCGGCCTGAATGCAATCGAACTTTATATCGGGCGTCTGCGCAAAAAGATTGCGGGGTCTGGCGTCATGATCGAGACCCAACGCGGCCTTGGATACAGGATCGTCGAAAGTGCCTGACACACAAAACCGGATCGAGATGCCCTTTCGAAACTCGCTCTTGGCACGAGTCATGTTCGGGGTTTTGGCACTGCTCGCGGCGGGGGGGATCATTGTCGCAGTCGCATCTTTGGCTTACGGCAAGCAAGCCGCCCGACAATCGTTTGACAGATTGCTTCTCGGGGCTGCCCAAGACATCGCCGAGTCCACCAAGATCATCAATGGTGCGCCAAGTGTCGACCTTCCGGTTTCGGCCTTCTCGTTGTTATCCCTCGCGCTCGACGACCGGATTTCTTATGCGGTGCGTGCGGCTGACGGTACGCTTTTGACAGGTTACGCATCGGCCCCGCTGCCCGATATCGACAGACAAGGTATTGCGCCACACCTGTTTGATGCCAAGCTGCAACAAGAGCGCGCCAGGTTCGCCACAATCTCGCGGCGATTTGCCGAGCGCGACTATTCTGGCACGGTCTTCATCACCGTCGGCCAGACCCTGCGGGCACGCAATGCCATGGCGGTCGAACTGACACGGACCGCGCTGATCGGGGTTGGGGTCGCGGGGATTGTCTTGCTGATTTGCGCCCTCTTTGTCATCCGCTCGATCATGAAGCCGCTGCAAAAGATGGCCTCCGATCTGCTGGCACGCGATCCCTACGACCTAACCCCGATCCCCTCGCAGGGGCCAAGCGAAGTCGCGGTGACTGTCATTGCGATGAACCAATTTATGCGACGGCTCGACAGACAGGTCGGCGCAATGCGCAACCTGATCTCGGATACGGCCCATCAATTGCGCACGCCGGTTGCCGCGATCCGCGCGCATGCCGAATATGCAGCCGTCGAGCAAGTGCCAGCGCACCGCAAACAGGGGCTTGAAAGGCTACTTAAGCGGACAAGGTCGCTTGGGAACCTGCTGGATCAAATGCTGTCGCGGGCGCTCGTGATCCACCGCACCGATAACGCACCACCAGAGCCGGTCGATTTGCGTGACATCGCGTTGCAGGTGGTTGAGAGCAAAGACCATGCCGTTCTCGCCCCAGACGCCGTGGTCGAACTTGTCATCGATGAAGGCGCGGTGATGGTGCTGGCCGACGAAATCTCTTTGCGCGAAGCGGTCAAGAACATGCTGATGAACGCCCTGAAGCACGGGACATCCCCGATCAGGATCGGGGTTTCGCAGATTGGCGAGACGGCTGAAATCTGGGTTTCGGATGCGGGGCAAGGCCCGCCACGGGAGGTGCTTGACCGCATCGGCGACAGGTTCGAACGGTTTGCGGCCTCAAAGGGAGACAGCGCAGGACTTGGGCTGTCGATTGTGAACGCCGTCGCCGAAGCCTTTGGCGGCAAGATGGTCATGGGCGTGCATGAAAACGCATTTCGCGTCGCGATCCAATTACCCTGCACATCAGGGGGTGACGATGCTTAAATCCTACATACGTTGTGCGGCCATTTGGCTGGCCCTTACGACCTCGGCCCATGGGCAGGAAGCCACCGCACGCGTCACCGCCCCGGGCGGAACCGTCACCACTGAACTCGTCTTGCGGTCGACCACGGATATCGCCGTATTACTGCCGGTCGTGAACGATTTCGTAGCGCGCAATCCCGCAATTGCTGTGGTCTATGAACAATGGGGGTCGAACGCGCTTTTCGCCAATAGCCTGTCCGCGTGCGACGGCGCCTTACCTTCGGCTGATGCGGTGTTTTCATCTGGCGTGCATCAGATGATCGACCTTGTAAACCGCGCCTGCGCCAGCCCCTATCGGTCAGACGAAACGGACCGGCTCTCGCGCGCAAGACGGTGGCGTGACGAGCTTTGGGGTATTACAAAAGAACCTGCAGTGATCATTTACAACAGGCAGCTTGTGCCGCCCGAAGATATCCCCGCCTCACGCTTTGAATTGCTCGATTTGATGCGCCGCCCGAACGGATTTTATGCCAACAAAATTGCGACCTATGACATTGAGGCCTCGGGCTTGGGGTATCTTTTTGCCTTCATGGACAGCCTTGAAGCCACGACGTTCGGGGCGCTTCTGGAAGGGTTCGCGCGGACAAATGCGGTCGCCACATGTTGCTCGTCCGAGATTATCCAAGGTGTCGCCGACGGCAGATATCTGATCGCCTATAATGTGCTTGGCTCTTACGTCGATGCGCAGATCGCAGATGTCATCGGGGTCGTGCAACCTGAGGATTATACGCTGTTTTTATCGCGTGCTTACTTGATCCCGAAAGACGCGCCCCACAAAGAGGCTGCTGGTCTACTGCTCAATTTCCTGTTGTCTCCCGAGGGGCAAAATCTGCTTCGGCAAAGCAACCTTGTCTTCCGCGACGATGCGGAAACGTCTAGGATCGCAGTCAGCGCAGAGCGCCCCATCGCAATCGAGCCGACGCTTTTGGTTGCAAGTGACCAGCATAAACGCGCGAGTTTCGTGGAACTGTGGCGCTCTGCCTTTCCCCGATAGCGCATGAAATGCGCCAACGGCGCCGCTCTCCCGCGATGAATAGGTTCGGATCATAGAACCGACACATTCATCTTGAGTTTAATTACTCAAGATGACTCGATATGTGTCTTTGCTGCGCAAATGCTTTCATCCAGTAGGGCAACAAGGGCTGAAATCCCCACGCGATCCAGCGTGGGATTGTTTCGTAAGTCCTGCGCGCGGCTCGCGACTTAAAATTGTTGCGCAGAGTTATCACTATCGTTCAGATGATGCCTCAAATTGACCTGAGCGCCAAGTCTCCTCCAGCTTTGCGTGGAGACCGTGGAGTTAAATCTTTGACCTCAAGCGGCCATCTCGTCCATGATCCTTCTTTGCAAGAATTCCATTGGTGTCAGATTGCCCAATGCTGAGTATGGTCTGCCCGACGTCTACTTTGAGGATACCCGCCAAAAACGAAGAACTTACTGACACTGGTAAGCGTCATTTGGAGGCAGCCAATCGAACCGCCCGCTAGCGCCTTTTGAGCGGTTGGTGCTGTCATCAACAGCAATGCCAAAGACAGCATTGCTGAACTGTGTCGCCGTGAAGCCGTTATCAAAGTTTGTGGCAATCAGATCATACAAAAACCGCCACAAACCAAATCGCAATCCAATCAGCTTGCTACAGCCATAGCAGTGAGATCAAAACCTGCGGCCTTCGCGATACGTAGAATTTCGTTAGGCGATTTCCCTTGCT
>JAQXBV010000036.1 GCA_029252195.1 Yoonia sp.
CATTCGCATATATCCACAACACAGAGGTATATCGACGTGAATTCTGAGCAATTGAGTGAAGCGGTGGAGTTGTTGTAAACAATTGGCCCAGTGCGGACCTTCGAACAAGGTGCAGCTAATGGCGGTAAGGAGCCCAATTTCACCGATGCTGCGCGTTGCACGAATGTCCGCTACTTCGAGAACAATCGAAAACCACTTGGGTTTTTGGCAGCGTTGATCGAGGTACTTTTTACCTGTTCCAAAAAGGCGTTTTAGAACACTTTCTAGTAGTAACTTTGCGGACCAAACGACGATCACACAGAAAAGCAAAATATGATTATCGAACGTTGGCCTTTCAGCACCGCCACAACTTACGGCTAATATATACCGTTTTCTCTTTGCAAAGCGCGAACATAGGCGATGATATTTAGTATATCCGCTTCTGTGATGCCCTCGACAGCGGGCATATTTCCAAATGGCCAGTGGTGCCCCATTACGCCGTTCTGTGCTGCACGAATAAATGCAATGTCACCGTGGTGGTTTGGTTCGTATATTTTATGAACGAGCGGTGGAGCCACACCTTCTTGCCCTTGCGCATTGACACCGTGACACGCGGCACAAACGGCATCAAAACCGCGTTTTCCTATCGCTTCTTGCTCGGATAGCTGCGCAGGCAGTGTAACCCGCACAATCGCACCAGGCGGTAGGGGGACGTCAACCTGTGCCACGTCAACACTAGTATCCGGTTGCAGAAAATAGGTCGCGCCAGCCGCGATAACGACAGCACTTGCTAGGATGGTAAGCCATTTCTGTTTCAATTTGGATTTCCCGATTTTGATGCGGTTCAGCATGTTGGGCGTCGGAAAGTCCAACGCCCAACACGTCGCAGTTACTTCATTTCTACGACGGTCAACTTGCCCGCTACGCGGTCCGCGATAAATTCGATGTTCTGACCTGCGGACATTCTGGCGAGCATTTCTTCGTCAGCACGAAATACCATCGTCATTGCTGGCATACCAAGATCAACCAGTTCTTCATGGATGATGGTGACTTTGCCTGCTTCGGCGTCCACTTCTTTGACGACACCCAAAGTAAAGGTTGCAGCGAAAGCAACAGACACTGATGTCATCAATGCGGCCGCGCCAAGCGCAAGAGTTTTCAGAGTTTTCATGTGATTTTCCAATCATTGTAGGAGGGAGTTGAGTTTAGTTGACGTTCAAAGCGCCGTGCATGCCAGATTCGTAGTGACCGGGGATCAGGCAGGCGAATTCAAAGGCACCGGCATTGGCAAAGGTCCATGCAATCGTGCCTGTTTCACCGGGTTGCAGACGCAAAGCGTTGGCATCAGCGTGTTCCATTTCTGGAAACTCTTCCATCAGCGCTTTGTGTTCAGCATTTTTTACAAGCGTGTCCATGACAAATTCATGCTCAAACTCGCCGTTGTTCGTGATCGTGAACAACACCGTTTCACCAGCTTTAAAGTCAAGCTGGCGTGGTTCAATCAGCATTTCACCATCGTCTGTTTCGATCAGGGAAACGGCAATTTGCGTTGTCGCGTCTTGCGCTGTTGCGGGTGTACCGACTTCCATAGCATCGCCATGGCCTCCACCATGTGTGCCTTCTGCAAAGGCGGGCGTTGTGGCAAGGCCCAGAAGGGCTGCAATCATTACTGGTTTCATTTTATCGTCCTGTTTTGCTGTGACCCCTTTTCCGAGGTCTGTTGGTGGAAAATATTACCCTTGGTCTGTCGACGTTGGGCGGGGGGTAATCTGTGTTTTAGGGCTATTGTTGGACGCAAATTCTGGCAGTTCGCCTGTCCATTCATAGGCCTGTTCACCCGGAGGATTTTCATACCAACCAGGATCGGAGTAATCATCGGCGCCGATGCCTTCGCGGACTTTCACCACCGAAAACATGCCGCCCATTTCTATCGGACCATGTGGCCCCCAACCCGTCATCATCGGAACTGTGTTGTCAGGAAGGGGCATTTCCATAACACCCATATCCGCCATGCCAGCTGTGCCCATTGGCATATACTCTGGCTGGAACTGTCGGATGCTCTGGGTCAAGTCTGTTTTGTCGACGCCAATAAATGTAGGTACGTCGTGGCCCATCGCGTTCATGGTATGGTGGGACTTGTGGCAGTGGATTGCCCAGTCACCCAAATGATCGGCCACAAACTCATAGGCACGCATTGCGCCTACTGGAATGTCGATCGACACTTCGGGCCACTGCGCACTTTCGGGCACCCACCCACCATCTGTGCAAGTCACTTTGAAATCATAACCGTGCATGTGGATCGGGTGGTTCGTCATGGTGAGGTTGCCAACACGCACGCGCACTTTGTCGCCACGGTTCACTACCAGTGGATCAATGTCTGGAAAAATCCGGCTGTTCCATGTCCACAGGTTGAAATCAGCCATCGTCATAATCCGCGGCACGTAGGTGCCCGGGTCAATGTCGAAAGCGTTCAACATAATCAGGAAATCTCGGTCTACCGGCATGAAGGTCGGATCTTTTGGGTGGACCACGAACATGCCCATCATCCCCATCGCCATCTGCACCATTTCATCGGCATGAGGGTGATACATAAACGTGCCAGATTTGATCAGATCGAACTCATAGATATAAGTTTTGCCGGGTGGGATGCCGGGATGACTCAGACCGCCGACACCATCCATGCCTGACGGCAGGATCAAACCGTGCCAGTGAACCGTAGTATGTTCCGGCAGGCGGTTCGTGACATAAATACGCACACGGTCGCCTTCGACCGCTTCAATCGTTGGTCCGGTGGATTGGCCGTTATAACCCCACAGGTGAGCGATCATGCCATCGGCCAGTTCGCGTTCGACCGGCTCTGCAACAAGGTGAAACTCTTTCACCCCATTGTTCATACGGTGCGGAAGTGTCCACCCGTTCAGCGTGACAACGGGTGTATAATCTGGCCCCGAAGACGGGCGCGGCGTGATTGCAGTTGCAGCGCTGTCCATGAGGGCAGCTTCTGGCAAGCCCATGTTTGCGGTCTGGCTCCACGCTTTCGTGGAAACAAGTGCTGCACCTGCGGCACCGGCCCCGATAAGTTGACGTCTATTCAGCATGTTAGTTCCCTTTTTCAATGAGGAGAGTCGCCGCCAGCAGCGAGTGAGGCACCTTCGGCACCGCCACCACCGCCACCGCCTGCTCCGCCATAAATGGCAGCGGTAAGGTCGGCTTGGGCAAGATAGAAATCGCGCTTTGCATTTGAAGCTGTCAGCTCTGCGCTGAGCTTTTCGCGGACATCTGCCAGCAATTCGAAGGTGTTGGTGATCATACCGTTGTAAGAAAGCAAACCTTCTTCCTCGACGGTTGTGCGCAATGGAACAAGCACATCACGATAATGGCGGGCAATATCGTATGATGCGTGATAAGTGGCTTCTGCTCCACGCGCTTCCGAACGAACATCAACGGCTTTCTCTGCCAAGACGTTTGCGGCTTGTAGATACATCAGTTCCGCCCGACGCATCCGCGCTTCACCACTGTCAAAGATTGGAATAGCAAACTCCAGTTCGACCTGCGGTGTGATGACGGTTTCGATGTCGCCATCTTCATGCGCTTCGCGCTCCAGCTCTGCGCCCGCGACGATTTCAAGGTCGCTGACGATGCGGGTCTGATCTGTCAAATCAAAGGCGCGCGCTTGGGCTTCTAACCCCAATTTTGCAATACGAAGGTCAACGCGGTTGGCGAGAGCGGTTGCTTCAATATTTGAGATGCCCCCGACTGATCGAGGTAGTGCGGGCAAAGCGTCGGGAACAAAATAATCAACTTCGGTCCCCCACAAGCCCATCAAACGCGTTAAGTCTTCTTTGGCACGGGTCGCATTTAGTCGGGCCTGCGCCAGCTGACCGGCTAGTTCAGCATTAAAGGCTTGTTCACGAGCCTGCCCTGCCAAGTTCAACGCCCCAGTCTCACCAAGCCTGCGTGCCAATTCAGATCCAGCATCTGAGGTCTGTTTTGCCCGCCGCAGGTAGCCAACGGTTTCAAAAGCGGAAACCGCATTGATCCATGCCATTCGTGTCTGACTGGCCAGCGCCAACGAGTCGTTCACAGCGGCCAATTGCGCCTGACGAAATCCTGCGTCAGCGAGTGCCATACGTTGCGTGCGGGTAGTTGCATCAAGAATGTTGGACCGCACCAATCCTTCGATTGCACGATACGCGCCAAGCTCGGGCGCACCGATGCCCAACAAGCCTATAGAAACCACGGGGTTTTCCGGTGTCGCTTGTTGCCATGCTTCCGTAGCGGAGAGGCCTACATTTGCATAAGACGCTTGCAACCCTTTGTTATTGAGCAAAGCAACCTGAACAGCCGTATCCGCTGAAATCGTTTTTTGATGAACCATTCCATGCACTTCACGAGCAAGTGCTTGGTTTTGTGCTTGTGTTTGTGCGAATGCAGTGCGTGCGCCGATTGCGTTTGCTGTTTCCGAAGAGACATTTGCAAAGCCCGCGTTCTGGTCTGTATAGGCACTCGGAATGACTGCCGAACATGCGCCAAGGAGCAATGGAAAACTCACAATGAGTTTCGTTTTGAGGATTGGCATCAGTTGCCCTCCGCTTGTTCTTGATTGACTTCGCGCCAGTCGCGCGGACCTGTCGGAGCGCGAAATGTGTAGCCAGCAAGCGGATTTTGATAGGCGACGCGAGACGTCACGCTGGGATTACTTGCAGCCAATTGAGCAGTCGTGTCAGGCAACGGTGTGTTAGCCGATGCGCACGCACTCAAGCCCAAGGCGCAAGCCCCGGTCAGAATGTAGGATTTCATGTGAAGTATACCTGATAGTTGATCTGTAGACGTCTTTAAGACGCAAAAAACGCACCGAAAAACGGGGCCTTTGTCAGATCAACTGTCGAGGTGGGCGTAACAAGCCATTTGGAGCGACATGCGCCATCTGGGTCTCGCCCGGCATGTAGCCATTGCTCGAAAATGCACCATCACGAAAAGACGGGGCTTCGATCAGGATAGCGGTCAGACACATACCACTGCAACATTGACTGGAGCCAGTATCGGAGTGGGTCGCATGACCATCAGAACTAAATTCAGTAATGTCATTCGCCGCTACGGATGATTTGTGAAGCGCCTGATGAGAGCCATCAGCATTCAGATGTGTCGCGTGAACATTATTGGCGGCATCTGCTTTCATATCAGCATGCGCCGCTGAAGGCGGAAACAATGCGACGGACAAAGCAATGACAAGGCACGCAAGCACCTTGAACAGCTTTGTTATGTCAGCATTCTTGATCATGATACACTCGTCTCGAAGTTGCTGACACCTGTCAAGCCTTCTTCTAGGGGGAAGGTTTCTGACAGTTTCGTGCGTGGGCGGCATCATGCCATCACCGCCCGAACGGATCTCTGGATTGTCGCGATCATCCGGATTGCCATCCAATCACCATCAGACCTTCTGGTCTGTAGCGGCGTAGATCCGGTTGTGACCATTGCCAAGGTTGCGATGCAATGGCGCGGACAAACGCCTGATTGAAATGCCTACTTGGAGGCTTTCTGCAAAAGGCCAATCAGTTCATCGAATTTCGCCCGCTGTTCCTCGGGATCGCCACTCTGGATGGCTGTCTCGACGCAATGTGCTGCATGGTTCTCAAGGATCAGCTTTTCTACACCCAAGATCGCCGACCGGATTGCCGCTGTCTGCGCCAGTATGTCCATGCAATAACGGTCAGCCTCGACCATGCCCGCTACCCCGCGCACCTGTCCTTCCAGCCTTGAGAGTCGATCCAGTGTCTTATCCTTATCAGCTTTCACGCGGCTTATCCTTGCTTGTTCGGAACCATCGGCTTTCCTACCCGTTATATACCCCATAGAGGTATATGGTGGAGATAGAATATGGCACATCAGGGCGACACGACAATGCACTCAGACGCGACGCATCACAATAGCCACGGCGGGACAGGAGGCTATGGTCGGTTCTTTGCGATGATCGGCACCTCGACTGTCGTGATGTATGGCCTGATGTATCTAAACACCTATGCTCTGGATCACCTCTTCTTCTCGCAAACGCGGATGTGGATGGCACTTTATATGGGTGGGATGATGGCGATCATCATGCTCGCCTTCATGCTCGGCATGTACTCGAACCGCAAAGCCAATATCGCCATTTTTGCAGGTGCGGCGATTGTGTTCGCTGCCGGTATTTACCTCGTGCGCTCACAAGACACTGTGGGCGATGTCGCGTGGATGAAGGCGATGATCCCGCACCATTCCATCGCAATTATGACGAGCGAAAGGGCCAATATTTCAGACCCGCGTGTGCGCGAACTCGCCGATGCGATTATAGAGGCGCAACGCAGCGAGATTGCAGAAATGAAGCGTTACATTGCAGACATCGAAGCGAATGGCGATGTAGCCCCCGGCACCCCCCGATACGAACCCTGATACGAAGGAACCCAATCATGCCCAAAGACACCCGTGACTTTACAGATGTAACGACAGACCCTATGAGCGCCGCAACCGGCAAAACAGCCGTTCTCTACCGCATGGCCCTCCCGAACCATTTGTGCCCGTCGGGACAGAAGGCGCGATGGCTTTTGAACCGCCACGGTTTCGAGGTCGATGACCGTCTGTTTCGAGAGAGGTCAGAGGTGGATGCCTTCAAAAATGAATACGACGTTCCGACCACGCCGCAAATTTGGATCGAAGGTGAACGTGTCGGCGGCTATGACGCTCTGCGCCAAAAGTTGACGAACTATGATCCAAAGGCGACGACTTACAATCCAGTGATCTACCTGTTCGCCGTGGCCGCCGCGACGGCGCTCGCGCTATCTATCGGGTTTCTGGGCGCAATTACATGGCAAACGCTCGGCTGGTTCATCTCGGTCTCGATGATCCTGTTGGGCATGCAAAAACTACGCGACATCGAAAGCTTCAGCACGATGTTTCTCAACTACGACCTGCTGGCACGCAAATGGGTGCCCTACGCCTACGTCTACCCATGGGTCGAAACGGCGGCGGGCATTTTGATGACAGGCATGATGCTGACTTGGCTCGCGGCCCCTGCGGCGCTCTTTATTGCCACAATCGGCGCGATCAGCGTCTTCAAGGCGGTCTACATCGACAAGCGAGAGCTGAAATGCGCCTGCGTTGGCGGTGGCTCAAACGTGCCTCTCGGTTTCGTCAGCTTAACTGAAAACCTGATGATGATGGGAATGGCCATTGTCATGTTCGTACAGATTTTTGTCTGAAACTGAGATGTTGCGAAAAGTATTATCAGATACTCCATGACAAACCGGGGTTGCTGCTGGAGCGGTTTCTAAAGCCGACGTTCGCGCACCCGCAGCGAAATGGCGCTTTGTCCCGCAAAGCAGACCTCAGCTACTGGTCCCACGAAAGTCCAGTTTGGGATCAAGCTACAGAACTTAACTATGTTCCGATACATAAAAAGCGGGACCGCTTTTAGGACCACTTTCCATAAA
>JAQXBV010000037.1 GCA_029252195.1 Yoonia sp.
CGCTCCTACAATCCGCGACGCCGCCACTCAGCTCTGGGCTGGAAAAGCCCTGTCGCCTTCGAACGAAAGGTGGCTTAAACGAGCACCGGGGGCGGCACGAAAGCGTGACAGGTCCAATTCGATTGAAAGCGGGTTGTTGGTTGCCTCGCCATAAAAACCAATCATTGCGCGCAAATACTGCATTTGGATGAAATCATCTCGCATCCCATTGGAGTAAGAGCTTCAGATGACTTCGGATCAAGGAATTTATTGGGCTGATTGGTGCCTTTGTCGATCGCGGCACACCCAAGCTCGTCAACCCAAACGGCATCGAACTGCGGGCCGCGCAAGGCCTCGTGATCTTGCGCCGAAAAGACCTGCGCGGTGGCCCCGTTGGGCCACTCCAGCATCCGGCGTCCGAATATCCATTTCGGGCGGCTCTCGTCAGGCGAAATCGCTATGATCCCGCTTTCACCGAAAACCATCACCTCGCGGGCCTGCTCATAGGTCTCGGCGATCAGGCCGACGCGACGCTTGGCCCCGTTCTCCACGCCGTCACGGACCCACTCGGCACCGGCGCGAGTTTTCCCCGCGCCACGCCCGCCCAAAATGACCCATGTGCGCCAGTCCCCCTCAGGGGGCACCTGATGCGGCATCGCCCAAAAACTGAACATATAGGGCAACAGCTCCAATGCGGCGTCATCCAGGCTTTTCAGAAACTTCTTCTGCTGCGAGCGCGGAGCGGATGCGATCAAGTTTGCTCCCAATAGCAGAGCGGATCTTGTCGTGGTCTTTTTCAGGTGTTTCGGTGGTGTGAGTGGATTTTTCAAGAAATGCCTCCTGTGCTTTCAGAACGGCGAAATGCACCGACTGAAGTTCTACCAATTTTGTGACAAGTAACTTGGGGGGGTATTCGTTATCCGCCTCCGTAGCGGCGATCATCTGCTCTAAAACACGCGATATACGGAGGAACAAACGCTTCAACGTGGCGATGCGTTCGACATCACTTTCGAGGTCCACAACGGGACGAATTAAAGATTTTTTCATTAATTTTAGACCTGCATGGAAAGTCTCCGATACAGTGAGGACAATAAACCGCGCAAAAATTTCGCGATCTGATGTCTCTAGCGTGCCCTTATTGATACCACAAAAAATCATAAAAGTCAAAGAGATAGGAGCGACCCATCGACCGCCCCGTTAACGCTTTTACAAAATTTTGTGGGGACGCCTAGCCTTCGTCGGCGGTAGCCTGCTCGGCTTCGATCTTGCGCCAAACCTCAACATTGCGGTTATGCTCTGCCAGAGTGACCGCAAAGGCATGTCCACCGGTGCCGTCGGCCACAAAGAAGATATATTCCGTGGTATCAGGGTCCAAGGCAGCTTCAATACTCGCACGTCCGGGGTTCGCGATCGGTGTCGGCGGAAGGGCTGGAATAATGTAAGTGTTCCAAGGGGTTTCGCGGTCCAGTTCACTGCGACGCAAACCACGTCCCAAGACCCCTTCCCCCTTTGTCACGCCGTAGATCACCGCAGGGTCCGTCTGGAGCTTGATCCCTTGGTTCAAACGGTTGACAAAAACACTGGCGACCTGACGGCGCTCGGTCGGCACACCGGTCTCTTTTTCGATCAGACTTGCGAGAACAAGCGCCTCCTCAGGCGACTTTAAAGGCAAACCATCCACGCGCCCGGCCCAAGCCTCTGCCAAGATTTGTGACTGCTTTGATGTCATACGCTCTAACAGCGACGACACAGTCGTGCCCGTCTTGAAGTCATAACTATCAGGCGCCAGACTGCCCTCTGCGGGCACCTCTGCCGTGTCGATATCCAACAGATCAATGCGCGACATTGCATCTACAACCTGCCAGCTTGTGACACCTTCGGCGACTGCCAAACGGAACAATGTATCAGCTTCGGCGACTGTCGACGCATACATCTCGGGGGTTTCTTCAGTCGTCGGATCAAACTTTGCGACCTCAACGAAGCGGTTCGTCGCAGGGTCGAGCTCGCGAACAAGAATATCGCTACTTGTAACACCGATACGGAAAACCACTTCCGTGCCACAGGTATTGGCACCACCACGGGTGACAATATCCACAATCTGTTCCATCGAAGCATTCTCGGGCACAAGGAAACTGCCGGCCTTCAATTGGCTCGTCTTCTCCGCGTAATCGGCACCAATCCGCAGCACAGTCGCCGAGGCAACCGCACCCTGCTCCTGCAAATCAAGCGCGACCGCACGCATGTTAGAGCCACCCTTGACCTGCAAGCAAATCGCTTGCGCGAGCGGACCTGGAGCGCTGTATTTTTTCACAGCAAACCCGATGATGCCCGCGAACAGGAAGAGAAAAACAATGAAAAACGTGAGCGCATTAGACGCGATATGACGCCACATTAGTCGACTTTCCCAAACAGAACACTGGCGTTCGTGCCTCCAAAGCCGAAAGAGTTCGACAAAGCCACGTTGATCTTGCGCTCACGTTTGGCGTTCGGGGCCAAATCGACTTTTGTCTCAACAGCCACCTTATCGAGGTTAATCGTCGGTGGTGCCACCTGATCGCGGATCGCGAGGATTGAGAACACAGCCTCAATGGCACCAGCAGCGCCCAGTAAGTGACCTGTCGCGGACTTCGTCGATGACATCGTCACCTTGCCCGCCGCATCGCCCATCATCCGCTCGACTGCGCCAAGCTCGATCGTGTCGGCCATCGTCGATGTGCCGTGGGCGTTGATATAATCAATATCCGCAGGCGTCAGGCCCGCATCATCCAAAGCCATCCGCATAGAGCGCTCGCCGCCCTCTCCGGTTTCGGATGGGGCCGTAATGTGATAGGCATCGCCCGACAGGCCGTAACCAATGACCTCGGCATAAATCTTGGCACCGCGGGCCTTTGCGTGCTCGTATTCCTCCAGCACAACAACGCCTGCGCCCTCGCCCATGACAAAGCCGTCACGGTCCGCGTCATAGGGGCGCGACGCCTTTGTCGGGTCATCTGCGCGTTTGGTCGAGAGCGCCTTGCACGCGTTGAAACCGGCGATCCCGATTTCACAAATCGCAGCCTCGGCCCCACCTGCAATCATCACATCGGCGTTGCCGTATTTGATCAGACGGGTCGCATCGCCAATCGCATGGGCACCTGTCGAGCAGGCCGTGACGACAGCGTGGTTCGGGCCTTTAAAGCCATAGCGAATGCCGACCTGACCAGAGATCAAATTGATCAATGCTCCCGGAATAAAGAACGGCGACACACGACGCGGACCCTTTTCCTTGATCATCACGGCGGTCTCGGCAATCGACTTCAAGCCGCCAATACCCGATCCGATCAAAACGCCCGTGCGGACCAAATCGGCCTCTTCGGTGGGCATCCAGCCAGAATCCTCGACCGCCTGCTGGGCCGCGGCCATGCCGAAAAGAATAAAATCATCGACTTTGCGCTGATCCTTCGGTTCCATGTATGTATTGGGATTGAACGTGCCATCAGATCCATCACCGCGCGGCACTTCACAGGCATAGGTCGTGGCAAGCACGCTTGCGTCAAAACTTGTGATCGGACCCGCGCCGGATTGGCCGTCAAGCAATCGCTTCCAGCTCTCTTCGACGCCGTCCGCCAAAGGCGTGACCAAACCCAATCCTGTTACAACTACTCGACGCATCGCATGCCCTCACCTATTTTGTGGCTTTCAAGGTCTTGATAACCCAGCCAACGGCTCAGGGGCAAGGGTGGCAAGGCGTTTGCGCCCAAACTCGGACGCAAAGCTTCACGCTGCCTTAACCACTTCTGATTATGGTAAGCGGACACCTGAGAAAGTTCCTGATGCGCCCTTGTTACATCTCTGTCGCGATTTTCGTCTGCCTTTTACCGTTTTCTGCGCGCGCAGAGGTGAATTGCTCTGTCTTTGACGCGGTTGAGCGTATCCAATTCGCGCAAAACAGGCTCGCGGAGGCGGGCGAACGACTGTTCGCTTCACAAGATGCAGCCCTTCTTATCGACAACGTTGCACGGCTTGATCTCGACCAAATCAATACGGCGCATGGCGGTAAACTCTCCGCGCCCGAGGCCGCGACGCTCGTCTTTTATCTACAAGACGCCCAGCGGCTTTCGGTGATCTTGCGCAATCGCAACAAATTTCAGGCGCAAGACTACTTCAATCACGCCCAATTTATTCTCAAACAACAGGCGATTGCGCGCATTCTGCCACGCTTGAAATGCAATACGTTTTCATCTGAGGGCACGTCGAACGGTTCCCAAAGAGTAATGTCGTCAATTAAACAAGAAGCCGGCGCGCGCAAAATCACCATTGTCGGAGGTGCAACTTTCCTCGCCTCGCTCGTGTTTTTCGTTGCCATTACACACCGCATCTATGTGCTGACCACGGCATGGCGGCTCCGCAGAAAACGGCGCTCGAAACGCTTTCATTGTCATATCGAGACACAAATCAATTATGGCTCCTTGCACAAGCGCTGCGCGATCCTCGATATCAGCTGCAATGGAGCCAAAATACAAGTCGACCTAGAGACCGAAGAAGCCAATGTCGAGATTTGGATTATCAACAGCTGGCACAAGGCCAAAGTAAGCTGGTACAACGCCCACTATCTGGGGGTGAGGTTCGACAAACCACTCCGCAGTGCCTTTGTGGAAACTATCTGTAACCCCGTCGTCTGAACACAAAAAAACGGCGCCCGTTAAGGACGCCGTTCGTTGAAATCACTAGAAAGCTTATTGAGCTTCGGTGATGAATTTTACGGCGTCACCAAAAGATTGGATTGTCTCAGCCGCGTCGTCTGGAATTTCAATCCCAAACTCTTCTTCAAATGCCATCACCAGTTCAACTGTATCAAGGCTGTCTGCACCCAGATCATCGATGAACGATGCGGATTCGACAACTTTGTCTTCTTCCACACCAAGGTGCTCTACTACGATCTTGCGTACACGGTCTGCGACGTCGCTCATGTCAAATTCCTCACGTTTTTTCTGGGCCTTAGCCCTGAGTTTTTTCAGGCTTACGCCCAGGTTGCTTGCCCCAAGGGGCGGAACGTATGCCCGACTAAGGGCGCTTTCCGAATTTTGCAACAGCGCGACTAACGTCACGTCAATTGCGTTTTCCGGCAATCTGGGTGGCCTATAACAGGAAAATCCTCTCAGGCAAACGCTTTCGATAAACCAAATGGCGTATCGCTTAGATCATCGCCATACCGCCGTTTACATGTAAGGTCGCCCCTGTCACGTAACCTGCTTCTTGGCTGGCCAAATACACCACGGCAGCAGCGATTTCTTCAGAATCGCCCATCCGTCCTGCTGGCACATTTGTCAAAATACCCGACTTCTGATCATCCGTCAGCTTTTCTGTCATCGCCGTCGTAATAAATCCAGGCGCCACACAGTTCACCGTAATGCCGCGGCTCGCCACTTCATAGGCGATGGATTTCGACATACCCACCATCCCTGCTTTGGATGCGGCATAGTTGGCTTGGCCGGGGTTACCAGTCGTGCCAACGACCGAAGATATATTGATAATCCGGCCCCAGCGCGCCTTCATCATGCCACGGATAGCACCTTTACACAAACGCATTGTCGACGTCAGGTTGACCTCCAAGACGCTGGACCACTCATCATCCGACATCCGCATGAAGAGATTGTCGCGGGTAATCCCTGCGTTATTGACCAGAATATCGACCGACCCCATCGCATCAGCGGCTTGCTTGGGAAGCGCAGTCACTGCCTCGGCATCGCTCAAATTGCAGGGCAATACATGGACACGACTGCCAAGTTCAGCGGCGAGCGCTTCCAGCGGCTCAACCCGCGTGCCAGACAGGGCGACAGTCGCGCCTTGGGCATGAAGCGCTTTTGCGATAGCGCCGCCAATGCCCCCAGAGGCCCCGGTGATCAGCGCATTTTTACCAGTTAGATCAAACATTTATTTCCCTTTTCGCTCAAGCGGCAGTCATCGCGGCCACGGCCGCTTCTATATCATCAGGCGCGCCAACGGTCCCTGTCGTGAGGTCTTTGTCGATCCGGCGGATCATGCCTATTAAGGCCTTGCCCGCGCCGATCTCCCAAACTTCGGTAACGCCTTGTTTTGCCATGTACAGAACGCTCTCGCGCCAGCGCACCGAGCCTGTGACCTGATCCACCAAAAGTCCGCGAATCTGCGCCGGGTCCGTCACAGCAGAGGCGATCACATTTGCAACCAATGGCACGGCGGGCGCATGAATTGTGACGCCGTCCAGGGCTTTGGCCATGACATCGGCGGCAGGCGCCATCAACGCACAGTGGAACGGCGCTGAAACGGGCAGCAAAAGCGCACGCTTGGCCCCCTTTTCCTTGGCAATCACCAAGCCCCGCTCAACCGCATCTTTATGCCCCGAAACAACAACTTGGCTCGGATCATTGTCATTTGCCGCTTGGCAAACTTCGCCCTGCGCGGCCTCTTTGGCGACGGCTTGCGCCGTCTCAAAATCAAGCCCCAAAAGCGCGGCCATTGCGCCGACACCAACAGGCACGGCTTCTTGCATGGCAGTACCGCGAATACGCAATAGGCGCGCAGTGTCGGCAATGGTTAATGCGCCAGAGGCCGCCAAAGCTGAATATTCACCCAGCGAATGGCCCGCCACAAAAGAGGCCATGCCGATTTCGACACCTTCTGATTCCAGGGCCCGCATCGCGGCCAATGACGTCGCCATCAAGGCGGGTTGCGCATTTTTGGTCAGGGTCAGGTCCGCGATATCGCCCTCCCAAATCAGCGTGGAAAGCTTCTCGCCCAAGGCCTCGTCAACCTCGTCGAAAACCGCGCGTGCACTGGGATAGGCGTCAGCAAGCGCCTTACCCATTCCGATGGTCTGAGCGCCCTGCCCTGGAAATACAAATGCCCGCATGGGACCTCTCC
The DNA here is from genome assembly GCA_029252195.1 of Yoonia sp. GTDB lineage: Bacteria > Pseudomonadota > Alphaproteobacteria > Rhodobacterales > Rhodobacteraceae > Yoonia. The sequence goes on from JAQXBV010000037.1 coordinate 6,862, forward strand.
TCATTCTTTGCTTTGCAGCAGGATTAACCGCAGTGCGATTACGACACAAGCTTGCGCACTCATGCACAGCCAATCTGCGGTAACGCCACTTTAGATTTTGCCTTTGGCGTCATAGGGTTGAACCCATCACTGTATAGAAAGAAAATCCGATGGCGACCGCAGCTTTTTCAATAAAGACCAAGATATTTCACTGGCTTACGGCCTTGATGATACTCACGATTATCCCCTTAGGGGTGATCGCAACAGACGCACCAATCGAGACCGATGCCCAAATCGCAACAAAAACTCTCTTGTTTTCGATGCACAAGACTTTGGGCGTCGCTGTGTTTTTGGTCGCTTTGGCGCGGATCGCCTATGCGCTGACACAGTCCAAGCCGGCCCCGCTTCATCCCGAAAGGCGCCTTGAGACGGCCTTGGCCGAAACCGTCCACTGGCTGCTCTATATTTCGCTGGTGTTCGTGCCGCTGACGGGATGGATCCACCACTCCGCAGCAGCGGTTGCTGCGCCAATCTGGCTTCCCTTCGCGAACCATCTGCCCTTTGTCCCAACAGACCCAACGGTTTCGGACTTTTTCGGTGGGCTGCACTGGCTTTGGAGCAAGATCATGATCGTTTCGATTCTGCTGCACGTTGCAGGCGCGCTCAAGCACCACGTGATCGACAAAGACGCAACATTGCAGCGGATGTGGTTTGGTCACACCGCAACCACACCACGCGTTGGCGGCAGGCAACATATATCTGCGGTGATCGCTGGGGCAATCTATCTGGGCGTTGCAGGCATTGGTGCGGCGGCGGGCGCACTCTCTACGGCCAAAGACCTCCAGCAGCCCGTGGCACTCACCGCCGTTCCGTCTCAATGGGCTGTGGAGACAGGTACAATCGGGCTCACAATCACGCAATTGGGCAATCAGGTCACGGGTGAATTCACCGACTGGGTGTCCGAAATCAACTTTGAAGACGCGGCAACCGGCGTCGTGGGTCAGGTTACAACTACAATCAATATCGGATCACTGACGCTGGGCACAGTGACGGCCCAAGCCATGGGCCCCGACTTCTTTGACCAAACGCAATTCCCGACGGCGATCTTTGCGGCTGACTTAATCAAGACAGAGGGCAGGTTTTTCGCCGAAGGCACGTTGTCGATCAAAGGGGTGAGCGTGCCGGTTGCCTTCCCCTTCGATCTTGGGGTCACTGACGATGTGGCGTCGATGTCGGGTGGTGTGACATTGAATCGCCGCGACTTTGGGATTGCCGATAACATGAGCGATGAGAGCAACCTTGGCTTTGTGGTCGAGGTCAATCTGGCGCTCACGGCGCGCCGCTCATAACAAAAAGGGCCGCGCGACAAACATCGCGCGGCCCTTGATTTAAGGTGATATCGACTTATGCAGCCTTCATCGCTTCCACCGAAATCATGACCTGCACTTCGTCGCTGACGAAAGGTGCGAACTGGCCGAGATTATAATCAGAGCGCAAAAGCGTGGTTGTCGCATCAAATCCCGCCCAAGGCTTGCCCGCCATCGGGTGATCGCCGATCTGGTTCAGTTTCGCGTCAAGAACCACCGATTTTGTCACGTCGTTCAACGTCAGATCACCAGTGATCAGCGCTGTATTGTCACCAGTCACTTCGATACTGGTGGATGTAAATGTCACCATCTCTTCGTCGGTGCCGTCAAAAAAGTCTGGCGACATGAAATGCGCAAAACGCTCTTCCCAGCCCGTCAGCATCGACATAACCGGGAAAGAAACCGTGACGGAGGATGCCGCCGGATCTTCTTGGTCAAATTGGATTTCTCCATTGAAGCCCGAGAACATGCCGTAACTGGTTGAATACCCCAAGTGGTTATAGTTAAACACGATTTGGCTGTGGCTTGCGTCAAGCGTATAAGCTTCTGGCGCGGCGATTGCAGTTGTGGAAACGGCAGCGAGTAAGGCTGCCGCGGAAAGTGTTTTGAACATTGAAAAACTCCTGATTGATGATGAACCATATCTGGGGCCGCACCATTGCAGGAGCGATTGCGCATTTGCGAACAGACCCTGTTCGCAAATCCAAAAACATATTTTATTTTAGCGGCTTAGGCGCGACAACCTCATGAACACGGGTGCCGCCCTTGTGCAGCAAGTCCCGCTCAAGTCGGCCATAAATCACGCCGATTTCCGCGTCTGTGCCCGTCGCAACCAAGATGTCATGCGCGCGGTCCTGATGCTGTAACACCAGCCCTACATGGCTCGGATCGCCGCTTGAACGATCAATGCTCAAACCAACAAAAGCGTCAAAGCCGTAATGCGCAAGTAACTGTGACTTGCCACTGCGGTTGCCGATAACTTCGCGCACTTCGCCAAGTCCGAAGTCGAATTGCAGCTCGGAGGTCACGCCACGATTCGCATAGGAAATCAGCAAAAAGCTCATCGCCCCGAAGACCGCAGTCAGCCCCGCCCGCAAAAAGAACGAGTCGAGCTGGATCGACATCGATGGCATCCCCCATATTCCCAGAATTGCCGCATCCAAACTTGCGCCAACCACCATAGCAACGGACTGCGAGGCTTGCACCCCAAAAGGAACGCGCTCAGAACTTCGAACAATGAAGCCCCAATAGGTCTCGGACAAGAGAGGGGCCGCCGGAAACGTGGCAGCGGAAGATACTGGTACGGTACGCCCTTGAAATCCTGAGATATCAGTCATGTGCATTCCCTTTGCTTTCTCCCCTTCATTTTCCTGTCAGATTCAGGCGGGAATGGGGCGCTGACATGACAACCTTAAGGTTATATTAACCATTATTAATCGCGCTCCAGAGGGACATTTGAGCCTTGCATCGTTGGGCTGTGGATGTATAAGGCCCCATCTTGCCGTAAAGATTTAACCGCGTAGTCTCTCGTGGGTGGGGACGGCAAGCGATATCCCCGCCCTATGAAATGCGCTGAGAACATGAATGGAGCACACATGCCGCTATATGAGCATGTTATGATTGCGCGTCAGGACTTGTCCAACACGCAAGCTGAAGGCCTTATCGAACATTTTGGCACCATCCTCGCCGACAACGGCGGCAAACTCGTCGAGCACGAGTATTGGGGCGTCAAAACAATGGCCTATAAGATCAACAAGAACCGCAAAGGCCACTATGCCTTCCTGCGTACAGACGCCCCTTCGGCTGCTGTTCAGGAAATGGAACGCCTGATGGCGTTGCATGATGACGTGATGCGCGTTCTGACAATCAAAGTTGACGCACATGAAGACGGTCCATCTGTACAGATGCAAAAGCGCGAAGAGCGCGGTGATCGTGGTGACCGTCCAGATCGCGGCGAACGCCGCGAGCGCCGTTAATTTAGATTAGGATTGTAAATCATGGCTACTAAACCATTTTTCCGCCGTCGTAAGTCCGATCCATTTGAGGGCGATGGCGCTCCAAAGATCGACTATAAAGATACACGTCTTCTCCAGCGCTACGTCTCTGAGCGCGGCAAGATTGTACCTGCCCGTATCACTGCTGTTGGTGCTAAGAACCAGCGCGCTCTCGCTCGTGCGATCAAGCGTGCCCGTTTCCTCGCCCTGCTGCCATACGCTGTTAAGTAAGGACACCAGACATGGATATCATTCTTCTTGAGCGCGTCGCAAAGCTTGGCCAAATGGGCGAAGTCGTAAAAGTCAAAGAAGGTTACGCTCGTAACTATTTGTTGCCACAAGGCAAAGCCTTGCGCGTCAATGCAGCGAACATCGCTCGCTTTGAAGCTGAAAAGGCCCAGATGGAAGCACGCAACCTCGAAACCAAAAAAGAAGCAGAAGCATTGGGCGAAAAGCTCAACGGTGAAACATTCATCGTTATCCGCTCTGCCTCCGATGCGGGCTCGCTTTACGGTTCCGTCACAACTCGTGACGCGGCTGATGCGGCAACTGCTGCTGGCTTCACCGTCAACAAGGCGCAGGTTGTGCTTCACCACACGATCAAAGAACTTGGCCTTCACGCTGTGGACGTCGTTCTGCACCCAGAAGTCACTGTTGCCATCAACATGAACGTAGCCCGTTCGGTTGAAGAAGCCGAGCTTCAAGCTGCTGGTAAATCTGTTGCCGAATTGGCTGCAGAAGCTGAAGCAGAAGCAGAATTCGAAATCCAGGAGCTGTTCGACGATATGGGCGGCGCCGTGGACGAAGACGCAATGCGCGACGAAGCTTAATTTAGCTTTATCAAAGACTTACGAGGGCCGTGCGAGAAATCGCGCGGCCCTTTTTTGCTGCGCGACGGATATTTTTGTGGGTTCCCGATAACCGCGTCCTGCGCAGATTTTATCAATGATTTGGATCAGTCCGCCGCTCTAGACTGATGCTATCTTATGGGTCTATCGACCCTCAAGGTGCGGAAAATGCTATGGGATTATCAAAATTCTTCATTACGTCATTGGCGGCCGTAATATCAGTCCTGTCGCATCCGGCCGAGGCTGCCGTGATCAGTTGCCGTGCAGAAAACGTCACCGTAACCTCCCCAGATGTCGAAAGCGCAGCACTTGCCTGTTCCGCGGTTCAAGCCGCCGTCACCCAATTCGCCGCATGCCGGATGCCCGCACTCAACAAACCCCTGCGAATAGTCATTCTCGATGACTTGGACGGAGCGTTTTACGGCTTGTATTACATCGGCAAAGACATGATCAACGTGCTCACGCCCGCCGCAATGCAGGCATCAGAGATGACAGAAAACGCGTTTGCAGGCGTCGAAATCACCGAATATTTCAAAAGCACGATCACCCATGAATTGTCGCACGCCGCGACCGAAGGCATTCCCTGCCCTTTTGCATCCTGTATCTCAACATCAGAATACATTTCCTACGCCATGCAAGTTATGTCTTTGGATCCCGAGGCACTGGCCGCATTCCAAGAGACCTCGCGGATCGACAGGCCAATTGCGACAGAAGAATTTTCGCCCGTCATCTTGTTCATGGCCCCCAGCTTGTTTGCACAAAAGGTTTGGGCACATTTTCAACAAAACAACGCGGGCTGCGATTTCATTGGCCAATTGGTGCGCGGAGAAACAACCCTTGATCTAGCGCCATTTTGACGCCGATGGACACAACATTCCGACCGGGGAGCCGTTTGGCTTTTGCAGTCCCCACTCACGGAATATCAATACCACCGCACAAAAAAAGGCGCCCGATCGGGGCGCCTCAATTGTGATGGACCGACGTTATGCCAACATTTGCCCCCAGATGTTTAGGATCGGCGGCGATTCTGAACAGAGTGTCCGCGCTTGCCCGCGTCAGCAGATTGTAGATCTCGCGCTTGTTTTGGTGCGCGATGTCGGCAACCTGTTCGGGTAGAGTGATGACGAGGTGGAATGCCGCACGCCAGGCAGCACCGTCGTGCTGAAAGCACGCCTCCGGCGTGACGTACGGAAGATATCCGCGACTACGAGTGATGGACCGGGCATAGTGGCCTACGATGGCTTGGCTTGCCCTTCTTCCGTTTAACCCCATTCAGATCATCCAGCGGACTGTCCACTGCCGCGATCATACCTGTGGCAACGCTGGCATAGCGCGCAGTAGTTGACAGTTTGGAATGCCCGAGCAGGACTTGAATCACCAGGATATCGACGCCGCGTTCCAGTAAATGAGTCGCGAAAGAAGGACTCGCAGCAGGCCAAGAATGTCGCCGGGCAGCATGACGTTGCGATCCTTGCGTCCTTTGGCTTACACGATCCGGATCATCTCCCGAGCGCTGTCGACATCACCCACCATCAGCCGCACGACCTCGCCTGCGCACATCCCGTAGCCATAGGCCAATGACAACATCACCTGCGCCTTCAGGCTCGGGGCCATGGCCAATATGCGCTTGATCTCCTTTTTGTTCAGCACCAGCGGGCTCTTTCAGGCGAAAGATCTCCGCCACCAGATCATGCCGTCGCTCGAACCCAAAGTGGCAGATTGTGTGTGATGTACGAATGCCTGTTTCCAGCAGAGAGGCAATAACATTCAAAAACTGATTGAGTTTTGAATCGGATTTATAACGGCGTCAAACAAGATGATGTATGTATGTTCGTTCCACAAACGAGCGTATTTGGAACATCCGTTGAACGGCGACTGTTTCAGACCTCGCTCCCGTTGACACGATCATAAAATACCATCAAAATTGAACTATACTCTGAGTCCTTCGGAAGCCGAATTTGACGTCTTGACGCTTTGGCGTGGAACGATTCAGCTACGGGTATGATTTGTCCTGGTTTTCTTTCCGCAGCAGAACGCCTTGAGCTT
>JAQXBV010000038.1 GCA_029252195.1 Yoonia sp.
GGTAACCAAGCTGGCCGTTCAGGAAGTATTGGGGTGAAGGGGTGCGCTCCGGCGCTCTCAGCCTTCCGGTCTTTGTAAGTGTTCAATTTTTTCGGAAAAATTGGTGCCCAGAAGAGGACTTCTAACGCGTAAGATTGTCATTCAATTATAGTGGGTAAGAGGATTTCGATTTATGGAAAGTGGTCCTAAAAGCGGTCCCGATTTTTATGTATCGGAACATAGTTAAGTTCTGTAGCTTGATCCCAAACTGGACTTTCGTGGGACCATTAGCTGAGGTCTGCTTTGCGGACTTTCCCGATATTGGTTTTTCTGACTTCGCTGACGCAGCATTCCTTCGCAAGTGCAGCGTTGATCTTTTGGCAGTGCAGCGGATTTCACCGATCCAGTCATTCAGATGGCGCTTTGAGCAACGATCTCAAACCGAACTTTCGCTGCGCAAGGCTCCAACAATCAGGTCTCCTTGGCGATATTTTTCGCCATGAAGAGCCTGTGATTGAAAGTCGTCGTCTCAGTTCATTGGCTATTTCTTAAAAGACCACATGGTCCGCAGCGACATGGTTTTGCCAAAGTGATTGAGGACGCCAAACCCAGCGTGCCCAATGAGATAAGCCCAGACGAGATTGGCAAGGGTCTTATGGATGAGCATGGCCGCACCGACCAACCCGCCCGCATCAGGGTCGCCCGCGTTCACGAAATAATACAGCGTGCCACTCGCGGCCATCGCCGTCATCAACAACAGGCCAAGCCCATGAATTGAGGAAGCCAGCGGCGACGACCCATCATGCGAGGGCAGTTTGAATTGGCGAAATGCAGTGTAGTGACTGTGCACATCATGCCAAAGTGCGGCCCGACGCGCAGATGACGCCCAAGGAAGCAGCTCTGCAACTGGCGTGCCGCGCTGGCGCACGAGGCTGAAAATCCAAAAGCCAATGACGAAAGCAAGGGCCGCCAAACCCGCATATTCATGAACTTCAAAGGCGGTATTTCCGCCCTTGTCGGGGCTCATGAATTGGCTCGATGCCAATTGAACGATGATCGCAATCGCAAGTCCGCCATGAAGCATGCGGGTCAGCAAGGCGTGGCGGGATGATTGAGTTGTGTTGGTCATTGTAGCTACTCCAAAGGGTGCTGTTTTGTAGGGATAAGCAGAAAGTGGCCCCCTTGAGGCCCACTTTGTTAAGTCCTATTTTGCTTGGTCAATGGCTTGCCCTTCACGGGTCGCGGTCATGTAGATGACTATCCCGATGATGGCCGCCATAAAGATGGCGCTGGTCAGGATCGTGCCCAGCCCCATGCCGCCATATTCCGCAGGCTGTGACAGCAGATCACCAAAGGACGCGCCCAGTGGACGGGTGAAGATATAGGCGATCCAGAAGGCCCAGATGCCGTCCAGTTTCAGCGCATAGTAGCCGAATGTGACCGAGGCGATGATCATGCCAAACAAGATGCCTGTCGCCATGTAGCCAAGTGCAAAGTGTTCCGCCACAAGATCGCCCGCACCAGTTCCGAGAGCGAAGGTGAACAGGATCGCGGCCCAATAGAACATCTCGCGCTTGGTTGTTGTCACCTCGTGGATCGAGAGGGTTTTTTCCGACGCATACCAAGCGGCAAAGGTTGCACCAAGAACCACGACAAAGAACGCGGTCACACTAACCAGCGAGATGCCAAAGTTATCGACCATGTTGTCTGTGATGAGTGTGCCGACGATGCTAACCAGCACAACGGCAAGCCAGTAGGACCACGGCACATAGCGTTTCTGGCCGAATTGCAAAAACAATGCACCGATCAAGATGGCTCCCATCAAAAGGGAAGTGGCCGTCAGGCCAAGGCCGAGGTTCACGGCCAAAAAGTCGGCTGCGGTTTCGCCCATTGTGACTGCCATCAGCTTAATCAGCCAAAAGTCGGCCGTTACGGCAGGCACCCGATTTGGGGCCAATGCCGCGGAACGCGAAGGGGTTTGAAACCCGGATAAGGTTGTCATGTGAATATTCCTAAATCGGGGTTCAGTTGGACATCAGGGCAATGCCCTGCGCGAAAAAGTCGGCGGCACGGGTGTCGTCGTCGGCATTGCAGCGTTCTGTGCCTTTTGTGCCAAGTTCATCTACTGCGGTACGGTTGGCGTCGGTGAGCGTTGCGCCCACAAGTGTCGTGCGGAAGGTTTCCAGCATCACTTCGCATGGCAATGTGCGTCCATTGGCATCTGTGGTGACAACACCTGATACCGTTGTCGCTGCGCCCGACGGTGCAGCACTGCCCTTGGATGGATTAAGCAAAGTTGTTTGTAGCGCTGCAAGTGTTGTGGTGGCGGTCGACGCGTCTGGTGTTCCCGAACGCAATGCCTTGAGCGCATCATCAATCGCGCCATCCACGTTGCCCCAGTCAGCAGGGTTGAGCGGTTGCATGGTGGGTTGGGCGTCGTCCCATGCGGTTTCCAAATCTGCGATCCGCGTTTTAGCCGCAGCCAGATCACCGGTTGCGACAATCGCTTGCAAATCTGTGGCGATCGTTGCGAATGGCGTCATGTCGCCCAAGCTTGGGGCAGCAACGGACGCCGTGGTTGTCGCCGCTGGCGTCAGGACATTATATGCCGCTGCAAACACAATAACGGGCCCTGTAATCAGGGCCACGCTTAAAAGTAGGTTTCTCATTTTGATCCTCATGGGCTCCGACAAATCTGTCGGTCAGGTGTGCGGGACGAAGGTATGTGCGTTCCGGTGATACGCCGCTTTTGAGGTTCGGGTTTGGCAGCTTCGTGTAGCAAAGATTACATCGCTGCAATGTTCGTCATTCGCGTCGATATTTTTCTCAAAACCAATGCCGCCATAACATTGCGCATTTGTAATGTTCCTGACGGGAAACCGACAAATCGCCTCCCCATCTGTATTTCATCTGATTAAAGGAGAAGAACTTGAAAAAATTTTATCGCTTCGGAGCTACTGTCTTTGCTGTCATGGCAGGATTGGCCGCTGTAGGTGCAGGCGCACTGATTGTTGCAACTGCTGTCGTCATCGGTGGGCTGTTGGCGCTCGCTGGTAAATTGGCAATCAACGGTATGGGTGTCACAAATGCCGACGCGCCTCAGGATGAAGATCTTGGGTTTGAGGAGAAGGCGACAGCCTGATTGCACTCCCATGAGATAGAAAAGAAGCGCAGGGGAAACTCTGCGCTTTTTACGTTCAAGAGAGCATCGACGAGCTCCAACATGACAAAAGTGCAATGTGAATGTCACGCGAAGTCCAAACTTGACCCCCAATTCTATTCTAGACGGCAGCAAGGTGCTGCCTCACAAATCTGGAGACCCACTATGAACCGCAAGACAATTTTGACACTCGGCACTACTGCATTGCTTTCCCTTGGCCTTCTTGGCGGTGTGGCAACAATGGCCGCCGCTGACAGCCACAAATCGGGCGATGACATGGCCGAAGCACAGGCTTTCCTCGCTGCACCTGGTTCAATCGCGCAAGCAATCACCGCTGCAGAAACCCAATCTGGTGGCAAAGCCATGAGCGCGGAATTTGAAGATCATGGAGCAGATGCGGGTTGGTATGAAGTCGAGATCGTTATGGCCGATGGGACCGTCGCAAAACTGTTGGTCAACCCTGCTGACGGCACCGTGAAAGCCGCAGATTCTCGGCGCAAGGATGACGATAAAGCCCACGGCGAAACAGATGGCGATGGTGCAGAAAACGAGAGTAACTAACGCCTGAAATTCTGTTAGTATGGATCGGCGGGGCAAATGCCCTGCCGATATTTGCGTAAGGTAAGCGATGAAAATTCTGGTAATTGAAGACGATAAAACAACAGGCGCCTATATTTCCGATGGCTTGCGCGAAGAAGGTCATTCCGTTGACCTGATCCCCAACGGGTCTGACGGGCTCATTCAGGCAAGTGTTGGCCAGTATGACATCCTGATCGTGGATCGCATGTTGCCGGGAATCGACGGGGTCAGCCTTGTGAAAACCCTGCGCGGCACCAAAAACCGCACGCCTGTTCTATTCCTGACATCCTTAGGCGGCGTTGATGACCGTATCGAAGGGCTGAACGCGGGCGGTGACGACTACCTTGTGAAACCATTTGCCTTTGGGGAACTGAGCGCCCGTATTGCGGCCCTCGGCCGCCGTCCGCAAATGCAGGACGAGCCGTCAACGCTCAACGCGGCCGATCTGGAAATGAACCTTTTGACCCGCAAAGTGACACGGGCGGGTCAGCCGATCGACCTGCTCCCCCGCGAATTTGCCCTGCTCGAACATCTTTTGCGCCGCAAAGGCCGCGTGCAGACCCGCACCATGTTGATGGAAGCGGTTTGGGACATTCATTATGACCCGATGACCAATGTGGTGGATACGCACATCAGCCGATTGCGCGGCAAAGTGGACAAGCCGTTCGACAAAGAGCTGATCGAAACCGTGCGCGGTTCTGGCTATCGGATCGAGGCATGACGTTCCCAAAAATGCGGGCAATCTGGTCTACGCCTCTGCGGCTGACGGCCATCCTTGTTTTGATATTTATCCTATCGTCTGCCGTTAGTTTTGCGACCGCTTACTTTGTGATCCGCGCCACTTTTGATACAACGCTCCAAGACGAAATTACACAGAAAATCGCTGTCTATCAGGCCATTGAAAATCAAGATGATCTGGTAGGTCGTCTGGCGGATGATGCCGCTGCCACCAATCCCGAACTGCTGATCCTGCAATACCTGCCCGACAGCGGCAAAGCGATTTCCAACGTGCGGCACTTCCCCCCGATCAGTGGGTTCGCAATTATTCCAGAACGCGCAATCGACCATAGCAAACGTGATATTTCCGAAAGCTATCTCGCCCGAAGCGTGCGAGTCGGGCGCGGTCAACTGATCGTCGCGCAGACCCGCAACCAGATCATTGAAATGGGTGAAATCATGTTGTCGGTCGTATTGATCGGCCTGTTGCCAACCCTCCTTTTTGCATCTGTCGCAGGTGCATTTGTCGCGCGCGGGGCGCGACGTAAAATCAAGGTCATTCAGACGACTCTCGCTGATTTCACAGGCGGACAAATGGCTGCGCGCGTGCCTGTCGCGACGGGTGACGTCGATGATCTGTCGGACATCAGCAAGGCCGTGAACACAATGGCCACGTCCCAAGAGGCCCTGATCGCGTCGATGCGTCAGGTATCAGCCGATATTGCACATGACCTGAAAACCCCCATTCAACGGGTGGCGGTTATCCTTGATCAGATATCTGAAAAGACGGAACTGTCCGAAGGGCAAGAGGTGCTTCTTGCCCGCGCCCGTGATGAAACCGACCGCATTGTGAAAACGTTTCAATCGCTTCTGCAATTGGCACAGCTCGAAGGCGGGGCTGTTCGCGATAGACTTGACCCAACTGACCTGCACCGCGTGACGACAGATGTCTGCGAGTTTCTGGAAGCTGAGGCTGAAGATCAAGGGTATACGCTTCACTTGAATGTTTCCGGCGATGGTCCGTTTACGGTCAAAGGTGATCGCCAGCTGTTATCGCAAGTGATTGCCAATTTGATCCAAAACGCACTGCGACATACGCCAGTAGGTTCCTGCATTGATGTGTCTTTGTCGAGGTCGGGCAATCAAATTACTTTGTGCGTTGCGGATAATGGACCCGGAGTTCCTGAGGACGAGCGGGACAAAGTATTGCAGCGGCTTTACCGCATGGAAAAAAGCAGAACGACTGACGGCAATGGTCTGGGCCTTAGTCTGGTCTCGGCTATTTGCGCCTTGCATGATGCTGAGTTGATCTTGTCAGACAACCATCCCGGACTTCAGGTTCAAATGAATTTTTCAAAATAAGATTAAATCTAGCCCAAATAAGGGGCGAAGAATTTCGCCGAACCAGACTTTCAAGCAGCCGCAGCGAAAGCTCACTTCGTCCGCAGTCTGTGAATTGAATATTCCCCGCTCGCTGCGGTCTGCATGGATGGCCGGTTTCTTCGCCGCAATGCGACACTGGAATCCAAGCCGATGCAGCAACTTCTGTGCTGCGAGCGCACGCAGCGCGAAATTGAATTCACACAATGGGCTCCTTACCGCCATTAGCTGCACCTTGTTCGAATTATCGCGGGATGAGTGGCAGGAGACGGACGGAAAAGGTTCATGAACGTATATGCGGGAGCAGACATTCGCTGCACTCTGCACTAAGATCTCCTATGCGGACAAAGGGTGAATTCGCTGCGATCGCGCCAATGGCCGCTTCTCAAAAATTGGCGCTGCCAAAACCAAGATCTGTAAGATTTATTAGACTGTGGTCCAGCATCATCGGTAAGAGTCGCATTGGAACAAACCAGCACGCTTACACAGACTATTTTTGGCACTTTGTTCATAAAACGAAGTCACAATGGGCCTCTAGTATTTTCGAAAGTCATTCCGCCTGTTCGGTGTGCCTTGTCCGATCACCAGTACATTCAGAAAGACGGGTAAAATGCCTGTAGGCGGCACCTGACACACTTGGTTGATGGCGTAAGATTGAGCTGACAGCCAAACTT
>JAQXBV010000039.1 GCA_029252195.1 Yoonia sp.
TGTAAAACCCTCGTGTGTTTGTGCATTCCCAAGAATGCTAGATTTGACCAGCATTGAGGCTGTAAGTGCGCCTATCCCGTCTCACACTCAAGGGATTTGGAATGCATTCAGGGCAGTGTTTCAAAAATGATGCATCAAGGTCACACACTTGATTTGGTGTTTTGGCCCATGACAACAGTTAAATTAAAGCCTATTTCGTGTTTATAGGGCAAAGAGCAGCAATATCAGGAGTATATCATGACCTTGGAGGCAATTCGCACGGCGGTCGCAAATTCGTGTCATAAGGCAGGACGCGAGGTAGATGATGTCACGCTGATCGCGGTCTCAAAGGTACAGTCGAACGCGCGCGTGGCAGCGATTCTGGATCAAGGGCACCGAGTCTTTGGCGAGAACAAGGTGCAGGAAGCGGCTGGAAAATGGCCCGACTTTCGCGAGATCTATTCTGGCATCGAGTTGCACCTGATCGGCCCCTTGCAAACTAACAAGGCACGGCAGGCAATGGAGCTGGCCCAAGCGATCCACACGCTTGATCGTCCCAAGCTTGCCACAACCATCGCGCGGCTCGCCCAAGAGATGGGCCATTGCCCCGATTTGTTCATTCAGGTGAATACTGGAGAAGAAGACCAAAAGGCAGGCTGCCTGCCCGCCGAGGCCGATACCTTTATAAAGGACGCGCTGGCGATGGACCTGCCAGTGCGCGGCCTCATGTGTATTCCGCCCGTTGACGAGGAGCCGTCTCTGCACTTCGCGCTATTGGCCAAGATTGCCGCACGCAATGGCCTGAAGGGGCTATCCATGGGGATGAGCAGCGACTTTGAAACCGCAATTGCCCTAGGGGCGACCCATGTGCGTGTTGGCTCGGCAATCTTTGGCGCCCGTGTTTATGAGTAGTGACTACAACCCACCGCAAGAACCACTTGAGTTCCTGCACGACGACCACGAGGTCGTTTTGGTCAATAAGCCTGCTGGCCTTTTGTCGGTTCCGGGCAAGGGGGAACACCTGTCTGATTGCCTGATGGCACGGGTCAAGGCCGTGTTTCCAACCGTTCTCCTTATACATAGGCTTGATCGGGACACCTCAGGCGTGATGATTTTCGCGCTGACCCCTCATGCGCAGCGGCACATTGGCCTACAATTCGAAAAGCGGCAGACCAAGAAAACCTATATCGCGCGGGTTTGGGGCGAGATGACCGAAAAGACGGGCACTGTTGATGCGCCGATCATCGTCGATTGGGGAAACCGCCCGCGCCAGATGATTGATTTCGAGAATGGCCGCTCTGCGCAGACCGATTGGAAAGTGATCCGCGCCAAAGACGGTGAAAGCCGCGTGCGGCTGATGCCCAAAACGGGGCGCTCGCATCAATTGCGCGTTCATATGCTGTCGCTGGGCCACCCGATCTTGGGCGACCCTTTTTATGCGACCGGCCCCGCACTGGATTATCCGCGCATGATGCTGCATTCTGAGACCCTGCAATTCCGCCATCCCGACGGCGGGCAGGGCATGCGGATCACCGCCAAGGCACCATTCTAGGAAAAGAACGCCGAAATCGCGGCGACTTCGGATTGGGCAATCTCGTGCCCGCCCGCGTGCCACTTCAAAGTGACATCGGCACCTTGCGCCGTCAGATAATCCGCCAAGGCCTGCGTTTGTTGTTTCGGGCAAATCGGATCGCGCTCGCCTGCCGTTATCAGGACGCGCTTGCCACGCAAAGCGGGTTGCGGGGCGGGGGCCCAAGGGATCAGCGGATGCAACAGCACCAGATCGGTGAAGATGTCTGCATCATGGAGAGCAACCGCCGCCGCAATATTCGCGCCATTGGAATAGCCCAACGCAATCACACGGGTCGCACCCGCCGCTTCCTTGCGCACAAATGAAGCCATCGCAGCGCGGCGCAGTGCAAGGTCGTCCATATCATACAGACCCTCGGCCATCCGCCGAAAATACCGCAGCGCACCGCCCTCGGACACGTCACCACGCGGGGAGGTCACATGCGCGTCGGGAAACATCTTTTCCGCAAAACCATGGAATTGCGTCTCTGATCCGCCAGTCCCATGACACGTAAAAACATGGGTGCTGGCGTCGTCGCCGCGCGTCCGCTTGGCCGTGTAACTCATTTCAATGGCTCCAAATGCCGCTCCAACTGCGCGCGCAAGTGTTCATGCTGGCTTGGCAGCTTGAGCGCCTCGCCCAAATGCGCAGTATCCTCGTCGCGGTCAAAACCGGGTTCATTCGTAGCAATCTCGAACAGCACACCCGCAGGTGTACGGAAATAGATCGCATAAAAGTAGTCGCGGTCGATCACAGGCGTCACTTGATACCCTGTATCAAGCAGGGCCTCGCGCACTTCCAACTGCCGCGCACGGTTTTCCACAGCAAAGGCGATGTGGTGTACGGACCCCGCAGAAGACCGCGCTTGCGGCGCACCTGACAGGGTTTCCAAATCAATCACATTGGCCGCGTTGCCGTCTGGGATGATAAAGCGGGTTACGTTGTCTTGGGTGTCGAATTTCTCGTATCCCATGAATTTCAAGAGCTCGGCTGTCGCACCATCATCGACGATACGCATATCAGCCCCCTGAAAGCCGCGAATCCCCATCTCTGCACTCACACCATTGCCCGTCCAAGGGGCGCGACTGTCATCGACCTCGATCAGAGCAAAACGCTCGCCGTCAGGGCCATCAAACAAGACACGGTCCTCGCCAAAACGGGTGTCGCGGGTCATTTCGGCCACTTCAAAGGTGGCAAGACGGTCAGCCCATGCGCCAGCACTGCCCTTTGGAATAGAGAAAGAGGTCACGCCAACCTCGCCTACACCGCGTTTGCCGCGGGCGGCATTGGTGAAGGGGAAATAGGTCATGACGGAACCGGGTGTGCCGACCTCATCACCGTAATAGAGGTGATACACATCAGGCGCGTCAAAATTGACGGTCTTTTTCACACGGCGCAGGCCAAGGACGTTTGTAAAGAAAGCGTTGTTTTCGGATGCACTACTTGCGAGCGATGTGACGTGGTGCAGGCCTTTGATCTGTTTCAGCATAGCGAAGCTCCATAAACTTGTTTCGCCCACTGTATCATTTTCGAAAATGGATGAAATAGTCTGGGGCGCACGGATTTGGTGCGCCCCTGCACATGAGTTAGTCGATGGACCACGCCGAGATCGCCTTGGATTCGAGATACTCTTCGATCCCCCAAACGCCACCCTCACGGGCACGACCAGACAGCTTAACGCCGCCAAACGGAGAACCAGCAGCGCGCGATTCGCCGTTCATTTCGATCATGCCTGCCTTGAGGGCGCGTGCCATGCGGTTGCGCTTGGCGCCATCTGTCGACTGTACATAATCGGTCAAACCGTATGGCGTATCATTGGCAATACGGATCGCGTCGGCCTCATCCTCAAACGGAATAATGACCAGCACAGGGCCGAAGATTTCTTCTTGCGCGATCCGCATGTCGTTGCTGACATCGGCAAACACAGTCGGCTTCACATAGAAGCCACGGTTAACGTTCTCAGGCAGGCCAGTGCCACCCGCGATCAGGCGCGCACCTTCGTCGATGCCGACTTGGATCATGCCTTGGATCTTTTCCCACTGAGATTTATTCACGACGGGACCCATATGGCGGCCTGCTTCGGTGGTTGGGCCAACCTTGATCGCCTGCGCAGTCTCGGCGGCTTGTGACACGGCCTCGTCATAACGAGAGCGTTCAACCAACATACGGGTCGGCGCGTTGCACGACTGACCAGAGTTATTCATGCAGTGACGCACGCCGCGCATAACGGCCTTTTCATCCGCGTCAGCAAAAATAACGTTGGCACCCTTGCCGCCAAGCTCTAGCCCAACGCGCTTGAGCGTTTCAGCCGCACCTTTGGTAATCAAACGGCCCGCACGAGTAGAGCCCGTAAAGCTGATCATCGCGACATCTTTATGCGCCGTTAGTTGCGAGCCAACACCAGGACCGTCGCCATTCACGAGGTTGAACACGCCCGCAGGCACGCCCGCTTCATGCAAAATCTCTGCAAAGACGATACCCGACAGCGGGGCCTCTTCCGATGGCTTCAAGACCATCGTGCAACCTGCGATCATCGCAGGGAATACCTTAAGCGCGATCTGGCTGATCGGCCAGTTCCACGGGGTGATCATGCCAACAACACCAATCGGCTCCATCAGAATGCGGTCGGTAGGGGCGTGATCGCCAAGTGGGCGGTCCCAGTGAATCTGCTTGGCCGCTTCCAAAGCGTCCTCAATCGCCCAAGGCATGCAAGGGGCTTGCGAGCCGTGCGCGAGATCATGCGGCGCGCCCATTTCCATGCGAATCGCCTCGCCCATGTCATGCGCGCGGGTCTCGTAGACCTTCATCACATTCTCGACGTGGCGCACACGCTCTGCGACAGACAGGCCAGCCCAAGCAGGAAAGGCAGCCGTCGCCGCAGCAACAGCAGCATCTGTATCGGCCTGATCGCCAAGCGAAATCGTGGCGACCTGCTCTTCGGTTGCGGGGTCGATCACAGGGTGATCGCGCGGGTCAGCAGGGGCCACCCATGCGCCGTTGATATAGAAATTGCGGTGAGTAATCATTGGGTCGCTCCGTACCATGTGCTTCGCGCATCGTGACATTGCGCCGCGTGTGGTGCAAGCGCCCTAGTGGCCCCTGCCTGGGACACCTATATGTGAATTTACGAAAATTAAATAAAGGAGTAGCGCCATGAGCCTGCGTATTAACGATACAATCCCAAACCTGACCGTCGAAACCGATCAGGGCACGCTGACGCTCCATGACTGGATCGGCGATAGCTGGGCCATTCTGTTCTCGCACCCCAAGGACTTTACACCTGTCTGCACGACCGAATTCGGCGCCGTGGCACAGCTTGCTGACGAATGGGCGGCACGCGATACCAAGGTTATGGGTATCTCGGTCGATAGTGCGGAAGAGCACAAAAAGTGGAAGACGGACATCGAGCAGGTCGCAGGCACTAAAGCCGGCTTCCCAATCATCGCTGACGAAGATTTGAAAGTCGCCAAAGCTTTCGACATGCTGCCAGCAGAGGCCTATATGCCCGACGGTCGCACACCAAATGACAGCGCCACCGTGCGCGCCGTGTTCATCGTTGGTCCAGATAAGAAGCTGAAGCTCTCGATGACATACCCAATGAACGTGGGCCGGAACTTTGCTGAGGTGCTGCGCGCTTTGGACGGTTTGCAGACCGCCGCCAAGCACACGGTCGCGACTCCAGCGAACTGGAACGTGGGCGACGACGTAGTGATCCCGATGTCGTTTGATGCAGCAGCGGCCAAAGAAAAGTTCGGTGACTTCAAAGCCGTCCTGCCATACCTGCGTATGACCAAGCTTTAATCAGCTCCAGTTGAACTGCAAAGGCCCCTGCAATCGTGGGGGCCTTTTGCGTTTCAGTAGGGCTGAGTTGGAACAGAAATGCCTGTAATGCGCGCAAGTTAGCGTTCGCTAGAGGCATCGAAACAGCATTATTTGCCGAATGCGTCGGTTAACATGGATAGATTGATCAATATCAATCCGGCGTGGTTTCATATTGCGGATAAACACATTCAAGAAATTGTATTTAGATTCACAAAAGTTGGGCCGCGAAAGCTGTCCAATAATTTCACCCTAAAAAGGAATAAATGATGACACACAACGCAACAATCCGCGGTTTTGCTACGGTAACCGCAGTGTTGGCCGTCTTGTTCAGCGGGACGGCAGTTTTGGCGGACGACGATGAAGAAAATGGCAACGACGATATGGTGCAGATTATGCCCTTAGGCTTTGGTAATTACGGTGGCATGAACATGATGGCGCTACCGATCGACGAAAATGCAGATGGGATCGTGAGCGCGTCCGAAGCATCGCAACATGCGAGCATTGGGTTTGCGTTGTTCGATGGTGATGAGGATGGCCAAATTTCGGAAGATGAATATTTGGATAGCGCGAACCCTCGTATGTCGCGCGGGCGGCGAAATGTGGAACGGCTTTTTGTGAGTCGTGTGGCGCGGTTCAAGGCGATAGATGCCGACGGCGACACGAACGTGACCTTGGCCGAATTTATGACGAATGCGCAAGTAAGCTATGAAGCTGCAGACGCCAATAGTGACGGTATTATCAGCGTTTGGGAATTCCGCGCTCAGCAGAACCCTTTCTGAAAAATCAGGGACCCTGCAGAGGATAACCTCTATGAGGTCTCATCGATGAAGTAAGCCTCGCCTTGCTTCCGGCGTGCGACTAACGAACGCTTGAACACCGCACGCACGTTTCTGGCTCGCAAATCTATTATGCCTCAATTCAGTGAGGGGTTGAGAATGCAAGCCCAAGCGCGCGCTGACCTACGCATCCCCGGAGAGGGCTATTCGGTCTCAGAAGATAAAGACCTGCGTCCCCACAGGCACCATCTCGTAAAGCTGGGCGACATGCTCATTCGTCAGGCGCACGCAACCAGACGAGAAACTTTGGCCGATGGTCTCTGGCTGCGGAGTCCCGTGAATGCGGTAATAGGTATCGATCCCGCCGTCATAGAGATAGAGCGCGCGCGCCCCAAGTGGATTGCGCGGATGGCCACCTGGCAGGCCAGTGCCACGGTATGGACCGTAAAGATCGGGCTCCAGATCAACCATATTTTGCGTCGGCACCCAGCTTGGCCATTCGGCCTTGCGACGGATCGTCAAAACCCCAGTGTAATTGCGCCCCTCTGCGCCCAAGGCGATGCCATAGCGCATCGCGCGGCCATTACCCAAGGTCCAATAAAGGTGATAATCTTCTTTGATTACATGAACTTGTCCTGCGGGTAGGTCTGGGTTCACATCGACCTCGGTCGGGAGGAACTTGCGCGGCAAACGGGCCGTCGCATATGCAGGCGCAGCAAACAGGCCAATAGCGGCCGAAGCCACAAAAGTGCGTCTTTTCATATTCATACTCTTTGCCTCAATGGGACTCGTTTAGACGATTTCTCTTGCTACGCGATTAACATGAATAGGTGGGCTGACATATCCGCTACGTGCAAATCCCCAAGCCTGAGGAGTTTTTGCATCACCATCGCGTGGTGCTGCTGCGTGCGGACAGAGGGTCGCA
Organism: Yoonia sp.; assembly: GCA_029252195.1. Classification (GTDB taxonomy): domain Bacteria; phylum Pseudomonadota; class Alphaproteobacteria; order Rhodobacterales; family Rhodobacteraceae; genus Yoonia. The sequence goes on from JAQXBV010000039.1 coordinate 7,073, forward strand.
AACACGCCAGTAGAGGCGTGAAAATTGTAGGCTACAAGTCTTGGAGTTAGATATGGAGCGCCGCACGCAAAGCGGATAGACCCTTCGCAAGCGTGGCATCCGCCGCAGCGACGCTATCGGCCTCGACGTAAAGTCGCAATTCTGGCGCATTGCCCGAAGGCCGTAAATGCACAATTCGCCCGTCTTCCAGCGTCATGCGCAACCCGTCGGTACGGTCTACCGAGGCTTCGATCTCACCAAATGCGGCCAGAAAGCCGCCTCTTTGCTGTGGGTTTGCAGCAAATGCCGCAACCAATGCCAGCGAGCGCTCCGTTGGCACGTCCTGCAAGCGATCAGCGGCGGTAAACCGTGCGGGTTGCATTGCGACCAAGGCTGCCAAACCGCCTGCGGCCTTTGCCAAGGCGAGTGGCGCCACAAGCGGCAAAACCGCGTCGCGCGTCATCAGGGGGGGAAGCGCGCCATGGCTGCCGCGTGCTTCAAATCCAAGCAAGAAGCCGCCGTTCGCCTCGTATCCGACAACATCCCCGCCGACGTCTTCCATCCCTGCAATCACGAAGGGAGACCCGATTCGCGTCCGTACGACCCGCCCGAATTTGGCCTCGGCCCCTGTGTTCGAGGAGACCGGTGTCACGGCCGTTTTCGCCCCAAGCGAGGCTCCCGTAATCTGCCCCAGAACATCGCCGACGATGACGGTGCCTGTGGCGTCGGTCATCAACGGGCGGTCCCCATCGCCATCGGTCGAGGTAATGGCATCAAGTGCATGTTCTTTGGCCCAGACCTTGAGCTCTGCGCGAATGGCGGGATCAACGGCTTCTGTATCGACGGGGATGAAGGAGGCGGAACGGCCAAGTTCGATGACATTCGCGCCAAGCGCGCCGAACACTTCAAGTAGCAGGTCGCGACCGACGGCTGAGTGGCTATAGACACCGATCCGTAGCCCAAACAACGCGTCGCCATATGCTCTTGTAAACCGCTCTACATATGCGGCGCCTGCGGTCGTGTTTTGCACGACCTCTGGTCCTAATGGCGTTTCGCGAAGGCCATCCAGCGCCGCGAGGATTGCCGCTTCGTGGGTCTTTGTGATCTCTCCCATTGGCGTGTAGAATTTTAGCCCGTTGCGGTCTGCGGGAATGTGGCTGCCAGTAATCATGACGGCAGCCGCGCCCGCCTCCATCGCGGCCAGTGCCAAGGCGGGTGTCGGCACATCCCCGCAATCGGTCACTGCAATCCCCATCGCGCGCGCGGCATGAGCGACCATGGCCGCGATGTCGGGGGATGATGGCCGCAGGTCGCGTCCAACAAAGAGGCCAGTCCCGATTGGGCACGCGCGTAAGAAGGCTTGGACATGTGTACCTACAAGCGCGGGCGTAAGGTCAACGACAAGGCCGCGCAGGCCGCTGGTGCCGAATTTGGGAGCCATCGGGCACCTCCGTTAGGTTTTAGATTGGATTGTGCCAGTTAGAAGCGCATCGCCACCTTCGACCCAACGCGCAACAACGGCGCGTAGTGCGACCTCGTCGCTGTCGGCGACGGCCATCCGCAACCCCTTGAGGGCTGAGGCCACTTCGATTTCACTCAGGTGTTTTTCGCGCGCCTGAAGGATTTTGGGGTGCTGGGTCGTAATTTGACCTTCGCCGATCAAGAGTTCTTCATGAATCTTTTCACCTGGCCGCAGACCCGTGATCTTGATCTCAATGTCACCGTTTGGATTGGTCGCGTCGCGTTCGGTGTAGCCGCAAGCGGCGATCATTTGGCGGGCCAAGTCACGGATCGGGATCGGATCACCCATATCTAGCACATAGACATCCCCGCTATTTGCAAATGAGCCTGCGACGAGAACAAGCCGTGCGGCTTCGGGGATCGTCATGAAGTAGCGGGTCACATCAGGATGAGTGAGCGTGATCGGGCCACCCCGTTTGATCTGTTCCTGAAACAGCGGAATGACAGAGCCGCTAGAGCCCATGACGTTGCCAAAACGGACCATCGAAAAGATGGTCTGTCCGCGGTTTCTGCTGGCGAGGTCTTGGATGACGATTTCGGCCAGCCGTTTTGACGCGCCCATCATATTTGTCGGGCGGACGGCCTTATCCGACGAAATCAGAATGAACCGTTCGATGTTTTGCTTTGCCGCGGCGCTGGCCAGTACTTGGGTGCCCAGCACATTGTTGGACATGCCCACCACCGCGTTACTTTCGACCAGAGGCACATGTTTATAGGCAGCGGCGTGCAAAACGATTTTGACATCGTGATCGCTAAGTGTTTTGCGGATCAGGTTCGGATCCGTGATTGACCCGAGGACCGGCACAATCTCGATCTTGGAACGCTCTGACAGCGCGCGCAGTTCCATATCGATCGTATAAAGCGCCAATTCTGAAATATCGAGCAACACCAGCTTTTTCGGCCCGCAGCCGAGCAGCTGGCGGCAAAGCTCAGAGCCGATGGACCCACCTGCACCAGAGATCAAAATCGCCTTTTTCGCATAGACTTCTGCGCCACCGGGCAGTTCGCCATCAAGCGGCGCACGCCCTAAAAAGCGGTCGGCGACCACGGGCTGAAGTTGATCCAGAAGCGCCTCTTGCCCCGTCAGCTGCGCAAAAGAGGGCAATGCCTGAACGCTCAGGCCCATTTCCTCCAAGCGGCGCGACAATTGTGCAAGCTTTGGCCGCGGCATGTCGGGCATCGCGATCAAAACACGGTCAATGGCTTTTTCGCGCACGAGCATGTCGATGGTCAGCGGCGAATATACCGTCAGGCCCTGCACAATCGTGGACTGCATGCTGAGCATGTCATCAACGAAGGCGACAGGAATAATCGCATCATCCGTGCGCAACGCTGCGGCAAGCTGGCGTCCGGTTGGCCCTGCGCCATAAATCAGCACCCGCGTTTGGACCTGCCCGGATCGATAGATCAGCAGTAGCAATTGCAGCATGCCCATGCGTGTCGCAACAGAGAGCAAAAAATAGACCAGTGCAAAGTTGATAAAGGTCGCAAATGAAGTTCCGTAACCTGCCATGTCATCAAGCACGGCCGTCGCGAGCCCCAGCAGAATGGCATGCACCGCCGTCAGCCCGATTGCGTGGCTTTCATAGGCCTTCAGTTGTACGTTATTGAGGCCCATCACACTTGTAAGCAACGCGCAAATGCCCATCAAAAGTGGCAGCGCGAGCCAGTGGCGGCTCAGATTTACGCTTTCTGGCACGCCGTCATATTGCAGCGCCAAGGCAATCAGTAACGCGACAGGCACCAAACAGACATCAATCAGTAGCAGGATTTGCCGCTTGATCTGTCTGGGAAGCGTCATAACGAAGCGATACATGAATGGGTGTCCTGATTGAGCCATGAAAGCCTTATCACAAATAGTTTTCGAAGTCTTCTCATACAGCGGCTTGTCCCGCACGTTCAACTACCTTGACGTGTCGGGCGCGACTTCGCACTGAAGGGTAGCAAAGTTGGTGTAGATCGGACGTTGAAAGAACCTAATGCCGAAATGGTTTCAAAGCCGTTTCCGCCAGCAGCGCGATATCGAAACAAAGGTTTCGCCTGTGTTGATAAATCATGTCGAGCGTCGCTTTGCGCGGGATGCAGCGCCGCCGATAGACCGCGTCGGTTTCTTGGGCCGAGTGGCAGGCATGGAGAAGCCGTTCTTCGTGTCCGTGAAACCGTAAAGATGCAAGGCCGGTGATGCCGGGTCTGCTTTGCAGCACTTTGTCGTAAATCTCCGGATATGCCTCCACATACAGGCGCAGCGGTGGGCGTGGCCCGACCAGAGAAATGTCGCCTTTGATCACGTTCCAGAGTTGCGGCACTTCGTCAGCGCGGCTCTTCCGCAAGATCCGTTGTATGCGCGACAAAACATGTATCTTGTGGGCACCCGTCACACCACCATCGCCGCTATCGAGCGGCATTGTTCTGAGCTTGATCAGGGCGAATGGCTGTGTGGACGTGCGCATGCGCTCGGAGACATAGAACAGGGGGCGTCCCTCGGTGACAAGCAGGACAACGAGCAGGATAGCGAAGATTGGCAACACTAGCAAACCGATCGAAATCGCGAAAAACAGATCAAAAATGCGTTTTGAGAGCGTCATGTGGGGCTCCAATCGGCGGCGCGCGCATCGGCGATGAGTTGCGAGGGGGTGGCAGGCGGGACGTCGACGAGCGAGGCCAACTGCGTGCTGTCCAGCTCCAGCGCAGCCAGCGCAGACGGGCCAGCGGGAACCCACTCCCACGGAATATCTGCTGCGCGGAGCAGGTCCGCCATCCCCACGGATCCGGCTTGGGTCATATTGAGAATGCGCGGCAGCGGCGCGTCTTTTGCGAGCAATCTTCGCAAAACCTGACCCAAAACAACGGGGCTGATATATGCACGCCGTGGGCTTTCACCATTGGGGAATCGATTAAGCTTGATTTGTCGCCCGCGTGCCGCATTGAGCAACAGCGCATCACATCCAACAACATTGCTGATCCGCAGGAGTGTCGCACGAGGGGCGTCACTTACGGCTTGCTCCATCGCAAGCTTGGCCTGACCGTATGGGGTGGTCGGTTGACACAGGTCTGTTTCACGCGCGGCGGCTGATTTATGTCCGTAAACCGCTTGGCTAGACGCGAGCAAAACCGGCAGGTTCTCTCGCGCCGCCAATGCGCAAGCGGCCTGCGCGAGGGCTGTATTGTCTGCGAGCCGATCACCTTGTGTCACGCCTGCGAGTGAGATGATCCCTGTTATACCTTCGGGGAGGTTCGGGGCAGGGGCGTTGAGAATGTCCCATTGAAACGGGCCATTGTGGCGGCTTTGCCAAGTGGCGGCGGCATCTCTTGGCCAGACCGCTCTAAGGGCGCGGCCAACGTGGCTGCTGCCCCCCAGAATTAACGGTCCATCTGATGTGGATTGCACTGTCTCAACCCTGTATGTCAGAGCTGGTTTGAAATTCGCAACGCCGCGCTAAAGACCCCTAATATCGTGCTGGCTGCACTAATCGGACTTTCTGTGACGTAGACAAGGTCACTTGGCATGATGTTGAATTTTCCGGCACTGAAAAGACCATCTGCGGTTGTCAGATCGACTGTGAATATGACCCGCTCCATTGGCGGCCCATTCGGGCGCACTGCAGAAGGCTCGTATTCACGCAAGATCAAAATCCCCTGCGGGTCTGCGCGTGCTTCGGAGACGCCACCGATGATCGCAAGCGCATCGAGCGCCGTGACGTCGGCTTTGGTAAAGGGATGCACGGCCTCGGAGCCTGCAGCGCCAAGCGACAAGAAGTAGCGGTCATCTTTTTCAAGAATGACGCGGTCCCCACCGCGCAGCGTCGTATCGAAGGACGGGTTGGAGAAAAGACGATCCATCGAGATGCCGAAGATGTCATTGCCGCGGATCAGTTTGACTTGCGGATTTTTCAATTCGCTCGCAGGGCCGCCGCCCTCTGAAATTAGATTGAGGATCGTCATGTCCTGATCAACCAGCGGATAGACGCCGGGTGCCTGAACGCCAGCCACAAGGTTTGCGGTGTTTCCGCGGCCCGGTAGGGCGGAAAGCTGGACCTGTGCGGAGGGCACGGTTTCGGACAAGCGGGCTTCGATCTGGGCGCGCGCGGTGTCAGGCGACATGCCTGACACTTTCATCTCCCCCACAAACGGGAGGAAGATCCGCCCGTTTGATCCGACGCGCACATCTTGCAGGACTGCAGCGCGCTCACCTGGCCCTGTGAGCAAAGAATTTTCTTCGGCGTCCCAGACGGTGATTTTGAGCACATCACCAGGCGCAATTATCAATGACCGTGATTGCGGTTGGCGCATAATCCACTGGTATTGTTGAACGCCATTCGCTGGCCACGCATTTACCGTCGGCAAAACCCGACGGGTGACTTCATAAACCGCGAAATCATAAATCGGTTTGCCGTCGGCAGTTGTCTCGTCGGAAGCAACAAGAACCTCGTTTTGAAAGCCAGCTCCTCGTGGTGTCGAACATGCAGCAAGCAAGGACGACAAGGCAACGAGCGCAAGCGCATGACGCAAATATAGACTCAAACCCACTATCCCCCCAAGGTCAATGGCAATGGGTGCAACATACAGGGCAATTGGAGAGGGTCAATCTCCGCAACGTATCTTTGGCGGGATTGCTCGTGCCATACTTTCGACCCGCCAAATGCAAAAAGCCCCAGCGTTTCCACCAGGGCTTTCTGTTTCAAAGATCCGACAGGATTTACTCCTCGTCGCCCTCTTCTTTCTTCGCTTCTTCGCCAGTTGCCTGATCGACAACTTTCATGGACAGGCGGACCTTACCACGATCGTCAAAGCCCAACAGCTTGACCCAAACGTCCTGACCTTCTTTGAGAACGTCGGAAGGGTGGTTCAGGCGGCGGTTTTCGATCTGGGACACGTGCACCAGACCGTCGCGCTTACCAAAGAAGTTCACGAACGCGCCGAAATCGACGAGCTTCACGACTGTCCCTTTGTAGACTTTGCCTTCTTCTGGCTCGGCTACGATGGAATAGATCATGTCGTAGGCCTTCTTGATGGCCTCGGCGTCATTGGATGCCAGCTTGATCGTGCCATCGTCGCTGATGTCGACTTTTGCGCCAGACAGTTCAACGATTTCACGGATCACTTTGCCGCCAGACCCGATCACTTCACGGATCTTGTCGGTTGGGATCTGCATGGTTTCGATCTTAGGTGCGTGAACGCCCAGATCTTTCGCGCCTGTCAGAGCCTTGCCCATTTCGCCAAGGATGTGCAGGCGGCCAGCTTTCGCTTGCTCAAGTGCTTTGGCCATAATCTCTTGGGTGATACCTGCGATTTTGATGTCCATTTGCAAGGATGTGATCCCTGCTTCAGTACCCGCAACCTTAAAGTCCATGTCGCCAAGGTGATCTTCGTCACCCAAGATGTCGGAGAGGATCGCGTAGGAGCCGTCTTCTTCCATCACGAGGCCCATAGCCACACCAGCAACTGGCGCTTTCAAAGGCACACCAGCGTCCATCATGGACAAAGAGCCACCGCAGACAGATGCCATCGAGGACGAACCGTTGGATTCAGTGATCTCGGAGACAACGCGGATGGTGTATGGGAAGTCGGTTGCCGCAGGCAGAACCGCCTGAAGCGCACGCCAAGCCAGCTTACCGTGGCCAATCTCACGACGACCTGGGCCAGACACACGACCAACTTCACCAACAGAATATGGCGGGAAGTTATAGTGCAGCATGAAGTTCGACTTATACATGCCAGTCAGCGCGTCGATCATCTGCTCGTCGTCGCCGGTGCCAAGTGTCGTCACAACAAGACCTTGGGTCTCGCCGCGTGTGAACAGGGCGGAGCCGTGGGTCCGTGGAAGAATACCTGTCTCGGAAACGATTGGGCGGATGGTGTCGAGTGCACGACCGTCGATGCGCTTGCCGTTTTTCACAACGTCGCCGCGCAGAACGGAGGACTCGAGCTTCTTAAGCGCCGGGCCCAAGTTCGCGTCTGCTTGCTGCTCATCAGACAGGGCTGCAATGATGTCAGCCTTGGCAGCGGAGACCGCACCAGTACGCTCTTGCTTGTCTGTGATCGCATAAGCGGCACGCATCTTGTCTTCGCCTACTGCCTTCACGGCTGCGGACAGCTCGGAGTAGTCAACTGGCTGGAAATCGAAAGGCTCTTTGGCGCAATCTTCGGCCAGATCAATGATCAGGTCGATGACGGGCTGGATGCTATCGTGGGCAAACTTCACCGCACCAAGCATTTCTGCTTCGGACAATTCATATGCTTCAGATTCAACCATCATCACGGCGTCTTTGGTGCCTGCAACAACAAGGTCCAAACGCTGCTCTGGGTTCAGGCGCAGGTTGTGCATGTCGTCGATTTCTGGGTTCAGGATGTACTCGCCATCAACAAAACCAACGCGGCAAGCGGCGATTGGGCCCAGGAAAGGCGCGCCAGAAATTGTCAGCGCAGCAGAAGCCGCAATCATTGCTACCATGTCTGGATCGTTGACGAGGTCGTGCGACAGAACTGTACACATTACCAGAACTTCGTTCTTGAAGCCAGGGACGAACAAGGGACGAATTGGACGGTCGATCAGGCGGGATGTCAGCGTCTCTTTTTCAGTTGGACGCGCTTCGCGCTTGAAAAAGCCACCAGGCACTTTGCCGGCAGCGTAATACTTTTCTTGGTAGTGAACTGTCAGGGGGAAGAAGTCCTGACCTGGCTTTTGGGCGCGTGCGAATGTCACGTTGGCCATAACACTGGTTTCACCCAGCGTGGCAATCACGGAACCGTCAGCCTGACGCGCAACCTTGCCTGTTTCCAGAGTGAGCGTTTCTTCGCCCCACTGGATGGATTTCTTAACTTCGTTAAACATCTATTGTTTCCTTTGGGCCGCAGCCCTTCGTTTTGCGTAGGGGGCGTATTCCCCCTCATTCCGGTATCTTGTTTGGCGCTGGAATGCGGGCGCCTGTCTTCTCAAGATGGCTGGGCCATACAGTATTTGTCAGGGCTTGGGAAGTCTTGTGACTGATGCGGGCACAGCGAATGGACTTGGCGCGGTAAAACAGATTGCAGACAAGTGCCCGGTTCAGGGCGGGGCGCGTCAACCCGCTCGTCAAGGTTTGCGCGTTTGTAGCGACAGGGGTGAGTCGAACCGTTTCGACAAAGCGCTATTCGCATAGATTTCCGACTGCGAAATTGGAGTTTCGGGTCAGGCTAATTGCGCAGATCGCCCCTTCCACTCTTCTGCGGCATCGCTGTCATAGACCACGCCGCTGCAAAGGATCATTGCCACTGCGTTGCTGCTTCACCTACGAACCAGTCAAACAGTTCAGTGTTCCATAAGAACGGATCCTCAGGATTCGGCAGCCCCGCCATCTTGCGCGGGTAAACAGCCGCAATGGCCTTTCTGACCACTCCAAATGCCCGTGGCGCATTTCCGTTACGCCAGCCTCCAAAAGCAGGTCGAAAATGTTCTGAAGCGACCTTGGCGGACCCAGAACCTCGAACTCATCATAGATGCGGAGCATGGCAGATAAGGCGGGACCCAATTGCGCATAGGTCAACTTTGACAACATAGAGGGGTCATCCAGCACAAAGCGGTCACTGTCTAACAGTAGGGTGTAGAGTTCCCACTTGTCCTTATCTCGCTTGGCAAAGCCACAATCCACCAAGGCGCTAGCTGCGCTTGCATAATTGTGAACAACCCCGTCGGTTAAGACAGTGCCAGCAGGGACAACGCCATTATTAAGGGGGAGTAAGGTCTCGGACCTGCGGTCAAAATCCAGTTTGTTACTCAGCGGATACAAAAGTTGTGCGTAATATCGGCAAAGCCCGACCATGAGGCCGCAGTCGGCAGGGCTCAGGGGGTCATGTTTCATTTGCATCGCTGGCTCCGCTCGTTCCGTTGCATTTACTGTAGGACGGGCATTCAGATTTGCAAATGATCGCTTGCTAAAATGGCCATATGTTCATATTTTGTTCCCGTAGATTAACCCGAGGAACATTCGATGCTGGATTCAGAAGAAACCGCCGTCAAAATGCACTATATCTGCCAGACCTATGTGATGAAACAGGTGGGGCAGCAGATGAGCCTTCAGGTGGACAAGGTGCTGCAATACACTTCCGCCGCCCAAGCCGAAGAACGCGCCGAACGCGAATCCCGCCGCGAGGGCTGTGTCGGGGCCGACGCCTATATGCTATCGGAGGACCCGATGTCTGGAGAGGTGTCAGAACCTGTTTTTCTGGCGCGGCATGGAACTGTGCCTGAGGTGGAGGGGGATTAGGGGGAAGCATTAGCGCTTCTAATGACGGGGCTTGTTAAGCATAAAACTTTCGACAAATGTGACGTTATTAGCATTGCAAGGATTTTAAGCAGTTTCGATAGATATCCTGATAGTTTTAAATGTTATTTTAACCATTTTCCTTCACTTGCTCGCGACTATCCGTGGGATGTCTCAATTAGCTATTTATTTGCTAAAACAGAGCTTGCGCAAAACATAACGATTTATAGCGCAGTTGTTAAATGTCATAGAGTAGAGGCATCCATGGCCAAATCGTCAATTGATACTCTTCATATGACGCGGGCGCGATTCCGTGAACTTTATAATGTCACGATGGAAACTAAGATATCTACTGACGCAATCGCGGAATCGGAAGTAGCAGAAAAAGTTCGTGACCGCATTCTTCATGGAAAAACTGTGTCGGAATCTGATAAGCGTAAAGCTGTCGTTTCTGTCTTGGAGTATGCAAACCTTTTAAATGAGCAAGTTGCGATAGATGCTGGTTTTAGGCCATTTGGATCTATGCAAGGCTTCAAGGGGCGCGGGCAGTCATTGGATAGGCCGACCAGTCGATGGGTGCTTATCGGAATGGGCTTAATACATGTTAAGGATAAGAAATAGCGCGGCAGTTCTACCCCACCACCGCATACCGCGCCTTCAAAAGCGCTTCCTCGTATTCCCCTGCCGCATCGCTGTCGTAGACGACGCCGCCGCCGACGTTGAGCCGGACGGTGTTGTCCTCGAAACACGTCAGCGTGCGGATTGCGACGTTGAAGGTCATCGCGCCATTGGGGGCGATCCAGCCGATGGCGCCGCAGTAGGCGCCGCGCGGGCCTGCCTCAAGTTCACGGATGATCTGCATGGCCCGAATTTTCGGCGCGCCTGTGATTGATCCGCAGGGAAACAAAGCGCGGAAGATGTCGGTGAGGGATGTGCCATCGACCAGTTTCGAGCTGATCGACGAGGTCATTTGGTGCAGTGTCGCATAGGTCTCGACGGCGAAGAGCGCAGGCACTTTGACCGACCCGATCTCGGAAATCCGGCTCATGTCGTTGCGCAAAAGGTCCACGATCATCAGGTTCTCGGCGCGGTTCTTCTCGGAGCGTTGCAGCCATTTCGCGAGAGCTGCGTCTTCTTCGGGTGTGCCGCCGCGTGGCGCGGTGCCTTTCATCGGACGGGCGCGGATATTGCGGTCTGCGTCGATGCTAAAGAACAGTTCGGGCGAGCGGGACAAAAGTGCTGGGCCGCCCAAGTCAACAAGCGCGCCGAATGGCACTGATTGTCTGGCTTGCAACGCGGCATAGAGCGCGTCGAGTGATCCTTTGCGGCGGCAGTGCAGCGGGAAGGTCAAGTTCGCCTGATAGATGTCGCCCGCGCCGATATACTCTTTGACCGTGTTGAAAGCCCTTGTGTAATCGTCGAGCGTCCACGCGGGGATAGGTGCGGAAAGTGTTGCACTGTCCGGGAGTGTAGGTTTGCGCTTTGAGGTCGGCGTTTTGAAAACCCCGAATTGCAAAAGCGGCACGTCGCGGTTGGCAGGCATCAATGCGGCGAGTTTGCGCGAGAATATATAGCCAAGCTCGTAGCTGGCAGCCCCTGCGAGCCAATGCCCGTCTGCCTGCGCCTGTTCCATTGCGGCAAGGGCGGGTAAAACCTCGTCAGGCGTATCGGCACGGATCACGCGCAGGGCGTTGTCGAATGACAGTCCCGCCCCCTGTGGTCCATTGTCGAAAAATACGCGCTGGGCCAAATGGCTCCCCTTAAAAGTCTGCCGCGATCCGCAAGTCACGCAGTGGTTTCACCACTGTTATCGCATGGGCGTAGATAGGGTGAGCCTTATATGCGGCAAGTGCTTCGTCGCTTGCGAACTCGCCATAGACGATCACGTCCACTTCGGCGGACCACGCGTCACCTTTGGTGTTTTCGCGGACCTCGAAAACATCGGAATGCGGGATTTTGCCAAGCTCGCGCAGGCCTGCCACGATAGTGGGAATGTCGGCTTTGTCCTTGGCGCTAAAGAATACGATATGGCGGATGGCGGGTCGGTTTGTCATGAGCTTTGGGCCTCTTGTCGTCTTTATCCGGCTCAAATCACATTCGGCGTTGCCAGACAAGATCACGCCTTACCGTAGTTTGAATGATGCCGACGCGCCCGATCCTTGATCAGAGGTAAACCGCAACTCGTTGCCGCTGGCCTCGACCAACTGGCAGTTATAGGGGATCGGGTCTCCGCCCCACGCCATTTCGCGGCAGAAATGACCGTCGTCCCAGCGCCATGCCCCGCTTACGTCCCACCCGAGTGCATCACCTGCGATTACGCCCTCTGGTGTGACCCGCAAGGTAATCCCGTAGAGCCTGTTTGTCAGGGATTTTGCAGCGATGAGCGCAAGAAATGCCCCTTCGTCATTGATCCTGTCGAACGCATGCGCGCTGATTGGCGCAAGCGTGAGGGGGGCGGAAAAAATTATGCGGATCATCGTGTCTCTCCCAAAGAGAATAGTCAGAATACGTCTGATCAGCCAATTTGGTTCACTTTTACTGCATAAACCCGCCGATCCTCGTAAAAACCGCCGCTTGATCCAATGAAGGATCGGGATCGCGAGGATGGGTGCCGCCCCGACACCCGCGCCCCAAATCTCCATCTCGACAAAGCTCACATGCAAGCAGCAGCACGAAAACGTGAGAGACCGAGCACGTCCATCATGTCGTACTCTCCTGGCGTTTTGTCTTGGCCCCAGAGGGCGGCCTTGAGAGCGCCGCGTGCAAAAATGTTCCGATCGGTCGCGATGTGGCGCAGGATGATCCGTTCGCCAGCGGCGGCAAACATCACGTCGTGTTCACCGACAATATCGCCACCACGGATGGCGGAAAACCCGATGTCGCCCCGCTTGCGTGCGCCAGTGATGCCGTCGCGACCGCTGTCGGACACATCATTGAGGGGCACGCCACGGCCAGCGGCGGCGGCTTCGCCCAGCATAAGGGCCGTCCCAGAGGGGGCGTCGACCTTATGGTGGTGATGCGCCTCGATGATCTCGATGTCGAAATCTTCGTCGAGGGCCTCGGCGACTTTTTGGGTCAGTTTGGCGAGCAGGTTCACGCCCAACGACATATTCCCCGCCCGCACGATCACCGCATGACGCGAGGCCGCGTTAATCGTCTTGAGGTCCTCCTCGGACAACCCGGTCGTGCCGATCACATGCACGGCGCGCGCTTGGGCGGCGAGGCCTGCAAAGGCGACTGTCGCGGCAGGGGCGGTGAAGTCGATGACGGCTTGGGCCTTAGCGAAGGCTTCCAATGCGTCGTCGGTGACGGTCACCCCCATCTCTGCCCCGCCCATCGCTGTGCCAATATCCTGACCGACCCATTCATGGCCCGTGCGTTCTAACGCCCCGATAAGGTGACACTTGTCGGATGCCATGACGGCCTTAACCAACATCTGGCCCATACGGCCAGAAGCGCCAGTGATTACGATGCCGGGTGTGTGGGTCATTTTGCGGTCCTTTGTGCGGGTCTGTGACGGGTATAGGCGGTTTGGGCGAGCGCGGTAAATTCAAAATATCGGTCGAGTGTTTCGAGGGAAAGTCGCACCGTTGGTGCTTCTCGGCAAGACGCCCCAATATATAAATCCACAGGAGCCGCATTAACTAAGAATCGAATTCGGCTGTGAATATGAAACGGAATATGTTATGGTCTTCGAATATGTTAGGCGCGACTGAGTGTGTGCTTTGTGAGTAAGAGATTTGGTCGCAATTTTGAAATCGATACAATTGGGGACTTCATAGATTATGAAGGAGTCTCGCGTCTTCATTTTATCCTTTGCCAACGCGATGCACGCATTTCTGACCTCGCTCTTCTTGCTGGCCGTCATTTTTGGTGGGCCTGCCAGATCAGAGGAAGCGTCAGTGAGCCTGCGCTTGTCGTCTGGTAATTTGCCGCCGGTTCACACGCCAGCGCACGACGGCTACATGGATCTATTACTCGTCGAACTCTTTAAGCGGGCAGGTTATGCGCTTGAGTTTATTGACTTGCCGCCGCGACGTGCCCTGCAAAGTGCAAATAGCGGATTACATGACGGTGATGGCGTCAGGCGCCGAAGCATTGGTGACTCATTTCCAAACCTTCGCACACTTGATCCGGCGATTGTTGAGGTGGAATTTGTCGGTTTGCATCTTGCTCCGGCAATCACAGTTGCTCGGCCCGAAGACTTCCTGCGCTATTCCATTGGCTATATTCGCGGCTGGGATGTATCGGAGAAATTGTTCGAAAATCACCCCAACGCAACGGCTGTCACAGATGCTGGTAACCTTATGAGAATGTTGGAAGAAAATCGTATTGATGTGGCGTTCATGACCTGTACTTCAGGCCAGTATTTTGCCGAATTCCATCATGTGACAGATATCAAATTTACAGAATTTCGAATAACGCAGGGGCTCCATTTGAACCTGCACAAAAAGCACAAAAACTTATTTCCGAAGCTCGAGGTGATCCTCGCACAGATGCATGCAGACGGAACCTATGCAAATCTTACGGCGGGTGATGCGTCACAATGAACAGATCATGAAAGCATCATCCAAAGACACGACCCTGAAGGTCGCAATTGTAAGGTCCATCATTTTTCCGATGCTTCTGCTGATGGTCATAGCCTCTGTGGTCACGGTTACCTTTTTGGATCGTGACGCGGTGTCGCAATTAGAGAGCCGCACATAGAGCGTCGCCGATTCAGTAAGCGTTCAGGTATCAGAGCTACTTTGGCAATATGATACCGAGGGCATTCAAGCGCTGCTTGATAATCTAATTTTGACCGGCGTCATGACAAGTTCGGTCGTGACCGATCAAATGGGCGTCGAAGTTAGCGCAGGCACTGCGTCTCCCGAAGTGGGGCAGATCGCGGTTACCCGACCACTGCTCCATTTACGCGATGGCGTGCCGACCACGATCGGGTCACTTCTGTTGGTGACGTCAACCGCGCAAGCGAAATCGGCGGGCCTTGCAGACGCGTTGACGTTGATTGCCATTTCCTTTGCTTCCGTCTTCCTGACAATGTTTGCGATTCTCATTCTTTTGAACCGTCGCGTGGTCATGCCGGTTCTGGCAATCGAAAAGGGGCTCATGCGTGTAACAGGGACGTTGCACTCCTTTGAAGTCAACGAGCTGGCACCCTCGCATGGTGGGATGGTGCTCGAACTGGGCACAATGGCGAACGCAATTCGCAGTATGCAGTCGAGCCTGCTCAAATCACAGATCGACGTTCAGGAAAAAAGAGCCAAGCTCCACCACGCTGCCGAAATCGCGAAGTTGGGCTATGGCACGGTCTCTGTGGCGCAAAAACGGTTCACGGAATGCGACGCGAATTTGGCCCAAATGCTAGGTTTAGACCCCGACGACGCCTTGGATGCGGATATTTCTGGCGAGTCGGGAGATTTCCAACTTCTCAATCATAGTGTTGAGAACCAAAATGCCTTCCGGCACGCCTTTGCGATGGGCAATACCGTGACCGAAACGATCAGGCTTAAACTGAAGAATGGCGAAGTGCGGGATCATCGTGTGATCCTAGAGCCGCATGGTACGTTCGGCGCGCCCGACTTCCAGCTCAAGGTGGTGATGCTTGATATTACCGATCTAAGGCAATCGGAGGAACGTGCGCATCAAGCCGAAAAGCTCCAGACGATCGGGAAAATGACAGGCGGTGTTGCTTATGATTTCAACAATATTCTCGCAATCATTTCGGGGAATCTTGAGTTGATTGAAGGTCTGTCCACAAACGATGAATTCAAAGCCATGACCCAAACGGCGAGCGACGCTGTGAACCGTGGCGCGCGGGTGACCCATCAATTATTGGCTTTTGCGCGCAAGCAGCCCTTGTCGCCGGTTTCTCTGGACGCGTCGCATCTGATGAGGGATCTCAGGCCAATCATTAAGGTTTCGGTCGGGCCCAATATCGAAATCGAGATGATTAAGGACAGTGGTCAATGGCTGACGGAGGTTGATCCGACCCAGCTTGAGTCCTGCATTCTTAATCTCGTCATGAACGCGAAAGATGCGATGCCAGATGGCGGCAAGTTGACGTTAGAGGTGTCTAACACGCGGATTGACCGCGATTACGCGCGATTGCACAACGAAGTAGAGGCCGGTCAATATGTGTGTATTTCCGTGACGGACACGGGTACTGGAATGCCTGCGAACGTTGTCGAAAAAGCGTTTGAACCCTTTTTCACGACAAAAGAAGTCGGCAAGGGCACGGGATTGGGCCTGTCGATGGTCTTTGGCTTTGCCAAACAATCGCGCGGCCATGCAAAAGTCTATTCCGAGGTGGGTGTGGGTACCACGGTCAAGATGTATTTGCCGCGCGTTTACGGCCAGCAGCCAGCGGATTTGTCGCCGACCAAATTCCGAAAGCTGACCGATGAATTGGCAGGGCGGCGCATCCTGCTCATCGAAGACGAAGCCCCTCTACTGGCGCTCTACAGCTCTCAATTGAGGTCTTTGGGATGCATCGTTGAGGCCGCGGTGAGTGGTCACGAGGCCCTTGCGCGTGTGGGGAAGATCCCAGTTCCAGACTTGATCCTCACAGATATCATCCTTCCGGGAAATATGAGCGGCAAACAGGCCGCAGATGCCTTGGGCGTCCACTATCCGAATACGCCCGTCGTCTACATGTCCGGATATACCGAGAATGCGATTATCCACGATGGCAAACTCGACCCAGGCAATATCATGCTGCAAAAGCCGTTTACCCTGACGAATTTGGCCGCCACCCTGCACGAGGTATTGACCGCAGTCCCGCGCAAATAGCCGAGGCCGGCTATGCTCATATCTGTGCATTAGTCGAATGCCTTGATCCTGATCATTGTTGCCCCTTGGACCCTACCCTATGCAGCCTAAGATAACTTAGACAAAGGGCAGGCAATGAACTGGAACGACAAGCTCGACGAAACTCGTAAAGGGTTGCGCAATCTCAATGGTGCTATTCCTGAAACGGCGAGCGCCTTTGGCGCGCTGGGCAAAGCGGTGAAAGAAGGTGGAACCCTTGATTTCAAGACCAAGGAACTGATTGCGCTTGGCATTTCGATTTGTATCCGCTGCGAGCCGTGTATTTCGTTGCATATTGCGGCGCTGATCCGTGTCGGTATGACCCGCGAAGAATTGGGCGACGTGCTCGCCATGTCGATCCAGATGGGCGGCGGCCCCGCGATGATGTATTCGGCCAAGGCGCTGGAGTGTTACGACGACTTGAGTACGGCTGCTTGATAGAAGCGGCCCTTTGCCACGCGATAAACCGCCGCTTGGCAATTTGACTGCAAGGCATTACATGGGCGGTATGGCTAAGAACACATCAAGAGACGGGCGCGCGCCCACACAGCGTATGTTGAAGGTCGGCGAGATGATCCGCCGTGACCTTTCGGCGATTTTGCAGCGTGGCGAAGTCCATGACCCCGAACTGTCCCGCTATATGCTGACAGTGGGTGAGGTGCGCATGTCGCCCGACCTGCGGATCGCGACCGCCTATGTCTTGCCGCTGGGCGGCGAGCAAAAGGAAGAGGCGCTTTTGGCCCTGCGCAAGAACCGCCACGAGATCAGACATTTGGTGGTGAAGGGTGGCTCGATGAAGCACGCGCCTGAACTGCGTTTTGAAATCGACGGCACGTTTGACCAAATGGACGCCACGCGCGCGCTTTTGGCCGAAAGTCATGTAAAGCAGGATTTGGACGAGTGAAAAACTGGCTGTTTTTGGCCCTGATCTGGGCCAGCCCAGCCGCTGCCGTCACCTGCGAAGATGTTTCCTTTGAAGACAAAAGTTACACGACCTGCACCGTCGATATGACGACCGAAGACTTGCGCCTGTTTTTGCGTGATGAAGACGGGAATATCCTTGGAAACTTCCGCAATATTGAGAATACCCTTGAGGGGGCGACGCTGCCGTTCGCGATGAATGCTGGCATGTATCACGAGGACCGTGCGCCCGTTGGCCATTTCGTCCAGAACGGTTCCGAGGTTATGCGTGTTGTGCCCAATGCCGGGCCGGGGAATTTCGGGCTGCTTCCCAACGGGGTGTTTTGCATCGACGAGGGTAGCGCTCAGGTTTACGAGACTTTGGACTTTATCGCCAAAGCCCCAGAGTGCCGCGATGCGACCCAATCTGGGCCAATGCTTGTGATCGACGGTGCATTGCACCCGCGGTTCCTGAAGGACGGCACCTCGCGCTATGTGCGCAACGGTGTTGGCGTGAGCGCAGATGGAAAAACTGCCATCTTTGCCATTTCGAATTCCCTCGTGTCATTTTACGAATTTGGCAGCTTCTTCAAGGATGTGCTCAACACCCCAAATGCGCTGTATTTCGATGGGAAGGTGTCGCGATTGCAGGCGCTCTCCTTGGGGCGCTCTGACCTCGGCTTTCGGCTTGGCCCGATTGTCGGGGTTGTGGAATAGTTGACGCGGCAGGGGGCTGCAGATAGCAGGCACTTTCGTAATAGGATTTAGGTGAATTATGGGACGCAAGCGTAAGGGCCGCGATATTTCGGGCTGGGTGATCGTGGATAAACCTGCGGGGATCACGTCGACCTCGGTGGTCAACAAGGTGCGCTGGGCGCTCGACGCGAAGAAAGCGGGCCATGCAGGCACGCTTGATCCAGAGGCGACAGGCGTTTTGGCCGTGGCTTTGGGTGAGGCGACGAAGACGGTCCCCTATATCACCGACGCGCTCAAGGCTTATACGTTTACCGTCCGCTTGGGGCAGGCGACAAATACTGACGACGCTGAGGGTGAAGTGATCGCAAGCGCCGATCTGCGCCCGACAGATGATGACATCAAATCGGCACTTGGGTCTTTCGTGGGGGACATCATGCAAGTCCCGCCGCAGTTTTCTGCCGTTAAGGTTGACGGTATCCGCGCCTATAAGAAGGCACGCGACGGCGAAGAGATGGATCTCGCTGCCCGCACGCTTTGGGTCGAGGAGTTGCTGATGGTGGATCGGCCCGACGCGGATCATGTGACGCTTGAAATGACCTGCGGCAAGGGCGGCTATGTCCGGTCTATTGCGCGGGATCTGGGCGAGATGCTTGGCTGTTACGGCCATGTGCTGCGCTTGCGCCGGATTTGGTCCGGGCCGTTTGATGTGGCGGATGGCGTGACGCTGGATCAGGTGGATGCGCTGGCGAAAACGCCTGAACTGGACGCTTATGTGCTGCCGCTGGAATTGGCGCTAGGCGAGATGGAGCAGGTGGTTTGCCTTGATGCGAGCATTGTGAAGCTGCGCAACGGGAACGCGGCGCATGTGATCGGGTCTGCCTTGGAGTATGACCAAGAGGTCTGGGTGTCATATCAAGGCAAGCCCGTTGCGGTGGGCAACTACCGTGGTGGCGAATTGCACCCCAGCCGCGTTTTTGTTTATGATGGGATGATGGGTTAAAACCCATCCTACTTTGACCATCACTGTAACAGAGCGGACCTGCGTAGGATGGGTTTTAACCCATCGTCGCCCGTTCTATAATGCGCCATGATCACACGTCATCACAATACGCTGCTGTCGAAATCAACGGCGCTTTACTCGGACTGCGAGAAATACCGCTATGCCCTAACGCGCGTTTGGGATGATCACGGCAAGCGCGTCCTTTTTGTCATGCTCAATCCGTCGACCGCGACCGAACTCCAAAACGACCCAACGGTCGAACGCTGTGAATGGCGCGCGCGCGCCTTGGGTTTTGGGGCGTTTCAGGTGACGAATATCTTTGCATGGCGCGACACGGATCCGCGCAATATGCGGGCGGCAAAGGACCCTACGGGGGATCTGAATGACGAATTCATCCTGGAAGGTGCAAGCTGGGCCGATACGATTGTGGCGGCTTGGGGCACACATGGCGCATATCTGGGGCGGGGTGAGACCGTCGCCAAGTTGCTCCACCAGTCTGGCCGCCCACTCTATACGCTTGGTCTGACGAAAGATGGCCATCCGAAACACCCGCTTTACATCCCTTATAGCCAGCAACCGCAGCTTTGGCCGGATACATCCTGTTAACCACTTGTACGGAATTAACACATTCCACATAGGTATCGTGCTATGACGTGTCGCAAGTCTGGGCGGGGCGCCCATTTTAACGCGAAAGACGCCAATGTTAGCGATTCTCGGACTATTTGGCTTGGCATTATCCGCTGTGATGATCACTGGCCAAGATTTTGATGAGGCGGACACGCCCGAAACCCCCGAGCCCGAGTTTGATCCTTCGGATGAGGAAGGTCAAAATGCGACCGCCAGTCTTGATGAATTGCTGGGTGAGCGGGGATCAGGTTTCACCGATACATCTGACGATGACATCATCTACTTTGCCGGAGAGGCGGACGGTATTGTCACGACCGGCTCTGGCAATGATCTGATCGACGGTGAGGATGGTAACGATACAATTGATTCCGGTGCTGGCAATGACGAGGTCCACGGTGGCCGTGGCGACGACGACCTCTATGGCAACGACGGCGATGACACCCTTTTTGGCCATGTTGGAGACGACATCATTTCTGGCGGTGCGGGTCGGGATGACTTGAACGGCGGTGATGGCAACGACCAGCTTGACGGGGGTGACGGAGATGACACCCTTCTGGGCAGCTTAGGCAATGACAGGTTGACGGGTGGCAATGGTGCGGATGCGCTGTTTGGCGGGTCAGGAGGCGATGTTCTGGATGGGCGCGATGACGATACTCTGGATTACCTGAACGGCGGCGCTGGCGATGATATGCTGATCGCCGGTATCGGAGATTATCTCAGCGGCGGCGACGGGGCCGATACTTTCGCGATGGAAGTTGATACAAGCGCTTATATCGACGATTTTGATATCGACGAAGACACGATCGAGGTTGCCTATGATGGCACTGGCCCCGAGCCCAAACTTTCGTTTTTCGACACAGACGATGGTGTTGTTTTGATGGCTGATGAGACGACTGTCGCCACCTTTGCGGGCCTAACATCCCTTGACCTTGCCTCTGTGCCCGTGGTGCTTACCAGTGTTTGATATAACACTTCCCTTTTTGGCGGAATTGACCTAGACGCAGCCATCCGCAAAAGGAATCTCCTTGGGCGGAGCCTCCACGGGCCTTGCTGGACGACATCCCGGCTTGAGCCATTCACCCTTTAGACAAGGAGACCCCGATGTCGATTACTGCTGAAGAAAAAACACGCATCATGAAAGAATTCGCGACCAAAGAGGGCGACACTGGTTCGGCCGAAGTACAGGTTGCTATTCTTTCCTCACGCATTGCAACGCTCACAGAGCACTTCAAAACCCACAAGAAAGACAACCACGGTCGTCGTGGCCTTTTGAAAATGGTTGCTTTGCGTCGCAAGCTTTTGGACTACGCACGCTCCAAGGATGAGGCTCGTTACCAGTCCTTGATCCAGCGTCTTGGTCTGCGTCGCTAATTTCGCGACCTCCAGAATACGCAAACGCCCGCCAAATTGGCGGGCGTTTTTGTTTTGGCGGATGCCTTTGCGTCAGCCCCCTCGCTATTGACGCAACCCGTCACTATCTCAAGACCCTCAGTTAACCCCTCAAGGAACACCCCATGCGCGCAGCTATCCACAACACTTTCGGCGATCCGGTTCATGTGATGGAAGTGGCGGATGTCACCACACCCGACCCGAAGCCGGGTCAGGTTTTGGTCAAAACGATCATGTCGCCAATTCACAATCATGATCTTTGGACGGTGCGTGGGGACTATGGCTATAAGCCGGATTTGCCGGGCGCAATTGGCGGTTCCGAAGCCGTTGGCATGATCACGGATGTGGGCGCAGGCGTCGACGAAAATTTGATCGGTCAGCGGATCGTCGCAGCAGGAGTGCACGGTACATGGGCTGAATATTTTGTCGCTCCCGCCGCAGGCGTCATGCCTTTGCCCCCGCAGATTGCGGATGTGCTGGGCGCGCAATTGATTGCGATGCCGTTCAGCGCAATTGCTCTTTTGGAGACACTGAATCTGCAAGCTGGCGACTGGATCGTGCAGACTGCGGCCAATGGTGCCGTGGGCAAGATCATGGCTGTGCTGGCAAAGTCGCGCGGTTTGAATCTGCTCAACCTCGTGCGTCGGGCAGAGGCTGTGACAGAGTTGCACGCCTTGGGGATTGAAAATGTTGTTTCGACCGCTTCCCCCAACTGGAAACAACAGGCGCGAGCCATTTTGGGCACAGACGGCGCGCGTGCGGCGATTGATTCTGTCGGAGGGCAGGTTGCGACAGATTTGACCGAATTGCTCAGTGACAAAGGCGAGCTGGTGATTTTTGGCACGGCGACAGGCGCGCCGCTCGCGCTTAACTCTGGCCTGATGATTTTCAAACACCTGACCGTGAAGGGCTTTTGGGCCTCAAAGGTTGGCGCGGAAATGTCCGATGATGTGCGCTTGCGCCTGATGACGGAATTGGTCGGCTTGGCGATGACGGGGAAACTGGCCCTCAGCGATGGTGGTGTTTACCCCTTCGAAGATGTCAAATCTGCGGTCGCCGCCGCCGTGACGGCCGGCCGCGCAGGCAAGGTGATGTTGCGCCCTTAAACGGGCAAGTCGTATGTCACCCACTTTGTGCGGGTTGACATGCGGTCATAAACGGCGCGGGCGCGGTAGTTGTCCTCGGCGGTGATCCACCGGATCACGGACCAGCCGCGCGTGGCGCCCTCTGCCTTCACGCCAGCAATCAGCGCGTCGGCAGCACCAATTCCGCGCGCACCTGGCGAGACGAACAAATCGTCCAGAAAGCCCCCTGTCGTGGCCGAAAGGGGTCGCGCGAAGGGGCGGAAGTGGGTGATGCCGACAACGGTGCCGTCTTCGGTGACGGCAACAAGGCCTTCACTTTGCGCCGTTTTGTCAAACAGCCAACGCCAGACCGTATCGCGCATTTCCGGCGTCTGGGTCACGCCGTAGAATTCGGCGTAGCCTTGGTAGAGCGTGTCCCATGCGGGGTGGTCGGCTTGGGTGACGGGGCGGACGGTAACGGTCATTTTACGGGGGCTTTCAGGTTGGCTTTTACTTTGGCGATCATGGAGTCAGATGCCCGTGCCAGCAAGGCCGCATCAATGCCACCCGCCACAAAGGTGAACCCCTCATTGAGAAGCTCTGCTGCGAAATCAGGGTCGAGCACGAGCGTGCCGACGGGCACCCCCATCGCGATCAGTTTTTGCGCCGCAGGGCGGATCAGTGCCCAAACATCAGGGTGCATCGTATTGCCCAAATGGCCTATGTCGGCGGCGATATCTGCGGGACCAAAGAAGATGCCAGAAACCCCAACAACAGCGCCGATTTCGGCGGCTTGGCTGATGGCTTGTGCGGTTTCCAATTGCAGAATTACGGTCGTTTCCCGCGAGACGTTTTGAACGTAGTCGGTGACGCGTCCGAATTTGGTGGCCCGTGTTGCGCCAGAGACGCCCCGAACGCCATGCGGCGGATAACGTGTGGCGGCGACGGCCTTTTGGGCCTCTTGCACGGATTGAATCATCGGGATGACCAAACCTTCTGCCCCCAGATCAAGTATCCGCTTGATGGCCACCGTGTCGTTCCACTCTGGCCGCACAAGGGCTGTCGTTGCGGTCCCAGAGAAGGCTTGCAGTTGGCTCAGCACGTTTTGGTAGTCACCGGGCGTGTGCTCCATATCGACCACAGCCCAGTCAAACCCCGCGTGGGCTACGACCTCTGCGGCATGTCCATCGGCGAGGGTCACCCAGATCCCGATCTGCTTTTCGCCCGCTGCAATGGCGTGGGTGAAGGTGTTGCGTGCGATTTTCATAGGTCGATCCCTTTGTCGATGGCGTCTTGAACTGTGGCGATATCGGCGTCTGGCAAAGCATAGTCGCGCATGGCCGTCTCAAGCGAGATATACCCGCGCGCGAGGTCGCGCATAACGCTGGATTTGGCGCGCTCAGAAGCAGTGCCATAGCCCGCACCACCAGGGAAGGCCATGACGACCCGCCGCCCGTGGGCCACGAATTGCTTGCCCTTGCCGCGCATAACAGAACCATCGTCTTGCGCGATTGTTGTCGGCGCACCAGAGCCGCCGCCGCGCCGCCCGTGAGCCGGATGATTGACGCGATCGAACATCGCTTGGAAGTCGAATTCGTGACCTTCGCGCGCGCCGACCTCCATATATTGCCCCAGTCCGCCGCGCTGTTTGCCAGCGCCACCTGAATCGGGGCGCAGCTCCTTGCGCCAGATGATCACGGGGCCTGCGTGCTCGGTTGCCTCGACGGGCATGGTCATCACGCCAGAGGGAAAGGCAGTCGCGTTAAGGCCGTCATGATCGGGCCGCGCGCCCGAGCCGCCCGAATTGAAGGTCAGCACCTCTGAGCGCATAGTGCCTTCTGGGGCTGGCGCATCGGTGCGAGGACGCAATGACACTTGGAAATTGCAGAGGCATCCCGCCCCTTCCGCAGGGACCAAGCCGCCGACGATCTGGTCAAAGGCGTTGAACACCGCGTCAGGGACGAAGTGGCCGACAATGTGCCGCAAGGCGACGGGCGCGGGGTGCACCGCGTTGACAATCGTGTTGACGGGGGCCACGATTTCAAACGGCGCGAGCGAGGCGGCGTTATTGGGTATTTCGGGCGCAATCGCGACCTTGAGCGCATAGCAGGCATAGGCCTTGGCATAGACCAGCGGGCAGTTGATCCCTTTCTTGTCGATCCCGGAGGTGCCGGTGAAATCCGATATTATACGGTCGGCGTGGATCGTGACCTTGACCTGAAGTGTGATGGGCGTGTCAAAGCCGTCGACGGTCAGCGCGCCAGTCGCGGACGTGCGCGGGAGGGCGGCGATCCTTTCAAGCGTTGCACGGCGCGAGTTATCGAGGATGAAACCGGCGATGCCCGCGATGTCGGAGAGGGCGAATTCCTCCATCATCTCGACCAGCCGACGATGCCCGATCTCGTTGCAGGTGGCCAGCGCGTAGATGTCCCCGATCAATTGATCAGGTTCGCGCACGTTGCCGCGCAGCATCTTGACCAGCGTTTGATCAACGATGCCGCGATCCGCGAATTTCATGATGGGCACATAGATGCCCTCTTCATAAACGCTCGCCCCGTCGGCCCCGAAACCGCGCCCGCCCACGTCAACGACATGGGCCGTGCAGGCGAAAAATCCGACCATTTGCCCGTGGTGAAACGACGGTGTTACGACGGTAAAGTCGTGCAGGTGGCCGGTCCCTTCCCAAGGGTCGTTGGTGATATAGACGTCGCCCTCGTGGATGTTGTTGGGTCCAATGCGGCGGATGAAATGGGCGACGGCATCGGCCATGGCGTTCACGTGCCCGGGTGTGCCTGTGACCGCTTGCGCCAGCATCAGCCCTTGCGCGTTATAGACGCCAGCCGACAAATCGCCCGCCTCGCGCACGGAGGTAGAAAATGCGGTGCGCACGAGCGCTTGCGCCTGTTCCTCGACGATAGAAATCAGGCGGTTCCACATGACCTGATAGGCGACGTTTGAAACTTTGGTCATGCGGTGGCTCCTTTGCGGGTCACGTCAATTGTGCCGTCGGGTTGTGCGATGGCTTGCCGTGTTGACGGGAGGATGATCGTCGTCTCGTCCTCTGTGATGATCGCGGGGCCTTGCACGGTTTGACCCGTTTGCATGTCGCCGCGCTGCACGATTTGCGCAGGTGTTGGGTGGCCCAGGCCTGCGTCGAAAATGTCGCGGCTGGCGGTGGATTGTGCAGGGTTGCCCGTTGCGGCGGTTACGATCCGCGCGACCTTTTCGGGTGGCGTTGTGGCATTGACCGACCAGACGGTGATCTCGATGTCCATGCCCGTGACGGTGCGGCCAAACAGCTTCGCATAATCCGTCTCAAAGAGCTGCTGGAAGGTCGCGGCGTTAGGGGTCATCGCTTGCGCCTCTGTCAACGCAATCGGGATTTCCCAGCCTTGCCCCGTGTAGCGCATGTAGACCTTGAATTCAGAAAGGATGTCGGATGCAGCATCGCAGGTTCGCACAAAGCCTTTGGCCTCTGTTTGCAGATCAGAGAGCAGTGATTTGATCACGTCGGGCTGGAAGTTGGACAGCTTCATATAGACAGAGCGGTTGGCCTCGAAGCTAAACGGTGCGCGCAAGAACCCGATGGCAGAGCCAACCCCCGCGCCCGTCGGCACCAGCAGGCGGTCAACGCCTAGTTTTTCGCAAAGCCGCCCTGCATGCAGAGGGGCCGCGCCCCCGAAAGCGATCATGGTGTATTCGGACAGGTCTTCGCCGTTTTCCACGGCATGCACGCGGGCGGCGTTGGCCATGTTTTCGTCCACGACCTCGGCCAGACCGAATGCGGCGGTTTGTGCGTCCATGTCGAGGGTGTCGCCGAGAACTGTCAAAAGCGCCTTATTAGAGCCTGTTTTGTCAAGCTTGATCGTGCCGCCAGCGAAATTGTCAGGGTCGAGTTTTCCCAAAATCAGGTCGGCATCCGTCACCGCAGGCTTGTCGCCGCCGCGCCCGTAACAGGCCGGACCCGGCTCTGAACCCGCGCTTTCCGGGCCGACGCGGATTTGCCGCATCGCGTCGACATGGGCGAGCGAGCCGCCGCCCGCGCCGATCTCGACCATGTCGATCACAGGGATCGAAATCGGCATGCCCGACCCTTTTTTGAAGCGGTAAGTGCGGGCGACCTCGAACACGCGCGACGTCTTTGGCGTCTGGTTTTTGATCAGGCAAATTTTCGCGGTGGTGCCACCCATATCGAAGGATAGCACCTTATCCAGCCCATACCGCGCCGCGATATTGGCGGCGAAAACCGCGCCCCCAGCGGGGCCGGATTCGACCAAGCGGACGGGGAAATCAGCAGCGCTTTCAAGGCTGATAATGCCGCCACCAGAGTGCATCAGGAAGATCGGGCAATCGGCCCCCTCGTCGCGCAAACGCCCCTCAAGGCGGCTCAGGTAGGATTTCATCAGCGGCTTGATATAGGCGTTGGCGACAACGGTATTAAAGCGCTCGTATTCGCGCATCTGTGGGCTGACTTCGGAGGAGATCGAGACCATCGCCGCGGGCATCATTTCGGCCAGCACATCGCGCACCATCTTTTCGTGGGTATCGTTCAGATAGGAATGTAGCAGACCAACCGCGACGCTCTCATAGCCTGCGGTTTTGATCGTGGCGACCACGGCCTCAACCTCGGCACGGTCAAGCGGGATCAGGATGTTACCCTTGGCATCAACCCGTTCGGAAACCGTATACCGCATTTGGCGGGCGAGCAGGGGTTCGGGCAGGGTGAGGTTGAGATCATATTGCTCGAACCGCGACTCGGTGCGCATTTCGATGACATCGCGGAAACCTGCTGTGGTGATGAACGCCGTTTTTGCACCACGCCTCTCGATCAATGCGTTGGTCGCAAGGGTCGTGCCGTGAATGATCTGGTCGATCTGCGCAGGCGTGATCCCCGCCTTGGCGCAGACCTGCCCCATCCCGTCGATGATCGCGTTTTCGGGAGCGGCGTAGGTCGTCAGCACCTTGGTCGAGAAGGAAGTGCCGCCCTTTTCCAGCACAACGTCAGTGAAGGTGCCGCCGATATCGACGCCGAGGCGGATGGAACTGGTTTTCATGTGTGATCCCTTTGTTTGGCGCGATGATAGGCTGCGCCAAGGGATCAATACAAATTATTCTTATTTATGGCACTGAACGTGAAATGTGATCAGCGGCAACCTCTGCTGCGATCAGGGCGGCGGCCTGCACCGTCGCGCTCGCCTTGTCTTTTTGGAACCGGGCGGCGAATTGCAGCGGGCTGGGCAGCCAATCCATCGGCAGGGCCACAAGCGCCCCGCTGTCGATGTGCTCCTGCGCCATGATCTGCGGCAGCACCGCGATGCCCATCCCGTCGAGGACCATGTGCAGGCTCGACATGAGAGCGTTGGACGGAACGATCCGCGCCCGATCCCCCAATCTTTCGCGCAGCTCGGAATAGGCCACAGTGCCGCGCGCGTGGGTCAGGATCGGCAGGGCGTGCAGGTCGATCGGCTTGGCTGCGATGTCCGGGGCGGCGACCCATCCGAAAGGATAGGCGCCGAGGGCGATTTCGCCTGTCGCCTGTGTGCTGAAGGGCGCAGTTTGAATGGTAAGGTCGAGCGTATTATTGGCCAGTTCCTTATCGAGGTTGCGCGATAGATCAACGGTCAACTCTATGGAAACATTGGGAAATGCATCTGACACCCGCCGCATGAATTCGCGTAGCCATGTATATGCCACCAATTCCGTAGCGCCGAGCCGGATCCGGTCTGTATGCAGATCGGGCCGTCCGGCGATGTTTACGAGGGCATCGGCATTTTGCAGAACAACGCGGGCTTGGGCGACGATTTCGACGCCCTTTGGCGTCAATCGCACCGACCCGGTATCGCGCTGCATCAAAGACAACCCTAGCGTCTTTTCCAGCCCCGCGATCCGCGAAGAGATGTTGGGTTGTGTCGTGTTCAAATGTGCGGCGGCTTTGCGAAAACTGCCAAGGTCCGCGACCCAGATCAGCGCTTCGAGCTGCTTGAGGGTGAAGGTGCTGCCGATCATCTAAAAATCGACCGCGATTCCTTTTTTTTCCCAATCGCCGAAGCGCACGGGTTCGGGGCCTTTGCGTCCGCCTAGCTCGGTCGGCAGTTCCAATTCGCCCGCCTCACGACGGCGCGCTTCGACCTCGGCCAAGGCGCGTTTGGCGGCTTCGGGTAAATCGGCGGATTTATCTGTCATCGGGCCTGTCCTTGTAGCATTCTGTCCTTTGATATACTCGGCATACAAACGAAAACAAGGGAACTCACATGAGCCAAACTGGTCTGCCACCGCGCCGTGCCGCGCATCATCTGCTTGAACAGATTATCGGTGAGGGTCGCTTGATGGCCGAACTGATTGGTGGCGGGGCCTTGGATCATTTGGCCAACGATGACCGTGCGCGTGCGCAACGGCTTGCGACAGACGCTCTGCGTGGCCTTGATCGCGCGGACCGGATGCTTAAGCCATACTTCAAAAAGGCCGCTCCGCCAGAGTATGTGATGAACGCGTTACGCCTTGGTGTGATTGAGCTGACGGGTGGCGAGGCGGCGCATGGTGTCGTGAACGCCTATGTCGAGATTGTTGGCCGCAATCAGCGCACTGCCTCGATGAAGGGCATGACCAACGCGGTTTTGCGCCGCATCGCTGAGGAAGGCCCCACGGCTTGGAACAAGCGCCCTGTGCCATTGATGCCCGGATGGTTGCGTCAGCCGTTGGTTGCCGCTTGGGGCCGCCCTGCGATGGACGCGATGGATGCCGCGCATTTCGCAGGCGCGCAGCTTGATCTGACCTGCAAGGGTGACCCTGCTGTCGTGGCGGAAAAGGTTGGCGGTGTTGTGCTGCCGACGGGGTCCGTGCGCGTTGCAGATGCGGGGCAGGTCAGCCAGATGGCAGGCTTTGCCGAAGGCGAGTGGTGGGTGCAGGACGCTGCCGCCGCCATCCCTGTGAAAATGCTCAAACCAACCGCAGGTATGACCGTGATTGATCTCTGCGCAGCTCCCGGTGGTAAGACGATGCAACTTGCCGCCGCTGGCGCCAAAGTGACCGCTGTGGATATTTCGCAAGGGCGGATTGCGCGGGTCACGGAGAACCTTGCGCGGGTGAAGCTGACCGCTGAAGTGATTGTCGCAGACGCCATGCAGGTCGAGGGCCAATATGATGCGGTTCTGCTTGATGCGCCGTGCTCTGCAACGGGCACAATCCGCCGCCACCCTGATTTGCCCTATGCCAAGGATGGCTCTGAATTTGCTGAACTGATCGAGCAACAAGCCTATATGATCGACCATGCGCTTTCGCTTTTGAAACCGGGTGGGAAGCTTGTGTATTGCACCTGTTCGCTGCTTCCTGACGAGGGCGAGGTGCAGATCGAGGAGGCGCTGGAGCGGCACCCCGAATTGGTCATCGATAAAGACGCTGCCAATATCGCGGGTATTGATCCAGAGTGGACAACCTATGAGGGTGGCGTGCGATTGCGCCCTGATTTCTGGCCAGAGCTTGGCGGGATGGATGGTTTCTACATTGCGGTGCTGACAAAGCCGTAAATTGCCGCTAATCTGCTGCCAACAAACAAGCGTAAGAACGCAAAGCCGAGGCAGCAGAATTTGGCACAACAGCAGACATGGCGCGCACGTCGCGCGCAATTCATGCATCTCGTTCATGCGCGCATAGCCGCGCGTTCGCGTCCTGCGACGGGATTCGTCAGCCAGCCAGAGCCGAAAACCATCGGGCATTTCGCGCGAGGACGGCAGCTTATTGCCGGCAACTTCCTGTTCTCGGGCTCGCTGACAGAGGCCAAGGGCGGCTCGATTTGGGATATTGCGCCCGAGAATGACGTCGTTGCCGAGGAATTGCACGGCTGTGCGTGGCTTGATGATCTCGCCGCTGTGGGCGATGCCAAGGCGCGGGTCTGCGCGCAGGCTTGGGTGTCGGAGTGGATCACACGTTTTGGCAATGGCCGCGGGGCTGGCTGGACCCCTGATTTGACAGGGCGTCGCTTGATCCGCTGGATACAGCACGGGTTTTTCCTGCTGCGCGAGCAAGAGCGCGAGGCGAACGTCGCCTTTTATCGCTCGCTGGGTCAGCAGACGATCTTTCTGTCGCGCCGTTGGCAGGCGACCAGTCAGGGTTTGCCGCGGTTTGAAGCCTTAACGGGGATGATTTATGCGGGGCTCTCTCTAGAGGGGATGGAGCAGCATGTGGAGCCCGCTGTCGCCGCATTGGCCCGCGATTGCGGACGCGAAATTGACGAGACTGGCGGCATCCCGACGCGCAAACCCGAAGAGCTGCTTGAGGTTTTGACCCTGCTCACATGGGTGGCGGACGCCTTGCGCGAAACCGATCGCCAGCCTACCGCCGCGATCATGACGGCGATTTCACGGATTACACCAACGCTGCGGGCATTGCGCCACGCCGACGGTGGTCTTGCGCGGTTCCATGGCGGTGGGCGCGGGCTTGATGGCAGGCTTGATCACGCACTTGCTGCGGCGGGCGACCGGACCCGCCCGACAGAGGGGCCGCATATGGGTTATGCGCGGCTGAGCGGCGGGCGCACCTCTGTCGTGGTTGATGCCGCAACGCCACCCGCAGGTGCGGCGTCTGTCAATGCCCATGCCAGTACGTTGGCGTTTGAGCTGACCTCCGGGCGCAGACCCCTGATCGTCAACTGCGGCTCGGGGCGCACATTCGGAGAGGAATGGCGCCGCGCAGGCCGTGCTACTCCAAGCCATTCGACCCTTTGCATCGAGGGCTATTCATCCTCGCGTCTTGGCCCCCCAAGTCGTCTTGTGGCATCGCGTCAGGAGCTTTTGGTCGATACGCCCAACGACGTCCAATGCCATTTCTCGCAATTGCACGACGGGCGCAGGCTTGAGTTGTCTCATGACGGCTATCGCCGCACTCATGGCCTGATCCATGCCCGCACGCTTGATCTCGCGATGGACGGGCGGGGGATGGTCGGCGAAGATCTTTTAACAACGCTCACCGATGTCGATAAGCAGCGGTTCGAACACGCGCTCGATGAAACCGCGCTCCAAGGAGTACCCTATGCGCTGCGATTCCATATCCATCCAGAGGTTGACGCGACCCTTGATATGGGTGGCGCTGCGGTGTCGATGGCGCTCAAATCGGGCGAGATTTGGATATTGCGCCATGACGGGCACGCAAATTTGGCCATTGAACCATCAGTTTATCTCGAAAATGGCAGATTATCTCCCCGACCAAGCCAGCAGGTGGTTTTATCTGGGCGCACAATGGCCTATGCGACACGCGTCCGCTGGTCGTTGGCCAAGGCGCAAGACACACCTGAGGGTCTGCGCGATCTGGTCACGGATGATCCGATGGACGACTTTGAAAATTGATCTTTGGGGGATCTCATGACCGACCTTGCACCACTTAAGCGCGCACTTCTTTCCGTTTCCGATAAGACGGGTTTGCTGGACCTTGGGCGGGCTCTGGCCGCTCGCGGTGTTGAACTGCTCTCGACTGGCGGCTCCGCCAAGGCGCTGCGGGACGCGGGCCTTGACGTGAAAGACGTGGCCGATGTGACGGGCTTCCCCGAGATGATGGACGGCCGTGTCAAGACGCTACACCCTGTCGTGCACGGTGGCCTTCTGGCCCGTCGCGATTTTGCCTCGCATGTCGAGGCGATGGAAGAGCACAACATCGGTCCAATCGACCTGCTTGTTGTGAACCTTTATCCGTTCGAAGAAACCGTCGCCAAGGGCGCGGATTTCGACACATGCATCGAAAACATTGACATCGGTGG
The DNA here is from genome assembly GCA_029252195.1 of Yoonia sp. Classification (GTDB taxonomy): domain Bacteria; phylum Pseudomonadota; class Alphaproteobacteria; order Rhodobacterales; family Rhodobacteraceae; genus Yoonia. Next base: position 39,044 of record JAQXBV010000039.1, read on the forward strand.
TCCTGCGATGATCCGCTCTGCGGCCAAGAACCACGCTTTTGTAAACGTGATCACCGACGTCGAAGACTACGCGGCTTTGCTGGCCGAATTGGATGCACATGACGGCCAGACGACCTTGGCGTTCCGTCAGAAGCTGGCGCAAACCGCATACGGGCGCACGGCCGCCTATGACACGGCAGTCAGCACATGGATGGCGGGCGCGATTGCTATGGCGACCCCGCGCCGTCGGTCTATCGCAGGCACTTATCGCCAAGAAATGCGTTACGGCGAAAACGCCCACCAGTCCGCTGCATTCTACACCGACGGCACTGGCCGTCAGGGTGTCGCGACGGCGGTGCAGCATCAGGGCAAGGAGTTGTCCTACAACAACATCAACGACACCGACGCGGCGTTTGAATTGGTGGCGGAGTTTGATCCTGCTGACGGCCCTGCTGTGGCGATTATCAAGCATGCGAACCCAAGTGGTGTGGCCCGTGGCGCGACCTTGCTAGAGGCCTATAAGAACGCCTTCGATTGCGACCGCACCTCTGCTTTTGGCGGTATCGTGGCGCTGAACCAACCCCTCGATGAAGACACTGCAAAGGCGATTGTGGAGATCTTCACCGAAGTCGTGATCGCACCGGGAGCATCCGATGCGGCGAAGGCGATTTTCGCGACCAAGAAAAACCTGCGCCTTTTGACCACTGACGGCTTGCCCGATCCCAAGGACGCTCAGATCACCATGAAGCAGGTCGCAGGCGGTATGCTTGTGCAGGACAAGGACGTTGGTTCTGTTGATCTGGCCGACCTGAAGGTCGTGACCAAGGTCAAGCCGACAGAGGCGCAAATGGCCGATCTCTTGTTCGCTTGGAAGGTGGCAAAGCACGTCAAATCCAACGCGATAGTCTATGTGAAAGACAAGGCAACCGTTGGCGTTGGCGCAGGCCAGATGTCGCGGCTTGATAGTGCCTTGATCGCCGCCCAAAAGGCAGAGCGCATGGCAAAGGCGATGGACCTGCCGCAATCACTTGCCATCGGGTCTGCCGTTGCGTCCGACGCATTCTTTCCTTTCGCGGATGGCCTGCTTGAGGCTGCCGCCGCAGGGGCCACTTGCGTGATCCAACCAGGTGGTTCGATGCGCGATGACGAGGTAATTGCCGCGGCAGATGCGGCAGGTATCGCCATGGTCTTTACTGGCATGCGCCACTTCCGGCACTGAGGATTTCACTGATGCGGCTACTTTTTTGGACGGGATTTTGGGTGTTTCTGGCAGATCAGGCCAGCAAATATTATATCCTGCATGTGCTGCAACTGAAGGAAGGGTATCCGATCGCGGTCTTTGACCCCTATCTTGTGTTCACGATGGCTTGGAATAAGGGCGTCAATTTCGGGCTTGGCGCAAGTTTCGACATGCGCTGGGTCTTGATAGGTGTTGCGGCGCTTATTTCGAGCGTCGTGCTCACTTGGCTCTGGCGCACGCCGACCGCGAGCAAGTGGACCTATGTCGGCGCTGGCTTTTTGATCGGAGGGGCGCTGGGCAATGTCGTTGACCGCATTCTCTATGGGGCCGTGGCCGATTTTCTCAATATGTCGTGCTGCGGGATCTATAACCCATATGCGTTCAACATCGCCGATATCGCGATCTTTATTGGGGCAATCGGGATCGCGTTCACGGATATGGGCAGCGCCAAAAAGAAACGGGCGTGACGACCGCCGCAGCTTGCGCTAAACAGTCTGGAATAACGACCAAGGGTTTGGGTATGCGCAAGGCGATTTTAGCGATTTTGACACTAGCAGCACTGGCGGCATGTTCGTCGGGAAAGCGCCCGTTGCATGACATGAGATCAGCATCTGGTGGTCCTGATGAATTCACAGTCATGCCCGTCGGACCGCTTGAAATCCCAGAGGTTTTCACATTGCCAGTCCCAACGCCCGGGGCGACCAACCGCGTAGATCCGACACCAAAGGCCGACGCGATTGCCGCACTTGGTGGCCGCCCCTCTGCTGTTGTTGCAGGTGGTGTACCTGTCGCGGATAACGCGCTTGTGGCTGCCGCCTCTCGCAATGGTGTGCAGTCCGACGTCCGCGCGGTTTTGGCCGCCGAGGATGCGGCGTTCCGCAAAGGAAAAAATCGCTATTCTCTCCGTTCGGCGCTCAGCAGGGACCGTTATTTCAAGGCCTATGCCCGCTTTGCACTTGATGCTTATGCCGAGCTGCAACGGTTCCGTAATCTGGGCGTTGCCACCCCAAGTGCACCGCCGCGGTAACCCCGTTTCACATCTGCGTTTGCAGGGCTTGAAAGCTGCCTGAACGGGCGTAGGTTACCCCTAACGACCCCAAGTAAGGACCGCCCATGCGCCGCCTCATTGCCTCTGCTTTTGTGATTTTTGCAGCTTTGCCTGCTTTGGCCGAAGAGGTCACAACCTTCCGTCTTGATAATGGCATGGATGTTGTTGTGATCGAAGACCACCGTGCGCCTGTTGTGGTCCATATGGTCTGGTACAAGGTCGGATCAGCCGACGAGCCTGTGGGCGCCTCTGGCGTTGCGCACTATCTGGAACATCTGTTGTTCAAGGCCACCGATAAACTTGAGAGCGGCGAATTTTCCGCCACTGTGGCGGCCAATGGTGGCTCTGATAATGCCTTCACCAGCTATGACTATACCGCCTATTATCAACGGATTGCAGCCGATCGCTTGCCTTTGATGATGGAGATGGAAAGCAACCGGATGGAGAATCTGATGCTGACCCAAGAGGATATCGCGACCGAGCTGGATGTCGTTTTGGAAGAGCGCAATCAGCGTACCGAGAATAATCCAGGCGCTTTGGCAAACGAACAATTCCGCGCGGCCCAGTATCAAAACCACCGTTACGGCGTGCCAGTGATCGGCTGGAAGCACGAGATGGAGCAACTCGCGCTGAAAGATACGGTCGATTTCTATCATCTCTATTATTCGGCAAACAACGCCATTTTGGTGGTCGCTGGCGATGTGCAGCCCGACGAAGTGAAGGCCTTGGCCGAGAAGTATTACGGCGTCATCCCCCCCGAGGCGAACCTGCCCGAACGCATTCGTCCGCAAGAGCCACCGCAGCGCGCCGAACGTCGCTTGACCTATACCGATGCGCGGGTCAGCCAGCCCTATCTCGCCCGGTCATACCTCGCACCAGAACGCGACAGCGGTGCGCAGAAGGAAGCGGCCGCATTGACCTATCTTGCCGATCTATTGGGCGGCTCGCCGTTCACCTCCGCACTAGGGCAAGCTCTCCAGTTTGATAGCCAGATCGCGGTCTATACCCGCGCGGGCTATGACGGGTCGAGCTTGGACGACAGTACCTTCAGCATCTCGGTTGTGCCTTCCGAAGGTGTCAGTCTTTCGGAGGCAGAAGCGGCGATGGACAAGGTGATCGCGGATTTCCTTGCGACCCCGATTGATCCGGCCCAAATGGAAAGTATCCGCACGCAGCTGCGCGCCTCCGAAATCTACGCCAAGGATAACGTCGAAGGTCTTGCCAACCGCTATGGCGCGGCGCTGACCCAAGGGTTGACGATCCAAGACGTGCAAGACTGGCCGCAAATCCTGCAAGACGTGACCGAAGCCGACATTAAGGCGGTCGCCGCCAAAGTGTTCAACCGTGATCAATCTGTCACTGGCTGGGTCGTGTCCAGCGCCGAGGAGGCCCGCTAATGCTCCGTATTCTCCTGACCGCATGTTTTGTGCTCGCGGCGTCAATCGCTTCTGCCACCGAAATCAAAGAGGTCACGTCCGAGGGCGGGATCAACGCATGGGTCGTCGAGGAACCGTCGATCCCATTTACGGCGCTTGAAATTCGGATGCGGGGCGGTGCTTCGCTTGATCTGCCCGATAAACGTGGCGCTGTGAACCTGATGATGGCGTTGATCGAAGAAGGCAGCGGCGACATGGATGCGCGCGCCTTTCAGACCAAGCTCGACGCACTTGCCGCCAGCTTTTCCTTTCGCGCTTATGACGACACGATGTCGATTTCCGCGCGCTTCCTGACCGAAAACAAAGACGAGGTGCTTGCTCTTTTGCATCAGGCCCTGTCCGCGCCCCGCTTTGATCAAGACGCGATTGACCGCGTGCGTGCGCAGGTGCTGTCCGGCATTGCGAGCGACGCAAAGAGCCCGAACCGCATCGCCAGCACCTATTTCGACAACGCGGCCTTTGGCAATCACCCCTACGGGTCGTCGATTGATGGGACCGTTGAAAGCGTGAACGCACTTACCCAAGCCGACATGTTCGAGGCCTATCGCAATACGCTCACGCGCGCCGAGATTTATGTCTCTGCTGTGGGCGACATTACCGCAGATGAGATCGGGCCAATGCTGGGCACGCTCTTGGGCGATCTGCCCGCCGAAGGGCCGCCTGCACCGCCACATGTCGATTTCGGGCTCAAAGGCGGGCTTACTGTGATCCCCTATGAGACGCCGCAATCCGTGGCCCTTTTCGGGCACCGTGGCATCACCCGCGACGACGATGATTTCTTCGCGGCCTATATCCTCAACGAGATTTTGGGAGGCTCTGGTTTCGAAAGCCGCCTGATGAACGAGGTCCGCGAAAAGCGGGGGCTTACCTATGGGATTCGCTCGTATCTTGTGCCCAAATTCCACGCGGAAATGTGGATCGGTCAGGTTGCCAGCGGCAACGCGGCCATTGCAGAGGCGATCCAGGTCACCCGCGACGTCTGGACGGATCTGGCAACGAACGGTGCCACGCCTGAAGAGCTTGCCACGATGAAAACCTATTTGACGGGCGAATATCCGCTGCGGTTCGATGGGAACGCCGAGATTGCGGACATCATGGTCGGTATGCAGATGATCGGCCTGCCCACGGAGTATGTCATCAATCGCAACGCTTATATCGAGGCGGTGACACTAGAAGACCTGAACCGCGTGGCCAAAGAATTGCTGCACCCTGATGAGTTACATTTTGTCGTGGTCGGTCAGCCCGTTGGCTTGGAAAGCACCGATTAACCAACAATCGCACTCGCAGAATCGGCCATGCCCATGCTAAACCTTGTAGCATGGCCAACCTTGACCCCCAGATAAAGCCCCGTCCGATCATTCGGCAGCTTGATAACGCCGCGATCAACCGGATCGCTGCGGGCGAAGTGCTGGAACGGCCCGCCTCTGCCGTGAAGGAATTGGTTGAGAACGCGATTGATGCCGGTGCGCACCGTATCGAGGTGGTCATCGCCGATGGTGGCAAGACCCTGATCCGCGTGACAGATGATGGTTGCGGGATTTCCGGGCCTGATTTGCCACTGGCATTGTCCCGCCATGCGACAAGCAAGATTGACGGCTCGGACCTTTTGAATATCCATTCCTTTGGCTTTCGTGGCGAGGCGCTGCCGTCGCTCGGCGCTGTTGGCCGCCTGACGATCACGAGCCGCATTGATGGCGAAGACGGCGCGAGCATCGCCGTGTCAGGTGGGCGTCACGGTGAGGTGCGCCCTGCGGCGTTATCGGCGGGCACCGTGGTTGAATTGCGCGATATGTTTTATGCGACGCCTGCACGGCTCAAGTTTCTGCGTACTGACCGCGCAGAGGCCCAAGCGGTAGGTGACGTGGTCAAGCGGTTGGCGATGGCCGAACCTTTCGTGACCTTCATTCTGCGGGATGCATCAAACGGGGATAACCGCACGGTCTTCCGCGCCGACGCCGAGACTGGCGATCTTTTTGATGCGCTCCATGGGCGGTTACGCACTGTTCTGGGCCGCGATTTCGCTGATAACGCGCTGCCGATTGATGCGGAGCGTGACGGGTTTCATTTGACGGGCTATGCCGCTTTGCCGACCTATTCGCGGGGGGCTGCGGTGGCGCAATTTCTGTTCGTGAACGGTCGCCCCGTGCGCGACAAGATGCTGCTGGGTGCATTGCGCGCGGCCTATATGGATGTGTTGTCGCGGGACCGTCACCCCGTCGCCGCGCTGTTTGTCGATTGCGACCCGACGCTTGTGGATGTGAACGTGCATCCCGCAAAGTCGGAAGTCCGCTTTCGTGAGCCTGCTGTTGTTCGTGGCCTCATCGTCTCTGGTCTACGGCACGCTTTGGCGGAGGCGGGGCATCGCGCCTCGACCACCGTGGCAAATGCGACCTTGGGTGCGATGCGCCCTGAAGTGACCGAACCCCGAGTCTATCAGATGGACCGCCCCTCGTTTTCAGCACGCTCCATGACGTTTCAGGCACAAGCGCCGGGATTTTCCGAGGCACCCTCTGCGCGCATCGAGCCTGTGCCGATGGACGAGCCGGATCACCTCCCGCTTGGTGCCGCCCGCGCGCAGGTGCATGAAAATTACATCATCGCGCAGACCAAAGCAGGGATCGTGATCGTTGACGGGCACGCGGCGCATGAGCGGCTTGTTTATGAAAAGCTCAAGAAACAGATGGCCGAAAACGGTGTCGCAGCGCAGGCGTTGCTCATTCCCGAGATTTTGGAAATGACCGAGAATGAGGCCGCGCAATTACTGGAAATCGCCGATGATCTGGCGCGGTTCGGGCTTGGGATCGAGCCCTTTGGCGGCGGTGCGATTGCCGTGCGCGAGACCCCCGCGATCTTGGGTGAGGTTAACGCAGAAGCGATGCTGCGCGATATTCTGGACGAATTGGCCGACACGGGCGGCAGTGATCGCGTGCAGTCAAAGGTTGAAGCGATTCTGTCCCGCGTGGCCTGTCACGGATCCATTCGCACAGGACGGCGGATGCGCGGCGAAGAGATGAATGCACTGCTGCGTGAAATGGAAGCGACACCGTTGTCGGGGCAATGTAACCACGGACGCCCGACCTATGTGGAGTTGAAACTCTCCGATATTGAACGCTTATTCGGTCGCACATGATCACGATCGGCGATTACACCTTTGGCCTAGACGACCCGTTGTTCCTCGCCGGTCTCACCTTTGCCCTCTTGCTCTTGCTGGTGGTGATCCTGTTGATTATCGCGGTGCGTCGTGCTGGCAAATCGGGTGAGATGGCGCAAATTTTGGCGAGCCAGATGGGCGGACTGGGCAGTCGTGTCGAGATGCTCTCGAACGGGCAACAGCAACTGTTCGGGGGGCTCACCTCGGTGACGGAGGCGCAGGCGCAGCAACAAGCGCGGACGCTGCAATTGATGGAGCGGCGGCTCAGCCAAGTGACGGAATCGCTGAATGTGAACCTGTCGTCCTCGGCGCAGCGCACGGCGCAATCCTTGGGCGAATTGCAGCAGCGCCTGATGACGATCGACAAGGCGCAAGAGAATATCACCAAGCTATCGGGCGATGTGTTGTCACTGCAAGACATCCTATCGAACAAGCAAACGCGCGGCGCATTTGGTGAAATCCAGCTTAATGATATCGTGAGCAAGGCGCTGCCGTCGGACGCTTATACGTTCCAGCCCACGCTGACCAACGGCAAGCGGGCCGATTGCCTGATCCATTTGCCGAATCCGCCGGGTCCTATCGTGATCGACAGCAAATTTCCGCTAGAAGCCTATGAGGCGCTGCGCAACGCCAAGACCGATTGGGAGGCCAATGAGGCCGCCAAATTCATGCGCACAAGCGTGAAGGCCCATATCAAGGCGATTTCGGAGAAGTATATTCTGGACGGTGAAACGGCAGATGGGGCGTTGATGTTCCTGCCGTCCGAGGCGGTCTATGCTGAACTGCACGCCAACTTTCCAGAACTGGTTCGCGACGGCTTTGCAGCCCGTGTCTGGATCGTTTCTCCGACGACTTGCATGGCGACGCTCAACACAATGCGCGCAATCCTCAAAGACGCGCGGATGCGTGAACAAGCCGGCGCAATCCGCACGACCCTGCGCCTTTTGCACCGCGACGTGGAATTGGTGTCAGAGCGCGTGACGAAATTGAACATGCACTTTGGCCAAGCGCGCAAAGACCTCGAAGACATTAACATCGCCTCCGAGCGGGCGGGCAAGCGGGCCGCCAAACTCGACAACTTTGATTTCGAAGACATCACCCCAGAGATCGAGAGCACCGTCGTCCCCCTTGCACAGCCAAAGCCCTAGGGGCATTGTCGACGCAACATATATTCAGAGGGTCCCATGTTGAAATCACTTGCGCTGCCAATCATTGCCTTGACGCTTTTGAGCGCCTGTGGCGGGAAACCACTGACCTTTCCGAATATGCCTATTCAAGCAACGCGCGCTTATGCGGACAGCTTTCAAGACGCCCCGTTTGATACTGGCGAAATATCAGTGATCTCGGCGGAGCATGGGGAAATGCACACGTTCACTCTCCGGCCCTGCGGCGACATGCTGGTTTGTGGCGCAGATCAGGGCAGCGTCATAAAGGCGCCAGATTATTACGTTGTCACGGGCGCCTACGCAGGACGCACATTTTATATTTCGTCCGGTGGTGATGGCTGGGTCAAGCGCGCAGGTGTGCTCTATCCTATGGCTTGGAACTGATCTCAGGCGGGCTTGATCAGATCCCGACAAACCGCTGCGCGAGCCGTGGAATAATACCGTTAAAGCGCAGCGGCGAATCGGTGGCCGCAAGACAAATGCAGTCGAGCCCTTCTTCGGCGGTTGGGGTGTGGTTGAGGTCTTCATTAGCGACCTCGACATCACCTCGGGCAAACCGATCTGTTTCATCCACAAAGGCCCCTTGCAAGACAAGCGTCAATTCCGTGCCGCGGTGCCCGTGATCGGGGATTGCGGTGCCCGCAGGGATTTTGAGCAAACGGACAGTGGCATCGCCGTCGGTTTTCAATACCATCTGGCTCACACCGCCGCCGACCTTGCGCCATTTCACATCCGACAGATCACCAGAGACATAGTCTTGCAACGGCGTCGGAAATACGCCGCGCGCGCGGGGCTTGGCTGTGGGCGCGGGCGCCCCTTTGTCGATCAAAGCAAACGTCGCGGCCAATGACGCGGCGTCCATTGTGATCGGTTGCGTGTCCAACATGACCTCGCCACCAAGCGCATCATATTCGGCCACAGCGGCGCGGCAATCGTCGCACATTGAAACATGTGTGGCGACAACGAGGTTAAAGGCCTCGGGCAGGGTGCCTGCCGAATAGCCCATCAAAAGCGGCGCGGTGAGGTGGTGTTTAATATTGCTCATATCTCTGCTCAGTTCATTGCGTGGCGCAAGCGGTCAAGCGCTAGTCGAATTCGGGATTTGATCGTGCCTAGCGGCAAGCCGGTTTCGGCCGCAATCTCGCTATGGGTCAACTCGCCAAAATAGGCGCGCTCGATCAATTGACGTTGCTTTTCGGGGAGATCGGCCAAGGCGCGACCCAGCATTTCGGTTTCTTCTTGCAGGGCTAATGTATCGGCCTGCGACGGTGTTTCCTCTGGCCCCCACGGCAAATCTTCGGGTTCCGGCCTGCGGTTTTTGCGGATCATGTCGATCCGACGGTTCCGCGCGATCGTAAAAATCCACGTCGAAACGCTTGCCTTGGCTGGGTCAAACAGATGAGCCTTATTCCAGACGGTGACCATCACCTCTTGGGCGCATTCCTCGGCCATGTCCGGTAGGGTGCCCGATTTCATCAAAAAGGACTTAATCCGCGGCGCAAAATACTCGAAGAGTTCTGCAAATGCGGCGCGATCCTGATGATCTCTTACCGCAGAGAGCTGATCAATCCATGCCAGCCGCTTTGTTGTCTGAGTTGAAGACAAAGATTTCGCTCCTGATTTCCACGCGACTATAGCGCCCGCCGTGAGGCTTGACGATACGGCATCGGGTGACAAGGGGCGAGGGCGGGACATTTGCTTAATCATGCCATGTTTACGGGCGAACTCTCGCTGCGGATCAGTTATGCAAAAAATAAATCTAAAGTTCATCCAATTGGGGCTGAGTGCCGTAATATTTACGAAATCAACAAAGGACGCCCTATGCCATTAGAAGCCGTACCAACCGCCCCCCGCAAGATTGCTGTGATTGGGGCGGGCATTTCTGGAATGGGCGCGGCCCATATGTTGGCCAAAAATCACCGAGTCGCTTTGTTTGAAGCCGCCAATCGGCTCGGTGGGCACGCCCGCACACGCATGGCGGGGCCAATGGGTGAAACACCTGTCGACACCGGCTTCATCGTCTTTAACTACGCCAATTATCCGCATCTGGCGGCGCTGTTTGCCGAACTCGACGTTCCCGTCGTGAAAAGCAACATGAGCTTTGGGGCGTCGTTTGATGGCGGGCAGTTCGAATTCGGGCTTTCCGGGCTGAACGGGATCTTCGCGCAGCGGCGCAATGCCGTGCGTCCGAAGTTTTTGCGGATGCTCCGCGATATTTTGCATTTCAACAAGCATGCGCTTGCAGCGAGTGCAGACAGGTCACTGACCATCGGCGGTCTCATGGCGAAGCTGGGCTTGTCTGATTTCTTCCGCGATCACTATCTGTTGCCGTTCTCGGGCGCGATTTGGTCGACACCGAAGGAAAAGATCATGGATTTCCCCGCCCATGCGATGATGACCTTCTTTGATAATCACGCCTTGTTGCAGGCCACAGGGCAACACCAATGGTACACAGTCCAAGGGGGCAGTCAGGAATATGTCGGGCGGCTGGGTGCGGATATGGTGAAGCGGGGCGTCGATCTGCGCTTGGGTACAGGTGTAGACGGCGTGCGGCGCACCGCAGACGGGGTCGAGGTTAAGGCCTCGGGCGGCGAGTGGGAGCATTTCGACGATGTCGTCTTTGCGACCCATTCTGACGACACTTTGCGTCTTTTGTCGGATGCCAGCGCCGCAGAGCAACGTGCACTTGGCGCAATCAAATACCAACCGAACAAGATCGTGCTGCATTCGGACACTGCGATCATGCCAAAGCGCAAAGCGGTCTGGTCTTCGTGGATCTACACCGAAGATCGGGGCAAGCGGTCCGATCAAATTGACCTCACTTATTGGATGAATTCGCTTCAGCCATGGTTGCAAGACCAAGACTTTATGGTCACGCTCAATACAACACGGACGATCCGTGAGGAGCTGATCTGGGATGAAACCACATTGCGCCACCCTGTCTACGACCTTGCGGCGCTTGCCGCGCAAAAGGAGGTTGCGGCAATGAACGGGCGGCAAAATACTTGGTTCTGCGGTGCTTGGATGAAAAACGGCTTTCATGAGGATGGCCTGTCTTCGGCTGTTGATGTCGTAGCAGCGCTCAACGTAACCCCTAAGGTTGCGCTGGCCGCCGAGTGAGCACCGTCCATCATATCGCTGGCGAGACCTATCACGGGCGACGCGGGGCAATCAAAAACGCCTTTCGGTATTCGATCGACTACATCTTGGTTGATGCCGAGGCCGAGGTGTACGGGCCACGCTTGTTCGCCCGCAACGCAGGGAGCCTGATGTCACTGCACGACAGCGATCATGGTGGCCCCCCCAAGGCGGGGACAGGTGCGGCGTGGGTGCGTGATGTACTGGCAAAGCATCAGGTGCCGCTGACGGGTCGCATTGATCTGCTGGCACAACCGCGCATCCTTGGGCATGTGTTCAACCCTGTTTCGTTTTGGCTTTGCCACGATGACGACGGTATATTGCGTGCGGTCATTGCAGAGGTCACGAACACCTTTGGCGCGCGACACTCCTATCTGTGTAAGCAAGATGATTTGCGGGAAATCACCAAGTTAGAGGCTATTTCTGCGCAGAAAATCTTTCACGTCTCGCCGTTTCAGCCGATTGAGGGCGGCTATACGTTCCGCTTTGATATCCAGCCTGACAGCATCGGGATCTGGATCGATTATTCGCGCGGCAATGGCGGGTTGATCGCGACCCTGACAGGCCAGCGTCAACCGCTCAGCAACATGTCTATCTTGAAGGCTGCGCTGCGCCGCCCCTTTGGCTCGCGGCGCGTTTTGGCGCTTATCCACTGGCAAGCGCTGAAGTTGTGGTGGAAAGGGGCAAAATATCGGCCGCATCCCGAGCCACCCTCCCAAGATGTTAGCCAATGAACCCATGGCGGGAGAGGCTCCCCGCCTATGCGGGCTTCGGCGCTGTCCTTTCGGCGGCGGGCCTGCCGATCTATATCTATGCGCCAAAATATTACGCCGATACTTACGGCGTCAGCCTGACGGCGCTGGGTGCGATCCTGTTTGGGCTGCGCCTTTTTGACGTCGTGCAAGACCCTGTCCTCGGGTGGTTCAGCGAACGGATGCAGCGCGGCAAGGCGGTGATCATCAGCGCGGTCGCGGTCCTATTAGCAGTGTCTATGATTGGGCTATTTGCAGTTTTTCCGCTGATTGATCCTGCAATCTGGTTTGGCATTACCATCACAGGGCTGTTTACGGCTTTTAGTTTTTTGAGTATAAATTTTTACGCACAAGGGGTGAGCAAAGCAGGACCAAATGGCCAGTTTCGCTTGGCGGCTTGGCGTGAAACGGGTGCGCTGCTTGGGGTCTGTATCGCAGCCGTGGCGCCGACTGTCCTGATGGATTTCAGCGCAGCCCCATTTGCCGCATTCGCCTATGGGTTTGCGACCGCAACCTTGCTCGCGACGGCCTTTATGTGGCCCGAATGGCGCGCCTCCGTCAGCCAAGCACCCGCACCGATGCGACAGATATTAAGCGATCCGCTCACACGCAAGCTTTTGGTCTTGGCTCTCGTGAACGCGACACCGCTTGCGGTCTCTTCAACCCTCTTTTTGTTCTTCGTTGAGGCACGACTGGGCGCAGTTGGCTGGGAAGGGCCGCTTCTCGTGCTATTCTTTCTCGCCGCGGCACTTTCATCGCCAGTCTGGTCGGCCCTTGCGCGGCGCTATCGGGCAAAAAGGACGCTTCTGTTGGCGATGGTCCTGGCCGTTGTATCCTTTGGATATGTGATCACGCTGGGCACCGGCGATATTGTGCCCTTTGCCGTTGTGTGCGTGCTCTCAGGCGCGACGATCGGGGCAGACCTCACGTTGCTTCCTGCAATTTTCGCGCAGCGCATGGCCGAAATTGCACCCAATGGCGGGCAAGGGTTTGGATTATGGTCACTTGTGAGTAAGTTCACCCTCGCATTTGCCGCCGTCATCCTGCTGCCACTTTTGGAAAACGCAGGCTTTGAGTCTGGGCAGGCAGAGCTGCCCGCGAAAGCCCTCGTAACGCTGACCGTGCTTTATGCGCTCGTGCCTTCCGTGCTGAAATGCATCGCGATTGGCCTTTTGTTGACACTGAATCTGGAGAATGACGATGATGAACTGGCAAGGTAAACGCTACTGGATCGTCGGGGCAAGTGAGGGGCTTGGGCGCGAGGTGGCCAAAAAGTTGAGCGCAGCCGGAGCCGAAGTGATCGCGTCCGCGCGCAGCGATGACAGGTTGAAATCGCTGGTGGCCGAGGTTGGCGGTAAGGCGTCTTATGTGACTGTCGATGTCAGCGATCTTTCCGCCGTGGAAGCAGCAGCAGAGGCGGTCGGTGAGATTGACGGTGTAGTCTATTTGGCCGGTGTTTATTGGCCGATGAAAGCCTCGGAATGGGACAACAAAAAGGCAGATTTGATGGGCGAGATCAACTTTCTTGGTGGGTCTCGGGTCGTGGGTGCCGTGATTGGTCAGATGGTAAAACGGGGTTCTGGGCACATCGTTTTGACGGGCTCGCTTTCCGGATTTCGCGGGCTTCCAGGTGCGATCGGGTATTCCGCTTCTAAGGCGGGGCTGATGGCATTAGCAGAGTCTATGCAGGCCGATTTGCATAAAACGGACATCCGCGTGCAGGTCATTAATCCGGGTTTCATCAAGACACGTCTGACCGAAAAGAACGACTTTACCATGCCATTTATTATGACGCCGGAAGCGGCGGCGCAGGAGTTCTTCGAGCATATGAACAGCGACCGGTTCAAGCGAAGCTTTCCGATGGTGTTTTCATGGGTCTTCCGCTTGTCGCAGTTTATGCCTGACTGGATGTATTACCGCTTGTTTGGCGCGAAGTAGGGGATGGGTTAAAACCCATCCTACGCAGTTGCGCGATCAAACACGGCGCGGGCGCGACCCCAGACACCCTGATCAATCGCGTCGAGCGTTTTGAGGTGGTCCAGCAATTGACCCGCGAAGTCCTCACTGCTTTCAACAGGCAAGAGTGACGGCAGGTTGTCGATGGCCGTCACGTCAAGTGGAGGGTTTTCATTCACCCGCAAGGCTGGATTCGCCCAAGTTGTTTCGCGGTTATAGACCTTGATCGGGGAAAAATCGCTTTGCGGATCACAAGCGATGTCACCAATAACAGACAAGCGGCGCACTGCGGTTTTGGCCGTGGTGGGGACGAAGACAGGGGTGCCGTCGCGGGCAAGAATACAATTCAGGAAAATGTCGTGCGCGAGGATTTCTGGGAAGGGGCCGCCAGAGGCCGTTTCGGCCATGTCCCATTTGGTGACCGTCAGGCCCAGCGCCTCAAAGAGGTCCGCCGCGCCCGTGCCCACCCGCCCTAAAGCGCCAATAATCAGAGTATTTGGCAGATCTGATAGTTCCGCGGCCAGCGCAACCCGCATCGCTTTGGCGCTGGCGTAGGTGTCAACCGAGGGGCAAATGCCGCCCCGCTTTTGCGCCATCCATGCCAGCAGGCTGACTGCCGCCCCCGCGTAGCCAGCCCAATAGCCAAAAGCGGCGACGCGACGCCCCGTTTCGTCCACCAGATATTCCAGATCATAGAGCGCGCCACCGCCCGCTTTGAACCGATCCAGCAGGGCGCGGCCTGCCGCTTGCCCTTTATAGGCGTGGCCAAACATGATGTGGCGATGGGGCAGGGGCGTGCCGTCCTCTGGCAATTCCTTGAGGCCGAAAATGATCGCATCGCGGGGCGCGGTGATCCAAGCACCCTCCGGCGCAATTGCGCAACCCGCAGCGACATATCCCTCAATCGGAATCGCGCGTTGCACGCTTTGCTCGACGGTCACGGCATAGCCGGCGGCCAACAATTCAGCCGCACCCGCAGGCGTCAGCCCAGCCCGTTCTTCATGATCGCGACTTTCGGCGCGCACCCAGATATGTGTCATGTGAGCATTCCTTTTGCGATAACTGTCTGTACCGATGGGCGGGCGCTTATGGTCTCCATAAACGCACAGAGATTGGGATAGTCGGACATTCTTACGCCGTCTCCTTCGCCCCAAGTGGCGACAACATAGAGGTAGGGATCGGCGAGTGTGAAATCAGACCCCAATACAAAGGGCTCAAGCGCATAAGTAGACTCTAAATAGGCGCAACAAGCCGCAATTGTTTGTGGCACCTTGGCGCGCATATCGGCAAAGCTCGCCTCTTGGTCAGCCCAACGGGAGCCACGTAGTTTATGGGCGTGGGCCACATGGAACGTGGAGGCGACATAGCACATCACCTCGCGCATCCGCCCCGCCTGAAATGGGTCGGTGGGGATCAACTCGGGGGCCAACGTGCCGATGTAGTCTAGGATCGCCCCCGTCTCTGTGAGGGTGCCTTCTGACGTTACCAGCGCAGGCACACGTCCCTTAGGGTTGACGGCCAAGTATGGCGCTTTGGCTTGTTCGGCCTGTGCGAAATCGACCAAGCGTGGCCTATAGGCAATCCCCGCCTCCTCCAGGGCAATTGCGACCACGACCGAGATCGTGTTGGGGGCGTAGAATAGCTCCATGACGGGGTCCTTAGTAGTAGGTGCGGGCGGCCAAGCGGTCCGCGTGATCAAGGTGAGGGGCGCTGTTGAACACCGCCAAAATTGGGCCGTGCGGGGTCACATGGATACGGTGCACAGAGGTGTTGAGGATCGGCAAGGCAATTTGCGCCATCTTTGCGATATCGAGGTGCAGGATGTCGGCAACCGCGCGGGCAATGATCCCGCCAGAGGTCACGCAAAGAACGCGTTTTCCCGGTTGGGCGGCTTCGGCCAAAACGCCCGCGACACGGGCGGTAAAATCGGCATAGCGCTCGCTGCCCGTAATCTTGCCGTCCTGCCAAGCGGTCAGGGTCGCTGGAAAATGCGTCGCGAAATCGTCAGGACTTTCCCGTTTGGCGAGCCCCTTGGCCTCCATTTCGGCGGTCAGGTTGTAATAGGCGATCTCATTGAGGCGAGGATCGGTCGTCACATCGGTAAACCCCATGCCTGACACGGTTTCTTGTTGCCGCCGCAAGCTCCCTGCAAAGACCGCATCAAACGGGCCGTCGTGCGCGTGAATCCAATGACCCAACCATTCGGCCTGCTGATGCCCAAGCTCGGTCAGCATGTCATAACCCGCCTCGGTCGTGGCGGAAGAATTCGCCTGCCCGTGCCGCACCAATGTAATTTCGCCCATGTTCGCTCCTTTGTTGCGACATGGGTAAGCAAGGGGTGCGAGGGGTGCAAGCACGCCATGCGCATTGTGATCCAAACAAGCCTTGTTTGCGGATTCTTCATGTGGGATTGTCAGGGCCCGAGCACCAATAAGAACAAACAGGTCACACCCCCATGAGCGCCGCCGTGCTGCTGAAAGATATCTTTGGCTTTGATGCCTTCAGGCCTGGTCAGCAAGAGATCGTGGAGGCCGTGATTGCGGGTGAGAACACCCTTGCGATTATGCCCACGGGTGGCGGCAAATCCCTTTGCTTTCAACTGCCTGCACTGGCCCGCGACGGGGTGACAGTTGTCATTTCGCCGCTCATTGCGCTGATGCGTGATCAGGTACGGGCGCTGCAAGCGGCGGGTGTTGATGCGGGCGCGTTGACCTCTGGCAATACCGAAGAAGAGACCGAAGCGGTTTGGCGCGGGCTGGAGGCGGGCACTTTGCGTCTGCTCTATATGGCGCCCGAGCGGCTTGCCTCTGGCGGCACAATGCAAATGTTGCGCCGCGTTGGCGTCACGATGATCGCCGTCGACGAGGCGCATTGTGTGAGCCAATGGGGCCACGATTTCCGCCCCGATTATCTGCGTATCGGCGAGCTCCGCCGTATGCTTGACGTGCCATTGGCCGCCTTCACTGCGACTGCCGATGCAGAGACCCGTGCCGAGATTGTGCAAAAACTGTTCGACGGGGTGGAGCCTTCCACCTTCCTGCGCGGCTTTGACCGCCCCAATATCCACCTCGCTTTTGCCGTCAAAGACGGACCGCGCGCGCAAATCCTCAACTTCGCCGCCGCGCGGAAGGGTCAGTCTGGCATCGTCTATTGCGGTACGCGGGCCAAGACGGAGACCTTGGGAAAGGCGCTGAACGACGCTGGCCATTCCGCCTGCTATTACCATGGCGGCATGGAAGCCGAAGACCGTCGCATCGTCGAACGCCGCTTCCAGCAAGAGGACGGGTTGATCGTTTGCGCCACCGTAGCCTTTGGCATGGGGATTGATAAGCCCGACATCCGCTGGGTCGCCCACGCGGATCTGCCGAAATCGATCGAAAGCTATTACCAAGAAATCGGGCGCGCGGGGCGCGATGGTGCCCCTGCCGAGACGCTCACGCTTTTTGGCCCCGACGATATCCGCTACCGCCGCCAACAGGTCGACGAGGGGCTGGCCCCGCCCGAACGCCGTGCTGCCGATCATGGGCGCCTGAACGCGCTCTTGGGTCTGGCCGAGGCGCTGCATTGCAGGCGCGTGAACCTGCTGACCTATTTTGGCGAAGACCCGCAGCCTTGCGGCAATTGTGACCTTTGCGACAAACCTGCCGAAATTTTTGACGGCACAACGGCGGTGCGCATGGCGCTTTCTGCCGCTTTGCGAACCGAGGAATGGTTCGGTGCGGGGCACCTGATCGATATCCTGTTGGGGGTGAAAACCGAAAAGATCGTGCAGCGCGGTCATGATAGCTTGCCGACATATGGCGTCGGCAAAGACTATGACAAACGGCAGTGGCAGGCGATTTTCAGGCAGATGATGGGGCGCGATTTGATGCGGCCAGACCCCGAGCGCTATGGCGCGCTGCGTATGACAGAGGCCGCGAGGCCTATTCTGCGCGGGGAAGCGACAATCGAGCTGCGGCGCGACAGCATCAAAGCGGCCAAGGGCTCTGGCCCCAAAATTCGCCAGATGGTCTCTGACGAAGATGCGCCGCTCCTGTCCGCGCTTAAGGCGAAGCGGAGGTTCTTTGCGGAGCAGCTTGGCGGACCCGCCTATATCGTGTTCAACGATAAGACACTGATCGAGATGGCCGAGAAACGGCCCATGACGCTGGACGAGATGGCGCAGATCGGCGGCATTGGCGCGAAAAAGCTGCAAAGCTATGGTGACGCCTTTCTGGCGGTCATCACAGGCGCGGCGGAAGACGTGCATCCGATGCGGCGCAAGTTGGCGGGCAAAAGCGAAGGGGCTGTTTACGATCGGCTTCTTGCTGCCCAAGCAGAGCTCGCGCGCGGCAGTGACGGGGCGGGCAAACCGATGTCACTGACGGCCTCGACGTTGGCGAAGGTGGCCCAATTGCGCAACGCCGATATCGCGGGGATTGCGCGGATCATTGGCGACAAGCAGTCGGCGCGATTTGGCGACGCATTTCTCGAAATACTGCGGAAGAGCTAAGATTCTTGCGTCACCTACATCGTTTCCTTACGGTCCTAACTAACGCTGCTTTATCGAACGGATCGCTCTCTCATGTTTTCACGTATTCTTGCCCTGTTTCACGTCGACAACGATTTCTCCACGCCTCTGCCAGAGGCCGATGCGCGCAATGCGCTGGGTGCGTTGATGGTGCGCGCGGCCAAAGCAGATCACGCCTATCTGTTTGAAGAAGTTGAGAAAATTGATGCGGTTTTGAGCAAACTTTATGGACTGAATCCCGTGCAAGCGGCCAAAATGCGCGCTGGCTGTGAAAAGCTGGAGGAAGAAATGCCAGCAACCGAAGACCTTGCCGAGATCTTGCATAACGCGATTAGCGTGGAAGCCCGTGAGGCGGCTGTCGCGGCGCTTTGGTCTGTTGTTTTTGCCGATGGGGAAGAGCGCCCAGAGGAGGATCTGCTTTTGCACGCCATTGAAAAGTCTCTTGGGGTATCTCCCGAGGTGAGCAAGCGCCTACATGATGCTGAAATGGCGAAACTGCCGCCGAAACGGGATTAACGTCCGCGACCTGCAAACCACACAGATGATGCCCCCGCCGCTACGATGATGGCGAGACCCAGCAGGGTATAGGCATCGGGCCATTCGCCAAACACCAGGACACCCAAAACGGTGGCGACAATGAGCTGGCTATAGATCAAAGGGGCGATCACACTGGCGGGTGTTGTGCGGTTGACCAAGACCAACAGCAGGTTGCCTACCGCCGAACCCATCGCGCTGATCAGGATCAATCCAGCGACAGAAGCCGTGACCTCTGGCACAGGGCCAATCGCGAAGGGCGCGATCAAAAGCGCCCCGATGACCAATTGCGAAAGTAGTAAAAAGCGGGGGCGGAATTGCCCCGCGAGCCAGCGTGTCGAGACCAGATAAGAGCCGTGCAAACATCCTGCAAGAACGGCAAATCCCATGCCTGCCGTCATCCCGAAACCGGGTCTAACAACGACTAAAACGCCGATAAAGCTAATGGCGAGCAAGGCGGACCTGCGCCAAGTGACGACCTCTTTGAGCAAGAGGGCAGAGAGCACATAGGCCACAATCGGCCCGATGAAAAACCCGCCAAACACATTGGCCATAGGCTCGGTCTTGAGGGCTGTCAAAATGCAAGTAATCCCGCCCACGATCAGCAAGGCGCGCAAGACCAAGCGCCAGTCCATCGCGAGCTTCAGATCCCCCCGCTGCAACCCCGCAAAAGGGGCGACGATGACAGCTGCCAGCGCAAAGCGGGTCCACGCCACAAACACAGGATCAAATCCACCGCGCCCCAATATCTTTGCCGCCGCATCGCCCGACACGATCAGGATCATGGCAGTCACGACCATAAGCGCCGCACGGGGAAGGGAATGGGTCATGATGTGGCCTTTTGGTTTGCCTGCAAAAGACGGGATAGATGCAGCCCTGTCAACAAGACATTGCACTTGCCGTCATGCGTCGCGGTCGCTCAACTTGAGGTTTAGTTGAGGGAATTTTCACGATGACAGAAACGATACCATCAAACAGCTGCAAAACGCTGTTCATTATCGGCGCTGGGGCTGGGTCTGACTATAACATGCCGCTGGGCGCGGATTTGATAGGGGCAATCTCTAGCCTCGTTTCGACATCCAACCATGTTAAAAGTGACGGCGGCAGGGCTACAGAGCTGGATCTCGCTCTACTTCGTTCTGAAAATTACTTTTTGAGTCGCACTCAGGCAGCGCTTTCCAGAATATCGGCTGGGCTCGTTTTTTCGCGCAGCATCGACACTCTCTTGACTGATACGGCAGATGAAACGGTGGCAACCGTTGGTAAGATCGCAATTCCTAAGTTCTATCAGAACGTGAAACGCGTGCAGAGTTCTTTACGAAAAGCGGTTAAGTCGTTTCTGGCGTTTCAACCCAAAACGCTCAATTTGATCCGCAGATAGGTAAGACAATTCGCAATACTTGGATGCCATCATTCTTCCGTGAATTACGAGCTGGCCTGACGAAAGATCAGTTCAAAACGAGACTGAAAAATACGGCTGTCATCACATTTAACTATGACCGCTTGTTTGAACACTTTTTAAATGTCGCGATTGCCCAATATGACGGTTTGCCGCTTGCTGAAGCTAAGAACCTTCGAAGCGAACTTCAAATAATCCATCCCTATGGAATGCTAGCGCCGCTGGAAGTCGATATTTGTGGAATTGGCACAAGTCATATTGCCAACGCGCCGGCGTACCTGAAAACATATGATGAAGACCCAGACGACAACGAGTTGGCCCACATCAGGTCTCTCGTTGCCTCGGCCCAAAAGATCATTTTCTTAGGGTTTGGGTTTCACCAGCAGAATATGGAACTCCTTGGCTTTCCGCGACCAGTAAGTGTGAAACAAGCCGTAGAGTTTTTTGGCACAGCTATGGGCCTCTCACCGCGAAAGAAACAGCGAATAATTCACAGTCTCGGAAGCGGCGCTACGGAGGGTTTTACTGCAATTCAGCAACTCGAACGGGATTCCGACTTCTCTTTTGATACCTGCAAAGACCTCATCGACGAACACGGCGACGCGTTCTTCTGATAACCCCTTGCCATCCCCCCCGTCTCCTTGGTCTAACCGCCTTAACTATAAGGAACGACTTGATGACCGATATCGCCACCCGCGTCTGGAACCACAAATGGAAGATCGACCCGATTGTGCGGTCGCTCATCGACACGGACTTTTACAAGCTTCTGATGTGCCAGTCGGTGTTCCGCAACAAACCCGACAGGCAGGTTACATTCAGCCTCATCAACCGCTCCAAGCACATCCGCCTTGCCGATCTCGTGGACGAGGGCGAGTTGCGCGAACAGCTCGACCACGTTCGCTCGCTTTCCCTCACACGCGGAGAAAGCACATGGATGCGCGGCAACACATTCTACGGAAAACGCCAGATGTTCACGCCCGAATTCATGGACTGGTTCGAACAACTGCGCCTGCCACCCTACCACCTCGAAAAGGTCGACGGCCAATACGAACTCACCTTTGAGGGCTCATGGCCCGAAGTCATGCTCTGGGAAATCCCCGCCCTCGCGATCCTGATGGAGCTGCGCGGCCGCGCCGTCCTTGGCACAATGGGGCGGTTCGAGATCGAAGTCCTCTACGCCCGCGCCAAAACAAAGGTCTGGGAAAAGGTCGAAACCCTGCGGACCGTCGAAAACCTCGCCATCGCCGACTTCGGCACACGGCGCAGGCATAGCTTCCTCTGGCAAGACTGGTGCGTGCAAGCCATGTCCGAAGGGCTGGGCAACAACTTTGTCGGCACCTCCAACTGCCTGATAGCCAAGGAACGCGACCTCGCCGCTATCGGCACAAACGCCCACGAACTCCCCATGGTTTACGCCGCATTGGCCCGAACAGACGACGATTTACGCCAAGCGCCCTACGACGTGCTCTCGGACTGGCACGCGGAACACGACGGCAACCTGCGGATCATCCTGCCCGACACCTACGGGACAAAAGGCTTCCTCGAACATGCGCCCGACTGGCTCGCGGGCTGGACGGGGATCAGGGTCGACAGCGGTGACCCCGCAACAGGGGCGGAAACCGCAATCAACTGGTGGAAATCACGCGGCGAGGACCCGACCAAGAAACTGGTCATCTTCTCCGACGGGCTCGACGTCGACAAAATCGTGACCCTGCAAGCGCAATTCGCAGGGCGTGTGCGCGTCTCATTCGGCTGGGGCACCATGCTGACCAACGACTTCAAAGGGCTCACCCCAAACGACACCCTCGCGCCATTCTCACTGGTCTGCAAAGCCATCAGCGCCGACGGCAACCCCACCATAAAACTCAGCGACAACCCGAACAAAGCCATGGGCCCAGCGGAAGAGATCGCAAGATACAAACGGGTGTTCGGGGTTGGCGAACAAGAGAAGGTTGAGGTTGTGGTTTAGACCACAGCCCCTGCTGAAACGGATATGCCTAATGTCTTAAGCCTGATTTCCATCGCCGCTGCAGAAACCTTGAAACATTCCGCCAATTCCTGAACCGTCTTACCGCTTTTAGCTCGTTTTTCGATCATTTTCTTTGGCATAAGAATCTGCGCTGCGAATCGATTTGCTTCGGTTTCATGCTGCCTCTTAATGGCCCGATTGTGGAAATTCCCAGAAGCTTCACTTCTATATGCTTTATTATCGTCTAAACCCTCGCCAATTAGATGAGCGTGGAGCATATAATGTCCCAATTCATGGGCAACGGTAAAACGTTTACGGTTTTCACCATCCATAAAATTGGAGGAAATCTTGAATTTTCCGTCCAACTGGCGTTCAAGCTGACCGGAGATCTAGGTATCAAAGTCGGCTTCCATGTCGATATCGATTCCTAAGTCACGAACAATTAAGTCGATCTTTACTGGCGGGCCTATGTGCCGCTTAACTACATCTATAAACTTCATGTTGACCCCCCTAGTCTTGGTTACTCGCAATATCGTCGGCATCGTCGGCATCGTCGGCATCGTCGTCCGATATTTCGTTCTCTTTGTTATACCGCTGCTACTCCAAAATCCGAAAGTTCTCGTGGGTTATGACGCGGCAGTTGTCTGACACCTTGTCGCGGAATTTCGTCCATTCATGCGGGATGGTTTCGCGCATGAATGCGAGGACGGCGTCGGCGAACTG